>NZ_AUKG01000003.1:0-300000 GCF_000424625.1 Conexibacter woesei Iso977N
CGCGCATGGAACACGTGCTCGGCATCGGCGGTCTCTTCCTCCGCGCGCAGGATCCGGACGCGTTGAGCGCTTGGTACCGCGACGCGCTCGGGCTCGACGGCGGCGAGCATGGCATGTGGGAGCAGGAGCTGGGGCCGACGGTCATCGCGACGTTCCCGGCCGACAGCGACTACTTCGCCTCCCGCGAGCAGAAGATCATGTTGAACTTCCGCGTCCGCGACCTCGACGCGATGCTCACCCAGCTCCGCGCCGCGGGCGCCGACGTGGCCGACGACGTCCAGGACATGGACGGCGTCGGCCGCTTCGGCTGGGTCGCCGATCCGGAGGGCAACCGGATCGAGCTGTGGCAGCCTGCGTGAGGCACAGCCCGGCCAGGGCCGCGGACGTGAGTGCGCGTCCGGACCGGCTCACAGCGTGAAGTGGCCGTTCTCCTGGATCGGGACGCCGTCGGCGAGGATGCGGCCGCCGGGGCGCAGGTCGCAGATGAGGTCCCAGTGCAGCGCCGAGATGTTGGTGCCCTTGGTCTCGGGGTAGGAGCGGCCGAGGGCGAGGTGGACCGTCCCGCCGAGCTTCTCGTCGAACAGGATCGCGCCGATCGGCTGAGTGATCCCGTAGTTGGTGCCGATGCCGAGCTCGCCGAGGTACCTGGCGCCCTCGTCGGTCTGCAGCGCGCGCTGGAGGTACTCCTCGCCGCGCGACGCGGTCGCCTTGATGACGGCGCCGTCGCGGAACTCCAGCTCGACGTCGCGGACGTCCACGCCGGAGGGGCTCGACGGGATCGTGAAGCGGATCCTCCCGTTGGCCGAGCGCTCCTGCGGGCCGGTGAAGACCTCGCCGGACGGCATGTTGCGCTTGCCGTCGGAGTTCACCCAGACCCGCTTGGACACGTCCAGCGAGATGTCCGTCCCGTCGGCCTCGATCCTGATGGTCCTGGCCTTCGACACGCGCTCGATCAGCGCGGCCTGGAACTGGCGCAGCTCGGTCCAGCCGCCGACGGGATCCGGGCGGTCGAGGAACAGGGCGCCCGCGACGAACCTCGCGAACTCGCCGAGCTCCATGCCCGCCAGCGCCGCGTTGGCGGGCGTCGGCCACAGCGTGCCGCACCAGCGCTTCCTGAGCATCTGCTCGCGCACGTCGCTGCGCCCGCGGGCGGCGCGCGTCATCAGCGCCGGGTCGATGCCGATCAGCGCGCGCGTGTCGTCCGGCGCCTGGATGCCGACGGTCGCGTGGATCCGCCTCGCCTCCTCGTAGGCCAACGGCGGGTAGGTGTCGAGTTGATGTTCGCGCGCGTGCCGGTAGAACGCCGCCGCCTCGCCGGGCAGCTCGACGCGCAGGAAGCACCAGGCGTCGCGCTCCAGGATCGCGCGCTGCAACTCCAGCAACAACGGGGCGGCGAGCGTGGTGCTGCGCACCAGGACCTGCTGGGCGGGCTGGACGTCGAGGCAGTAGCCGGTGATGAGGTCGGCGAACGCCGCCGGGTCGAGGTGCTCGGTGACCTCGGCGAAGTTGTAGGGGTCGGTCACGCCGATGCTCATGCCCACGCCTCCTCGAGCGCGCGGATCGCCGCGGCCTCGTCGCCGCCGCCGATCCGGGCGACCGCCCGGACCAGGCGGTCCTGGGGTTCTGGTCGCGCGCCCTCGCCCATGACGCCGATCCGCCACGCCCGGCCCGCGAACGGGCCGAGCCCGCCGCTGACCTCGATCCCGTGGTCCTTCAGCAGCGCGCCGCGCGCGGCGGCGTCGTCCAGGCCCTCCGGGATCTGCAGCGCGAGCAAGGACGACAACTGCTCGCCGTCCGGCGCGAAGCGCTCGAAGCCCAGGACGCCGAGCGCCTCGCGCAGTGCCTCGTGGGCGACCGCGTGGCGTTCCCAGCGTTGTTGTAGTCCTTCTTCCTCCACGATCCGCAGCCCCTCGTGCAGCGCGTAGATCATGTTGATCGGCGCGGTGTGGTGGTAGGCGCGCGGGCCGTCGGCGAACCAGTAGTCGACCATCGCCTGCAGGTCGAAGTACCAGGACCGCTTCTGCAGCCGGTCCAGCGCGCGGTCGCCGACCGTGAACGGCGCGAGGCCCGGCGGGACGTTGAGGCACTTCTGGGTGCCGCTGAACGCCGCGTCGACCCCGGCTGCGTCGAGGTCCAGCGGATGGCCGGCCAGCGACGTGACGCAGTCGACGAGCAGCAGCGCGTCGGCCGCGCGCGCGGCGTCGGCCAGGCCGTCGAGCGGCTGCGCGACGCCGGTCGACGTCTCGCCGTGGACGACGAACACCGCCCGCGTCGAGCCGGCGCCGATCTCGGCGATCAGCCGCTCGGTCTCGATCGCGCGGCCCCACTCCTGCTCGACCCGGACCACGTCGGCGCCCGCCCTTCCGAGCGCGTCGGCCATGCGGCCGCCGAAGGCGCCGTGCACGCCGCAGACGACTCGGTCCCCCGGAGCGATCAGCGTGTCCACCATCGCCTGCATCCCGCCGGAGCCCGTGGCGCTCAACGGGAACGTGACCTTGTTGGTGGTCTTCATCACCGCCCGCAAGCGCGCGGCGAGATCGTCCTGCAGGGCGCCGAACGCGGGGTCCAGATGCCCCACGGTCGGGTGGCTCAGGGCCTTCAGGATCCGGTAGGGCACCGGCGAGGGGCCGGAACCGAGCAGCAGGCGAGCGGGAACCTCTTCGACGGTCGGCACGGGCCGGACGTTACCCGTCCGGCCCGTATCGCACGACCTACTGGTTGGCCGCCTTGGCCTTGACCTTCGGTCCGAGCGTCACGCTGACCTTGGTCCCGGAGGCGAGCCTGGCACCGCTCCTGCGCGACTGCTTCCGGATCACGAGGCCCTTGGTCTTCTTGTACTTCTTGGGCGTCGTGACCGTGCCGAGCCTGCAGTGCGCGGCGGCAAGCTTGCGCCTGGCGGCGGCTGTGGTGAGACCCGCGAGCGACGGCACCTTGCAGGTGACCGCGGCGGGCCTGGCCGGCGGTGCCGGCTTGGGCGTCACCGGCGCCGGGCTCGGCGCGGGCGCCGGGCTCGTCGCCGTGGTCGTCGTCGTGACGGGCGTCTGCGTCGTCGTGGTCGTCGTGCCCGTCCCCGGGTCCGCGTCGCCGGTGCTCGGCGGCGGCGGGGCCTGCGCGACCACCACGGTCCGCGTCTCGGTCGCCGGGTCGGTGTTGCCCGAGGCGTCGATCCCCGTCGCGGTCACCGTGTAGGTCCCGCCCGCCGCGTAGGTGTGCGAGACCGCGTCGCCGTCGGCGGTGTGGCCGTCGCCGAAGTCCCAGCGGACCGTGCCCCAGCTGAGCGCGTCGGACGCCGTGCCCGAGAACGCCAGCGGCGTGCCGCTCGTGCCCGTGGCCGGGACCGTGACGCTGCCCAGCTGCGGGGCGCCGAGGTCGTAGTAGGACAGCGAGACGCTCGAGGAGCTGCCTGGCCAGAACATCGCCATGTCGCCGGCCGCGTCGATCCCGCCGACGGCGCCCGGCATGTTGACCCCGGACGAGTAGCCGCCGGTCGTGACCAGCGTCGCGGGCTCGAAGGTCCCGTCCGCGTCGCGCTTGGCCACGTAGAGCCCGTCGGTGGCGAGCATGAACACCGCGCCGCTGCCGTCGGGCCGGAGCACCGTCCGGCTGCGGCTGTTGGGGCTCGGGCCGAGCGTCGTGACCGCGCCCACGGGCGTGCCGGCGAGCGTGACCGCCCGCGCGGCGTACCTGCCGATGAAGCCCGGGCTCCACGAGACGACCGCCGTCCCGTCGCCGGCCATCGCGACGCTCGGGTACGCCGTGTCGTCGCCGGGGGCCGAGACGGCCACCGGGGTGCCGAACGCGCCGCCGGCCGGCATCGTCGCGACCCGGATCTCGCCATGGTTGCCGGCGGATCCGGTGTAGGCGACGGCGACGTCGCCGGCCGCGTCGATCGCGGTCGACGGCTCGAAGTCGGGGACACCGTCGTGCACGTCGGCCGGCGTGCCGAACACGCCGCCCGCGGGCCGGACCGATGCGCGGAGCGCGCTCTGCGCGGGATCCGTGGCGACTTCGCTCCATCCGACGACGGCGTCGCCGGCCCCGTTCATCGAGACGCTGAACGCCAGCGACCAACCCGCCGTCACCGTGCCCGTCGTCCCGAGCGTCCCGCTGGTCCCGATCAGTCCCCAGTGCATGGTCCACGGCGACGACGTCCCCGTCTTCCAGGCGACGGCGACCTCGCCCGCGTCATCGATCCCGATGCGGACGTTGCCGGTGTCGTTCATCCCGTCCTGGTAGGTCGTCGACGAGATGTCGACGGGCGCGCGGAAGGTGCTGCTGCCCGCGGGCCGGACCGCGACGTGCGCCTCGTCGTTGTCGGCGCCGACCCACGCGACCGCGATCGCGCCGGTGTCGCTGAGCGCCACCTGCGGGTCTCCGGCTCGCGTCGTGTCGGAACCGACGACCGTGGTCGTCTCCGGGCCGCCGGCCGGGCGCTCGTAGAGCACCACGTCGCGCTGGTCGGCCGAGATGGTCACCGCGGCCACGTCGCCGTCGGCGTTCATCGTGGCGCTCGATCGATAGGCGGTCACCGCGGACGGGAACAGCGCATGCGGCGCGCTCCACGTCGTCGCCCCTGCGGATGCTGCGAGCGCAAGTGCTAGCGCGGCGGTCGTTGCGACCACCGCGAAAGAACGGATCTTCCTCACCAGTTTCCCCTGACTTTCCTTGTCGGACCGGCGGCGCATGGTAGCGGCGGCGTGCCAGTTCTGGCACGCCGGTGTCAGAGGAACGATGGGCGCGGTGCTAGCGCCTGCGGTGCTTGGGCTTCGGCTTCACGCCGAGCGTCACGTGGACCTTGGTCCCGGAGGCGATCCGGGTGCCGCTCCTGCGTGACTGGGCCCGGATCACGAGGCCCGTGCGGTGCCGGTAGCGCTTCGGCGTCGTGACCCTCCCGAGTGTGCAGTGCGCGCTGCGCAGGCGCGCGGCGGCGCGGGTCCGGGTCAAGTTGATGATGTTGGGAACCGCGCAGCGCCTGGCCGCCGGCGTCGCGGCCGACGCCGCGGCGGCGGTCCGGAGCGGCGTCGCCGGTGACACCGGCGCGGCGGCCACGCTCGGCGCGGGATCGCTCGGCGGCGCCGCGCCCGGGTCGCCGTCCCACGTGCGCCAGCGCTCGGCGCCGTCCTGCCCGGCCCAGGCCCCGAGCGCGTCGCCCTGCGCGTCGAAGGCGACCGACGCATTGCCCTGCGCGGCCTGCCCGTCGGCCGTCGCCAGCGCCGGGTCGACGAACGCGAACGCCGCCGCGCCGCGCGGCCGGATCGACGTCCACACGCTGCTGCCGTCGTAGAACGACAGGATCCCGGTGCCGTCGGGCCCGAGCGCGACGTCGATCGCCCGTGCCGAGAGCATCGCCACCTGGCCCGGCGCGCCGAACGTCCCGCCCGCGGTCCCGAGCGCCGCCATCGGCAGCTGCCGCGAGTCGTCCTCCACGTAGCCCACCGCCATCTCGCGCCCGCCCGCGCCACCGACCGCGACGTGCGGCAGCGCGTCGTCGAGCGCCGCGTTGGAGACGTCCTGCTCGCTCGTCCAAGCGCCGCCGGCCCCGGCGCGCGACGACCCGCGGATCACGCCGTCGCCCTCCGGGTCGCTGTCGGCGCGCCACGCGAGCGCCGCGCTGCCGTCCGGCCCGACCGCGACCGACGGCGGCTCGAGGTGGTGGTTGGGCGACGACACCGTGACCGGTGCGCCGAACGTCCCGCCCGCCGGGCGCGAGATCGCGCGCACGACGAACGCCGGGTCGCCGCCGTAGGGGCCGACGTTCTCCGGCCAGGCGATCACCGTGTCCCCGCGTGCGTCGGACGCCATCTGCGCCTGCCCGAGGATCCAGGCGCCCGCGTCGGTGGACCCGATCGGCCCGAACGTGCTCGCGCCCGCCGCGCGCACCGCCCAGTGGACCTCGATGTGGCTGCCGTTGTTGGCCATCCACGTGACGACCGTCGCCCCGTCGGCGCCGGTCGCGACCTGCGGGACGTAGTCGAGGCTGCCCGCGACCGCGCTGTCGCAGCAGGGGTCGCCCGCGACGTACTCGGCCGCCGACGGCATGACCGCGCCCGGCGCGACGCTGCGCAGGTAGAGACGCCCGTCCTCCACGTACGCGGTGCGGGCGACGCCGTCCGGGCCGATCGCCGCGCGCCCCGTCTGGTGCGTCGTGATCGGCGCCTGGGCCGCGGGCCAGGACGTCCCGGCCGCGCGCGTGGTGAGCAGGACCTGCTGCTGGTCGTAGGTCGTCAGCGCGATCGCCTGGTCGCCGGCCGCATCGACGGCGACGTCGGTGCCCGTCGCGTTGATCGCGCCCGGCAGCTGCAGGACCGGGCCCCAGCCGGTGCCGGCGACCGCCGCCGCGGGGGCGGCGGCCGCGAGCAGCGCGGCGGTGAGGGCGGTCAGGAGCGCGCGGTTCGGTTTCACGCGCTCACTGGTGCCCAGGATCGCCCTACCGCACGCGCCTGTGCGACGCCGGGCGCTTCGGCTTGACGCCCAGCGTCACCGAGACCTTCGCGCCCGCTGCCGTCCTCGTGCCTGCCCTGCGCGACTGCGCCCGGATCACGAGGCCCTTGGACTTCTTGTACCTCTTGGGCGTGGTGACGGTGCCGAGCCTGCAGTGGGCTGCGGCGAGCTTCTTCTTCGCGGCGGCCGTCGTCAGGCCGGCGAGCGACGGGACCTTGCACTGGGCCGCGGCGTGCGGCGCCGGCTTCGGCGTCGCCGGCCTGGGCGCCGGGCTCGGCATGGGCGCCGGGGCCGGCGTCCTCGTTTCTTGGCCCGTGTCGCCGGTGCTCGGCGGCGCCGGAGCCTGCGCGACCACCACGGTCCGCGTCGCGGTCGCCGGGTCGGTGTTGCCCGCCGCGTCGGTCAGCGTCGCGGTCACGGTGTACGTGCCCGCCGCCGCGTAGGTGTGCGAGACCCGGGCGCCGCCGGCGGTCTGGCCGTCGCCGAAGTCCCAGTCGATCGTGGCCCAGCCGAGCGGGGCGGACGCCGTGGCCGCGAACGCCAGCGGCGTGCCGCTCGTGCCCGCGGCCGGGACCGCGACGTCGCTCAGGTGCGGCGTGTCGAGGTCGTAGTAGGACAGCGAGACGCTCGACGCGCTGTCCGGCCAGAACACCGCCATGCCGTCCTGCGCGTCGACCGCGCCCACAGCACCCGGGCCGCCGCTCCCGTTCGTCTCGGCCGCGGCGGTGATCAGCGTCGCGGGCTCGAAGGTCCCGTCGCTGTTGCGCTCGGCGATGTAGAGCCCGTCGGTGGCGAGCATGAGGACCGCGCCGCTGCCGTCGGGCCGCAGCACCGTCTGGCTGCGGCCGTAGGAGCTCGCGCTGAACGTCGTGATCGGGCCCGCCGTCGCGCCGGCGAGCGTGACCGCCCGCGCGGCGTACCTGCCGCCGAAGGCCGGGTAGGCCGGGCTCCACGAGACGACCGCGGTGCCGTCGCCGGCCAGCGCGACGCTCGGGTTCTCCGTGTCGGCCCCGGCGGCCGAGACGTCCACCGGTGCGCCGAACGTGCCGCCGGCCGGCAGCGTCGCGACGCGGAGCCCGTTGTGGCCGCCGACCCAGTCGGTGTAGGCGATGGCGACGTCGCCGGCCGCGTCGATCGCCGTCGACGGATCGCCGCCGGCGGAGCCGCTGTCGGCGGTGGCCGGCGTGCCGAACGCGCCGCCCGCGGGCCGGATCGACGCCCGGACCGCGTCGTCCGCGGCGTTCGAGGAGGTCTGGCTCCAGCCGACGACGGCGTCGCCGGCCGCGTTCATCGAGACGCTGAACGACAGCGACGAGCTCGCCGAGGCGGTGCCCGTCGTCCCGAGCGCCCCGTCGGTCCCGATCAGCCCCCAGTGCAGCGTCGAAGCTCCGGTGGCCCAGGCGAAGGCGACCTCGCCCGCGTCGTCGATCCCGATGCGGACGTTGTCCTCGGGGTTCATCCCGTCCCCGTAGCGCGTCGCCGCGGCGTCGACCGGCGCGCGGAAGCTGCTGCTGCCCGCGGGCCGGACCGCGACGTGCGCCTCGTCGCCGTTCTTGGTGTCGACCCAGGCGACCGCGATCGCGCCGGTGTCGCTGAGCGCCACCTGCGGGTCGTCCACACGGGTCGCGGAGCCGACGACCGTGGTCGTCCCCCGGCCGCCGGCCGGGCGCTCGTAGAGGACCACGTCGCGGTGGTCGTCCGAGAGGCTCACCGCGGCGACGTCGCCGCCGGCGTTCATCGTGCCGCTCTGCCGGTACGCGGCCATCGCGGACGGGAACAGCGCATGCGGCGCGCTCCAGCCCGTCGCCCCGGCCGATGACGCCGGCACGACGACGAACGCGGCGGTCGCTGCGACCGCCGCCATTGAACGGATCTTCCTCACCAGTTCTCCCCTGACTTCCTTGTCGATGCGGCCAGGCAGGGTAGCGCCGACGCGCCGCTCATGGCGCGCCGGCGTCCGGACACCCTGCGCAGCGCTAGCGGGACTTCTTGTGGCTCTTGTGGTGCCTGGCCTTCGGCTTCGGCCTGACGCCCAGCGTCACGTTGACGTGCGCTCCGACCACCGGCTTCTGGCCCGCCGGGCGCGACTGCCCGCGGATCACGAGGCCCTTGACGTGCTTGTAGCGCCTGGGCGTCGTGACCCTGCCCAGCCGGCAGTGCCAGACCGTCAGCAGGCGCCGCGCGTACGCGACGCTGTGGTTGCGCAGCGACGGGACCCTGCAGGTGCTCTTGACCACGACCGGCGTCCTCGGCGCCGCGACGACCGTGATCGTCCGGGTGGCCGTTGCGGCGTTGTCGCCGGCGTCGGCCGCACGCCCGGTGAGCGCGTACGTCCCCGGCTGGCCGAGGGTCGCGGTCGCCGTGCCGTCGGCGCCGACCAGCGGGCCGGCCACCGGCTGGCCGAGGGCGTTGGCGAACGTCACCGCGCGGCTCGCGACGCCCGAGAGCGCGTCGGTCGCGCCGACCGTCAGCAGGAACGGCCTGCCCGCAGTCACGGTCGCCGGCGCGGTGACCGTCACGGCGGGCGGCGTGGCGTCCCAGACCGACAGGGCGGGGAGCCACGGCGTCTCCTTCGTGTTCCAGCCCACCGCGACGTCGCCGGCGTCGTCGCTCGCCGCCGTCACGCGGTTCTCGGCGGCCGGCTGCGGGTCGATCGCGTACTCGGCCGGCTGCGCCGTGGGGTCGTTGAGCTTCCAGTTGACCGACCGCAACCCGTCGTCCCGCCGCTGGAACAGGGTCATCGTGCCGCCGGCCGCCGAGAGCACCTGGACGCCCTCGTGCGGCGCGATCGTCTGGCTGCCGTCGAGCGCGTTGTCGTAGGCGTGCTCCGGAAGCACGCCGAGCGGGCCGTCAGCGGGCGCGACGGCGGTCACGGCCTCGTCGCGGGACGCCGCGCTGCCCAGCCAGGCGACCTGGATGTCGGACCCCGCCGGCCACGCCAGCGCCGGCCTCTGGGTGTCCTGCCCGGCGGGCGTGACGTACGCCGCGGGCTCGAAGGTGCCGTTCGCGTCGCTGCGGGACAGCTCGACGCGGTTCGGGTCAGAGCCGTCGTCGGAGCCCTCGAACGCGACCGCCGCACGCCCGTCCGGGCGGACCGCGATCACCGGACCCCCAACGGCCGGCCCCGTGTAGGCGATCCCCGCGGGCGTGATCTGCTGGACCGCGCCGAAGTCCTCACCGGCGCGGCGCAGGACGGCGCTGACGCCCAGGTCCCCGGACCACACGAGCGCGGACGGGCCCTGATGGGCCGTGCGCAGTTCGAAGGCGCGACCCGTGCTCGCATCGGCCGAGGTGTGGACGGTCTGCACCGGCGCGGTCAGCGAGCCGGTCGTGTAGCGCACCGCGTCGGGGTTCGGGAGCTGGTTGTCGTTCGCATCCGCCCTGGCGGACCACGCGGTCGTGACCTCGCCGGCGTCGTTGACGCCGACCTGGGGCGAGGGGCCGTTGATGTTCTCGCTCTCGACGCTGTCGGGGAGGTCGACCGTCGGCAGGAAGCCCTGACCGGCGGGCCGGACCGCGATGTGCTGGGTGCCGTCATCCCAGCCCACGACGACGTCGCCACGCGCGTTGGTCGCGACGTCCACGTTCCACGCGTCTGACGACGAGCCGAGGTGGACCGGCGCGCTCCAGCTGCCGTCCGGGCTGCGCGTCGTGACGAGCACGCCTCCGCCCTCGTATCGGGTCTGGTCGGCGGCGACCGTGATCGCCTGCGTCTCGCTGATGGCCACGACGGGCGTCCCGTGGATGGGGATGCCGGTCAGCGCCTGCCAGTGCTGGTCGGCCTGCGCGGCGGGGGCCGCGGCGAGCGCGGACAGCGCGGCGACGGCCGCCGCCGCGGTGGAGAGCTTGTGGATCGTCCTGATCATTTGCCTGCCTTCAACGCGGTGGGCGCGGCAAGGTAGCGCGAAACCTTCTTGTAGGTCTAGGGAACCTGGACGTCCGGGAACCACTCCGCGCAGTGCTCGCGCAGGACGCCGGTGATCCAGGTGCGCTCGTCGCGGGTCGCCGCGCGGTAGCGGGCCAGCAGCGGCTTGGCGCCTTCGGTCGGGACGTCGTTGATCGTCCAGCGCTCGACGAGGCGCTCGAACAGGAACTCCAGCGCGCGGGCGCGGACGTCCTCGACGTTGAGCGCCGCCCTCGCCTGCGCGGGGTCGCTCTCGCGCGCGTACTGCGCGCGGGACCTGGGCGACAGCATGCCGCGCAGGGTCAGGACCTGCTCGCCGTCGGGCGACGTGTAGTCGGTCGTCGGCGCCTGGAGCTTGTCGGCGTTCCCGCGCTGGCGGCTGCGGCGTCCCATCGCTACGTCGTCGCCGCCGCGTGCTCGAGCTGGCCCGCGACGTCGCCGGTCACCGGGTTGGCGTGCCCGGACCACGCGGCCGCGGGCCGCAGCGCGGCGAGCTTGCGGATCGAGTCGCGCGCGACCTCGGTGTTCCAGTTGAACGCGCGGTGCGGCACGCGCGCCCTCCCGTGCAGGCCGGTCTGGGGATCCAAGGTGTAGAAGGTGTCGCTGACCAGCGCCAGCCGGTCGCTCTCGCGCCACAGGCCGATCAGCCCCGGCGCGTGGCCGGGCAGGTGCACCACCTCGAAGCCCGCGACGTCGTCGCCCTCGCGCACGGTGTCGGCGACCTTGCGGACCGGCCCGCCGTCCCAGACCGGCAGCAGCGTGCCGAGCGCGAGCCGCCCGTGCGGGGCCAGCAGCGACAGGTCGAAGTAGTGCGCGCCGCCGTCGCCCTCGGTGTCGGCGACCTCGTCCGGATGGCACAGCACCGGGACGCCGCTCAGCGCCGGCGCGACGCCGCGGTGGTCGGCGTGGCCGTGGCCGAGCACGATCCGGGTCAGCCCGCCGAGCGACCGCGCCGCACGCGCGACCGCGCCCGCCATCGACTCGATCCCCGCGTCGAACGCGAGCACGCCCGCGCCGTCCCGGACCAAGTACACGTTCATGGTCCGCGACGGGAACCCGCCACGGACGACCCAGACGCCGTCGGCGACCGGCTCCGGCGCGGCGGCCATCAACCTGTCGACCCCCGGACGGGTGCGGATGCGTGAGGACATGTCCGCGCAGTCTAGGGTTGAGCCACGTATGCCGGAGGCCAATCGCAAGCGGGAAGTCGGACGGGGCGAGCGTGTGCTCCCGGGGGTGTGGCGGCTGCGGTTGCCGTTGCCGTGGCCCGGCGTGCCGCACTGCAACGCCTGGGCGCTGGCCGCCGGCGACGGGATCGTCCTGGTCGACTGCGGCATGCACGAGCCCGGCTCGATGGGCCACCTGGAGCGCGCGCTGGCGCAGGTCAACCTGAACCTCGACCTGGTCCGGCTGCTCGTCTGCACCCACGCGCACTCGGACCACTACGGCAACGCCGCGACGATCGTGGAGCGCACGGGCTGCGAGCTGTGGATGCACCCCAACCACGACCACATGCTCAAGGCCGCCCGCGACCCCGAGGCCGCGTTCGACCGCCGCATCGAGGTGGCGCTGCAGTCCGGCGTCCCGGAGGAGCCGCTGCGCAGGTACAGCGAGGCGCGCCGCGGGACCGGCTTCGGGATCGCCG
Source organism: Conexibacter woesei Iso977N (assembly GCF_000424625.1). Lineage (GTDB taxonomy): Bacteria > Actinomycetota > Thermoleophilia > Solirubrobacterales > Solirubrobacteraceae > Baekduia > Baekduia woesei_A. Next base: position 11,991 of record NZ_AUKG01000003.1, read on the forward strand.
GGATCATCGAGCCCAACCGCAACCTCGTCCCGGGCATCGAGGTCCACACCGACCTCGGCACCTGGCAGGTCTACGAGACGCCCGGCCACGCGCCGTCGCACGTCTGCCTCTACCAGGAGGAGCGCCGGATCTTGATCTCCGGCGACCACCTCCTCGGCCGCGTGTCGTTGTACTACGACTACGGCTACTCGCCGGATCCGGCGGGCGAGTTCCTGCACTCGCTCGACCTCGTCCAGGAGCTCGACGCGCGGCTCTGCCTGTCCGGCCACGGACGCACGTTCACCGACGTCCAGGCGCACATCAACGCCAACCGGACGCTCGTGCGCGACCGCCTCGCGCGCGTGGAGGAGGTCGTCCGGACCGAGCCGGGGCTGACCGCCTACGAGATCATCCCCGAGGTCTACGGCGCGGCGATCACGCCGTTCAACGCGAACTGGTGGCTGTCGGAGACGCTGGCCTACCTGCGCCACCTCGAGGTCACCGAACGCCTCGAGCGCGTCGGCGAATCGCCGGAGCGGTGGGCCGCGAAGCCTTGATCTGACTGGGGATCTTCAAACCTTGACACGAGCGTGTTAGGGTTTGTACGACCATGCCACGGATCAGCGAGCTGCTCGGCCGCGACGAGCCGACGTTCTCCTTCGAGTTCATGCCGCCCAGGACGCCCGAGGGCGAGGAGAACTTCAAGCAGGCCCTCGCCGAGCTGGCGCCGCTGGAGCCGTCGTTCGTGTCGGTGACCTACGGCGCGGGCGGGTCGACGCGCGAGAAGACCGTCGAGATCGTGCGCCACATCAAGGACGCGCACGGCCTCGAGGCGATGGCGCACTTCACCTGCGTCGGCGCGAGCGTCGACGAGCTGCGCGAGACGCTGGAGGAGATCCGCGAGGCCGGGATCGACAACGTCCTGGCGCTGCGCGGCGACCCGCCGCGCGGGCAGACGGACTGGGTGGCGAGCGAGGGCGGCCTGGAGTACTCGCACCAGCTGGTGTCGCTGTTGCGCGACAACTACGACTTCGGCATCGGCGCCGCGTGCTTCCCGGAGACCCACATCCACGCGGTCTCGCCGGAGGCCGACCTGCAGTACCTGAAGGCCAAGGTCGACGCGGGCGTGGACTACCTGATCACGCAGTTGTTCTTCGACAACGCGTTGTACTACGACTTCGTCGAGCGCGCGCGGGCGATCGGGATCGAGGTCCCGATCATCCCGGGCATCATGCCGATCACCGGCTACGGGCAGATCAAGACGATCACCGGCCTGTGCGGCGCGTCGCTGCCCGAGCATGTGCTCGGCGAGCTCGATGCGCGCGCCGAGGACAGGGAGGCCGTCGCGGAGTTCGGCGTCTCCTACGCGACGATGCAGTGCGCCGACCTGCTCGCGCACGGCGCGCCAGGGATCCACTTCTGCACCATGAACCGCTCGCCCGCGACGCGCGCGATCCTCAGCGCGCTGCGCCTGTGGCGGCCGTGGGACACGTCGCGCACCGGGCTCGGCGAGCCGCGCCGGCCCGCCGTCGGCGCGTAGGGCGCCGTGGCTTCCGGGCCCGCGACCACCTGGGGCGCGGGCGACTACCCGCTGATGGCCCAGCGCCTGCGCGGCGCGGCCAAGCGGGTGGTGGAGCGGGCGCGCGTCGCGCCGGGCGAGCGCGTGCTCGACGTCGCGTGCGGGACCGGGAACGCGGCGCTGCTCGCCGCGGCGCGGGGCGCCGAGGAAGTTGTAGGGGTCGACCTGGAGCCCGCGTTGCTCGACGTGGCGCGGCTGCGGGCCGAGGAGGTCCAGGCGGAGATCGCGTGGACGCTCGGCGACGCGACGGCGCTGCCGGTCGCGGGCGGCTTCGACGCGGTGCTGTCGGTCTTCGGCGTCATGTACGCCTTGGACGCCGAGGCGGCGGCGCGCGAGCTGGCGCGGGCGTGCGCGCCCGACGGCGGGCGCGTCGTGCTCGCCGCCTGGCTGCCGGGGTCGTTCATGCCCGCGCTGGGCGCGGCGGTCGCGCCGTTCCTCCCGCCGCCCCCGCCGGGCGCGGCGCCGCCCTCGCGCTGGGGCGACGAGGAGGCGGTCCGGGCGCTGCTCGGCGGCGCGGGCCTGGACGTCGTCCACGCCGAGCGCGAGTCGCTCGTCCTCTCGGCCCCCGACCGCATGAACGCCGTCGCGTTCCTGATCAAGACCGCCGGGAACGTCCTCGCCGAGCGCCCGCGACTGGAGCGCGAGGGCCGCTGGGGCGCGCTGCTGGCCGCGGTCTCCGGCCTCGTCAACGAGCGCAACGCCGGCACGCCCGGCGGCAACGTCGCGCTGGCGTGCGAGTACCTGCTGGTCGAGGCTACGCCGGGTCGTCGCTCGTGAGCTCGAGGCCCTCGGCGACCGCCGGGCGGCCGGCGGCCGTCGTGTAACGGACATCGACCGAGTCGTTCTGGCGATACGTCCCGACGCCCCACGCGCCGAGGAACCAGCGCCAGCCCGACACCTTGTCCTTGCGCAGCGTGCGGCCCTCGAAGACGAGGTCGCGGCCGTCCAGGACGTAGTCCTTGCCTTCGACCTGCGGGACGCCCGAGATGTACACCTCGAACGGGCGCTGGACCTGTGATGGAAGTCGTGCGATCGAACGGGCCACGGCAGGGCATCATGGCGGATGACATGGACCCGATCACGTCATCGCCGATCGTCCGGATCCTCAACGAGGACGTCGGCAGGTACACGCGCTGGTGCACGCCCTCGATCCTGCCGGGGCAGGAGCGGGTGTCCGACTTCTACGAATCGGACGTGTCGATCAGCGCCGGGTTCTTCGGGACCCTGGTCGACCACACCGGCGTGTTCGGCGAGGCCGAGCGCTTCGCGGCCGCCGCGCAGGGCGCCGACCGGACGATGTTCAGCGTCCACGGGTCCTCCGGCTCCAACTGGGTCGTGCTGCGGATGCTGGCGATGGAGCGCCAGGACGCGCTGGTCCTGGTCGCGCGCAACATCCATCACTCGATGATGAACGCGATCAAGGCGTTCGACCTGGACTTCCGGTTCCTGCCGGCGCCGTACGACGCGCGCTTCGAGGCGCTGCTGCCGCCGTCGGTCGACGACGTGACCTCCGCGCTGGATCGCTACCCGGAGGCGCTGGCGGTCATCTACACGTCGCCGACCTACGAGGGCCTGGTCGGCAACACGGAGGAGATCGTCGAGGCCGTGCACGCGCGGTCGCCGGACTGCCTCGTGTTCGTCGACGAGGCGTGGGGCGGGCACCTGCACTTCCACGGCGACCTGCCGTGCAGCGCGATGGCCGCGGGCGCCGACATCTGCGTGCAGTCGACGCACAAGCTCGCGGGCGGGCTGCAGCAGACGGGGCTGATCCACTGGCGCGAGGCGCGCGTGGACTCCGAGCTGCTGGAGGAGGCCTACCGCGAGTACGTGACGACGTCGCCGTCGTACGGGCTGCTCGCGAGCGCCGACGCGGCGGTCCGCGCGCTCGCTGCGCGGGGCCCGGAGTTGTTGGGGGTGTCGATCGAGCGGACCGAGCGGCTGAAGGCCGCGCTGCGGCGCGCGCTGCCGGACCTCGACCACCTCGACGACTCGCGCTGGCTGGAGGCGGTCGCCCGGAACGTGTCCGGCGCCGACCTCGTGAAGACGACGCTGGGGCTGTCGCGCTTCGACCTGACCGGCTACCAGGTGGCCGAGGCGTTGGTGGAGCGCGGGATCGTCATCGAGAAGGCGGGCGTGCAGACCATCACCTTGATCACGACGTTCCAGCTGAGCGACGGCGCGGTCGGCGCGACCGTGGACGCGCTGGTCGACGTCCTCGAAGGCCATCAACTTCCCGGCCGCACGCGCCAGCCCACGGCGTCCAACCCGTTCGCCGGGCTCGGCGACCGCGCGGTCATCCGGCCCTACGACGCCAAGCGCCTGGCGAAGTCGATCGGCCAGGAGGTCCCGCTGCGCGAGGCGATCGGCAAGGTCGCCGCCGAGGAGGTCGAGGTCTACCCGCCCGGCATCCCGCTGATCCTCGAGGGCTTCCGCGTCGGCGCCGACGCGGTGATGTACCTGGAGCAGGCGCGCGCGTCCGGCGGCTCGATCGTCGCCCGCGACACCTCGCTCCAGACGCTGCGCGTGCTGTAGTGCAGGCATGGCTGACGACGTCCATCGTGCCGGTGCGCTCGGCGAGGGGTTGCGCGCGCAGGCGGCGCAGCGGTATGAGGAGGCCGAGCGGCTGCTGCGGCAGGCGCTGGAGGGCCACGAGCCGGACGCCGGCTACTACCTCGGCGAGCTGCTGATCGAGCTGGACCGCTCCGAAGAGGCCGTGCCGATCCTGCGCGAGGCGGTCGACGGCGGCGATCCGGACGCGCTGATCCCGCTCGGCAACGCGCTGTGGGACCAGGGCGACCTGCAGGGCGCCGAGCAGTCCTACCGCTCCGCCGCCGATCGCGGCGAGCTGGCGGCGGGCCACAACCTCGGGCTGTTGTTGTATGACACGGAGCGCGTCGAGGAGGCGATCGCGCTGTGGAAGACGACCGTCGCGGTGGGGGAGACCGAGCACCGGCTGCTCGCCAACGCGCTGGCCGACGTCGGCGACGTCGAGGGCGCCGAGGAGCTGTTCCGGGAGGGCGCGTCGGGCGGCGACCCGCAGTCGCTGGTCGACCTGGGCGCGCTGCTGCAGGACGAGGGGCGCCTCGACGAGGCCGAGCTCACGCTGCGCGAGGCGATCGGCGCGGGCGGCGTCGAGGGCTACGCGTTCCTGGCCTCGGTGCTGCGGCTCCAGGACCGGGTCGACGAGGCGCTCGCCGTCCTGCGCGAGGGCGCGGGCAGGGACGTCGCGACCGCCGAGACGCAGCTGGCCAACCACCTGTCGGAGGAGGACCCGGCGTCGGCCGAGGCCGAGGAGCTCTACCGGCGCGCGGCGATGCACGGCGACGACGAGGCCTACAACAACTTGGGCGTCCTGCTCTGGGACCAGGGGCGGGTCGACGACGCCGAGGTCGCCTTCCGGCTCGGCGCCGAGCGCGGCGACGACCTGGCGATCGCGAACCTCGCGGGACTGCTCGAAGAACGCGAGCAGTGAGCGAGACCCATGAGCTGGGCCTCGCGCGGTTCCTGACGCAGCGCCACGCCGCGCGCTGGCGGACGGTCGGCGCGCGCCATGACGACCTGTCGCACTTCACCTCACGCCTGGACCTGGCGCGCTCCGAGCGGCTGGGCGGCCAGGCGGCCGACGACGGCGCGGTGGTCGCGCGGCTCGTCGCGGAGGGCGCGCCGGCCCGCTGCGTGGTGTTCTCGCAGGACATCGGCTGGGGCGTCGAGCGGGAGCTCCGGGAGGCGGTCGAGGAGCTGGCCTGGACGGCGAACGGTGGGTTCGCGTCATGCATCGCGGGCCGGCTCGCGCTGTACGTGGAGGAGTTCCACGCGTCGGTGGTCCTGCTGCGGCGCTGAGGGCGTCGGGCGTGCGGGCTAGCCTGTCGCGCCGACCGTGTCCACCGTTCCGTTCGACTACTCCGTCCGCCGCTCCGACCGGGCCAAGCGCGTGCGGGTGCGGGTCGATGCGCGGGATGGGGCGGTCGAGGTGGTCCTGCCGCGGCGGACGCCGGCGCGCGAGGCCGAGCGGGCGGTCGCGGAGCTGGAGACGTGGATCCTGCGGCGGCGCGCCGAGGTCGCGCGCAACCGCGCGGCGCGCGCCGCGCGGGCGCCGGGGACGGTGCCGTACCTCGGCAGGACGCTGACGCTCGCGCCGCAGGCGGGGCGGGTCCGGGTCACGCAGCTCGGGCACGTGCTGCTGGTGCCGGGCGACGAGGCGGCGGCGCGGGTCGCGCTGGAGCGCTGGTACCGGCGGCGGGCGCGGGAGGAGATCGCGCCGCGGCTGGACGCGGCGGCGCGCGCGGTCGGGCGCGAGTACACGTCGCTGACGATCCGCGACCAGCGCACGCGCTGGGGCTCGTGCAGCTCGCGCGGCGGGATGTCGTTCAACTGGCGGCTGCTGCTGGCGCCGGACTCGGTCCTGGAGTACGTCGTCCGCCACGAGGCGGCGCACCTGGCGGTGATGGACCACTCGCCGCGCTTCTGGGGCGTGATGGCGCAGCTGATGCCGGGCTACGAGGTCCCGCGGCGGTGGCTGCGCGACCACGGCGGGACGCTGGTGCTGTGAGCGCCCGCGGATGGCGACCTATGCGTTGAGCGCGCTCACCGGTGACGGGGCGTTCGGGACCGATTCGGTCCTCGTCGCGGGCGTGGAGGTCGACGTCCTTGTCGGCTCCGCCACCGACCCCGGCGAGACGCTCGACGACGGGCTGCTGGCCGTCGCGCGCCCCGGCCTCGTCGTCCAGACCGAAGGCGCGGCGAGCGGCTCCTGGCGCAGCGCCGACGGACGCGCCGGCCGCTGGGCCGCCGTCCCCTCCCCCGGCCGCGCCGGTCGACGCCTACGACTGCGGCGACGCGCCCCGTCTGTCGGCGACTCACCCGTACACTGGTAGTGATTGATAAGCAATACTAAGCCGCTTGGCTCTGGCTCAGCCATGCGGCCCAGGTGTAGCTTCGCGTGGCGCCGGGGTTCCGGTGCAGCCAGATGTGACCCAACCCTGGGGGGATCATGCGTTCTTGTGTGAAGTTGGTCGTCGGTGTCGCTGTCGTCTTCGCGGCGCTCGTGGCCACGGCCGGCGCCACGACCGCGACGGTGACGCCATCGGGTGCCAAGACCCTGACCGCCACGACCGGGATCAAGATGGTCACGACGTCTGGCTCGACCACGAGCACCGTGAACTGCACGGGTATGACGCTTAGTGGAACCTGGTCGACCGCAAGTGGGTCATTGCCGTTGACCATCAGCACCAACACCACCCAGAGGTTCACGGGGTGCACGGTGCCTGGAGGGGTGAGCGTGATGATCACCTGTGACACCGCGAGCTTGCTCGCGGTGACGGGTTTCACGATCTCCGGGGTGACCAGGGGGTGGAACAGGAACATCAGGTGCCACATCTCCCTCCTGTCCGACCCGACGTGTGGTGCCGATATCACGGGATCCGTGTTTACGTCCCACAACAACGTGACGAACCAAGTGACGATCTACGCCGCGGGGCAATCGCTCACGCAATCCAACTCGACGTGCCTGGCGCTCTTCAAGAACGGCTCGACGACGCTCACCAGCCCAACTGGCGGGGACCTGGTGATTAACGTGACGCCGGGGACGTCGGTCGCCGTCCAGTGACGCAGCGGGTACCCGCATGGCATGACCTACCGGGAATATGCGCCGCCGCCCCGGCTCGAGACGCTCGTCGCATGCGTCTGGGTGTCGCATGGTGACGCAACCAGCGTGTTGCCGGATGCGTGCGTCGACGTCGTCCTGAGCGGCGAGCGGTTGGCGGTCGCGGGGCCGGCGACGGGGGCGGTCGTGGCGGAGGCGACGCCGGGGATGCACCGGGTTGGCGTGCGGTTCCGGGTCGGCGCCGCGGGTGCGGCGCTGGGCCTCCCGGTCAGCGAGCTGCGGGATCAAGGTGTAGGACTCGTCGAGCTGTGGGGACGAGACGCCAGGCGCGTTGAGGAGTCGGTCAAGGGCGCGGCGACGCGGAAGGACGCACTGCTGGCCCTGATCGGCGGGCTCGCGCCGCGGCTGCCCCGGCCGCAGGACCTGGACCACGAGGTCCGGCGCGCGGTCGTCGCGGTCGCGCGCGGTGAGGATCCCGCCCGCAGCGCCGGGCTCTCCGAGCGCCAGCTGCGGCGGCGGTTCGAGGCCGAGGTCGGCTACGGCCCCGCGACGCTCGGCCGCGTCCTGCGCTTCCAGCGCTTCCTGCGCGCCGCGGGCGCGACGCCCGGCGAGCCGCTCGCTCGCCTCGCCGCCGACGCCGGCTACAGCGACCAGGCCCACCTCGCCCGCGAGGCCAAGCGGCTCTCCGGCGCGACGCCCAGCGCGCTGCTGGCCCGCGGCGCCGGCCCCGCCGGCGACGTCCGTTTCGTTCAAGGCGCCTGACGCCCCGATCCGGCAGGCTCCGTGCCATGCCCGATCTCGCTGCCGCACGCCAGTTCGTCCACAGCCACGGCCGCCTGCTCGAACGGCGCCGCTTCGAGCACCTCTACGGCGACGCGCAGGGCGACCCGGAGCCCGTCCTGCGCGCGCTCGAGGCCTACAGGAACTCCGACGGCGGCTTCGGCCTCCTGGAGCCGGACCTCCGGACGCCCGCCTCGCAGCCGTCGGCCGTGTTGTACGCCTTCGAGGTGCTGGAGGAGATCCCGGAAGCCGCGCGGCCCGTGCCGCTCACCACCACCGCCCTCGACTGGATCGCCACCGTCACCAACGACGACGGCGGCATCCCGTTCGTCCTGCCCTCCGCCAAGGGCTTCGACCACGCGCCCTGGTGGGCGCCGGCCGACCCGGCGCCGTCGTCGCTGCTGATGACCGCCGGCGTCACCTCGGTCGCCCACCGCCTCGGCCTCGCCCACCCCTGGCTGGACACGGCCAACACCTACATCTGGGACCAGATCGGGACGCTCAAGCTGAGCGACGCCTACGCCTTCCGCTACGTCGTGCACTTCCTCGACGCCGTCCCGGACCGCGCCCGCGCCGACGCCGAGCTGGACGTCCTGCGCGACCGCGTCCCCGCCGACGGCGTCATCGCCGTCGAGAGCGGCATCGAGGGCGAGACCGTCGGCGTCCTGGAGACCGCGCCGCACCCCGACAGCGCGGGGCGCCGCCTGTTCCCGGCCGCGCTCGCCGAGCGCGAGCTCGACGAGCTGGCCGCCGCCCAGCAGGACGACGGCGGATGGGACTTCCCGTGGGCCGCCTGGAACCCCGCCGTCGCCTGGGAGTGGCGCGGCATGGTCACGTTGATCGCGCTCGACCGCCTCCGCGCCAACGGCCGGCTCTAGCCCGCCGCCGCCTCCAGGCGCTCCAGCTCGTCCTCGGTCAGCTCCAGGTCGGCCGCCGCGACGTTCTCCTCCAGGTGCTCGACCGATCCCGTGCCCGGGATCGGGAGCATCACGGGGGACTTGTGCAGCAGCCACGCCAGCGCGACCTGGCCGGCGGTCGCGTCGTGCGCCCTGGCGATCTCGTCGACCAGGTGCCCCGGCTTGGCCAGCTCGCCCGCGGCCAGCGGGAACCACGGGATGAAGCCGATGCCCTGCTCCTCGCAGTACTGCAGCACGTCCTCGGACCTGCGCGTCGTCAAGTTGTACATGTTCTGCACGGTCGCGACCTCGAAGACCTCCTGGGCGGCCTTGATCTCATCCACCCCAACTTCACTCAACCCGAGGTGCTTGACCAGGCCCTCGTCCTGGAAGGCCTTGAGCTCGCCGAACTGCTCGGCGGTGTCGGTGCGCGGGTCGATGCGGTGCAACTGGTACAGGTCGATCGTCTCCACCCGCAGCCGGCGCAGCGACAGCAGCACGCACTGGCGCAGGTACTCGCGCCGCCCCAGCTCCCTCCAGTCGCCCGGCCCGTGCCGCGTGAAGCCGCCCTTGGTCGCCACGACCATCCCGCCGTCGTAGGGCGCCAGCGCTTCGGCGATGTACTCCTCGCTGTACTCCGGCCCGTAGGAGTCCGCGGTGTCGATGAAGTTCACGCCCAGCTCGGGCAGGCGCTTCAGGACCGCCTGGACCTTGTCAGGGTCCTTGGCCGGACCCCAGACGCCGTCGCCGACGATGCGCATCGCGCCGTAGCCCAGGCGCGTCACCTCCAGGTCGCCGCCGAGCTTGAACGTGCCGGATGCCGCTGCGGAGATCGAAGCCATGCCCTCGACGCTACCCCGTAGGGTGAGCGCCGTAGTGACCAGCAGCCCGTACACCGTCACCCTGCGCCGCCGCGGAAAGCCCGAGAAGCACGGCTGCGCGACGCTCGCCGACGCCGTCGACCTCCTGGAGCGCGAGCTGCGCACCGACGCCACGCGGGCCCGCGCGCATCCGCGCGACGAGAAGGGCCTGGGCAGGACCTACACCCCGGAGATGCAGGTCGTCACCCGCGGCGAGCTGCGCGGGCCGGGCGGGCTGCGGGTCGGGATCGACGTCCGCGGCGACGGCGACGCCCAGGCCTACACGGGCCGGATCCGGAGGCAGCTGATCGACGTGTTCCCGAGGGAGGACGCCTACCAGGCGCTGCGCCGCACGCTCATCGAGGAGCAGGCGCTCTAGGCGCTAGGCGACGAGCCGGGCGACCAGCTCGTCCACGCCGGACTCGCGGGTCAGCTCCAGGCGCGAGGAGATCTTGCGGAACAGCCGGTGCGACGCGGTGTTCTCCGGCAGCATCGAGGCGGTGAAGCGCTCGATCCCGCGGGCGACGGCGGCGTCGGCCAGCTCACGGCCCAGCTCGGTCCCGACGCCGCGACCCTGGAGGTCGTCGGCGATGACGATCGCGATCTCGGCGTCGCCGGGGTGCTCGGCCGAGCGGATCCAGCGGCCGACGCCGACCACGACGTCCGGCGCCGCAGCGAGCACCGCGACCAAGGCGTAGTGGTCGATGAAGTCGACCTCGGTCAAGTACCTCAACTCGCTGCTGCTCAGCCGCGGCTTGGGCGACAGGAAGCGCAGGTACACCGACCGCTCGCTCAACCGGCCCAGCCCGGCGACCAGCGCGTCCTTGTCCGCCGGCGTGATGCGGCGGATCAGGAGCTCCGGAACTCCGGGTGAGGGGCGTAGCGTCATGCAACGGACATGCTACGCCGAGGTGCCGCAGAAACTGTGCGGCCGGTCACTAAGGGTGACCGGCCGCAGGAACCGCTTCAGGTGTTGCGCGAGCGCGCTACTTGCGGGCGTCGATCCCGACGTAGTCCCGCGTGCGCTCGCCCGTGTAGATCTGGCGCGGGCGCGCGATCTTCTGCTCCTTGTCCTGCACCATCTCCAGCCACTGGGCGATCCAGCCGCTGGTGCGCGGGATCGCGAACATGACGGGGAACATGTCCATCGGCAACCCGAGGGCCTCGTAGATCAGGCCCGAGTAGAAGTCGACGTTCGGGTACAGCTTGCGCGACACGAAGTACTCGTCCTCGAGCGCGATCTTCTCGACCTCGAGCGCGATGTCCAGCAGCGGGTTGACGCCGGTGACCTCGAAGACGTCGTCACACGCCTTCTTGATGATCGTGGCCCGCGGGTCGTAGTTCTTGTACACGCGGTGGCCGAAGCCCATCAGGCGCTCGTTGCCGTCCTTCACGCCCTGCATGAAGTCCGGGATGTTCTCCTTGTTGCCGATGCGCTTGAGCATCCGCAGGACCGCCTCGTTGGCGCCGCCGTGCAGCGGGCCGTACAGCGCCGCGACGCCGGCGGCGACCGCGGAGTAGGGGTCGACCTGCGAGGAGCCCACCGCGCGCACGGCGTTGGTGGAGCAGTTCTGCTCGTGGTCGGCGTGCAGGATGAACAGGACGTCGAGCGCGCGCTCGAGCCGGGGGTCCGGCTCGTACTTCAGCTCGGTCATCTTGTACATCATGCTGAGGAAGTTGCCCGGGTAATCGAGGTCGTTGTCCGGGTAGTAGTACGGCTGCCCCATGATGTGCCGGTAGGCGAAGGCCGCCAGCGTCGGCATCTTGGCGATCAGCCGGATGGTCTGGAGCGCGCGGTTCTCCGGATCGGAGATCTCGTTGGCGTCCTTGTAGAACGTCGACAGCGCGCCGACCGACCCCACCAACATGCCCATCGGGTGGGCGTCGTGGCGGAAGCCGCCGACGAACTCCTTCACGTTCTCGTGCACGAACGTGTGGGTGGTGATGTCGTGCTTCCACTGGTCCAGCTGCGGCGTCGTCGGCAGCTCGCCGTGGACGAGCAGGTAGGCGACCTCGAGGTACGTCGACCTCTCCGCCAGCTGCTCGATGGGATAACCGCGGTACTCCAGGACGCCGTTCTCGCCGTCCAGGTAGGTGATGGCCGACCGACAGGACGCGGTGTTGGTGAACGCCGGGTCGTAGGTCATCAGGCCGAAGTCGTCATCGGACGTCTTCATCTGCCGGAAGTCCATCGCGCGGACGGTCCCGTCGGTGATCGGGACTTCATAGGTCTGACCGGTCCGGTTGTCGGTGACGGTCAGGGTGTCCGCGTTGGCGGCGGCTACGGCGCCGTCGCCAGTGGTCTGGGTCTCGCTCACGATCTGGTGCCCTCTCTCGGGTAAGGGGATCGTCTCTGCATACTAGTGTCCCCGCGCGTCCGGGGACCCACTCGGCGCGCTAGCGCCGGTCCCACTGCTCTCGCGCGCGCTCGCCGGCGCGCTTGGCCCGGCGCGCGGTCGTGGTGTTGCCGAGGATCCGCGCGATCCGGGAGCCGCGGTCGACCAGGTGGATCTCGCGCTCGGCGGCGGGGAACGTGGTCGTCACGGCGCGCTCGGCGATCCGGGCGACCTCGGGCGCGTCGAGGAAGCGCAGGCCGTCCCGGGTGTCGACGTCGATGCCGTCGAAGATGTGCTCGCGCTTGGCTTCGTGGACGCGCCGGACGGTCCCGAGCGCGACGCCGTCGCTGCTGCGGACGGGCGTCCCGCGGCGCAGGACCTGGAAGCTGATCGCGTGGCCGTCGTCGTCGGCGGCGGCGGGTACGTCGGGTGCGTGGTCCGTCACGCCGTCGAAGGCTATGCGGTGATGACGGCGGTCGCCATCGCGGCGATCACGAAGAGGCCTGTGATCGCGATGACGCCGCGCTTCGCGGCGACGGTGGCCGGGAAGGTCTGCGAGCTCATCCCGATCAGCGAGAGCACGACGGCCCAGGCGGCGAGGAGGCCGCCGCAGATGTAGAAGGCGGTCTTCGAGGACTCCTCGGCGCCGCTCTCCGCGGCCGTGATCAGGGCGATCAGCGCGTGCATGCGGCGACACTATCCGAGGATCGCGCGCGCGTGGGAAGTACAGTTCGGGGCATGCCTCATCTGCGCTCCCGGACGGTCACGCACGGTCGCAACATGGCGGGCGCTCGCTCGCTGCTTCGCGCGGCGGGCGTAGCGAGGGACGCGATCGGCAAGCAGCCGATCGTCGCGGTGGCGAACTCGTACACGCAGTTCGTCCCGGGACACACGCACCTGTCGCCGGTGGGGCGCGTCGTCGCCGAGGCCGTCGAGGCCGCGGGCGGCATCGCGCGCGAGTTCAACACGATCGCCGTCGACGACGGGATCGCGATGGGGCACGACGGCATGTTGTACTCGTTGCCGTCGCGCGACCTGATCGCCGATTCCGTCGAGTACATGGTCAACGCGCACTGCGCGGACGCGCTGGTGTGCATCTCCAACTGCGACAAGATCACGCCGGGGATGCTGAACGCCGCGCTGCGGCTGAACATCCCGACGGTGTTCGTGAGCGGTGGCCCGATGGAGGGCGGTCAGACGGTCCTGGTCGACGGCACGGTCCGCAAGGGCCTGAACCTGATCACGGCGATCGCGGATGCGGTGAGCGACAGCGTTTCCGATGACGACTTGGCTCGGATCGAGGAGGCGGCGTGCCCGACGTGCGGGTCGTGCTCCGGGATGTTCACCGCGAACTCGATGAACTGCCTGACCGAGGCGATGGGGCTGGCGCTGCCGGGCAACGGCTCGACGCTGGCGACGCACACGGCACGGCGCGATCTGTACGAGGCCGCCGGCCGGACGGCCGTGGAGCTGTGCGCGCGCTACTACGACGGCGACGACGAGAGCGTGCTGCCGCGCGCGGTCGCGACGCGGGACGCGTTCGAGAACGCGATGACCTTGGATGTCGCGATGGGCGGCTCGACCAACACGGTGCTGCACCTGCTGGCCGCCGCGCAGGAGGCGGGCGTCGACTTCACGATGAGCGACATCGACGCGATCTCGCGCAGGGTGCCGTGCCTCTGCAAGGTGGCGCCGAACGGGACGTACCTGATGGAGGACGTCCACCGGGCCGGCGGGATCCCGGCGATCCTCGGCGAGCTGTGGCGTGGTGGGCTGCTGCACGAGGACGTCCACACCGTGCATGCGGGGTCGCTGTCGTCGTGGCTGGAGGAGTGGGACATCCGCGGCCCGAAGCCGAGCGAGCGTGCGGTCGAGCTGTTCCACGCCGCGCCGGGGTGCGTGCGGAGCGCCGAGGCGTTCTCGCAGTCCGAGCGCTGGGAGTCGCTGGATGCCGATGCCGCCGACGGCTGCATCCACGACGTCGAGCACGCGTACTCGAAGGACGGCGGGCTGGCGATCCTGCACGGCAACATCGCTCTGGACGGCTGCGTGGTCAAGACCGCGGGCGTCGACGAGTCGATCTGGGAGTTCAGTGGGCCGGCCGTCGTGGTCGAGTCCCAGGAGGCCGCGGTCGACGCGATCCTTAACCAGCGCGTGAAGCCGGGCGACGTGGTCGTCATCCGCTACGAGGGTCCGCGTGGTGGGCCGGGGATGCAGGAGATGCTCTACCCGACGAGCTACCTGAGGGGCTTGGGGCTCGGCGCGCAGTGCGCGCTGATCACCGACGGGCGGTTCAGCGGCGGGACCTCCGGCCTGTCGATCGGCCACATCTCGCCCGAAGCAGCGAGCGGCGGCGCGATCGCCCTGATCGAAGACGGCGACACCATCAACATCAACATCCCCCAGCGCTCGATCGACGTGGCCCTCACCGACGCCGAGCTCGAAGACCGCCGCTCCCGCCTGGAGTCCGGCAACGGCTACAAGCCCCTCGAAGACCGCCCCCGCGCGGTGTCACCCGCACTGCGCGCCTACGCCGCCATGGCAACGTCAGCCGACAAGGGCGCCATCCGCGACGTGTCGAGGATCGAAGCCCTGCAGGACGCCGCAACCCGCTCCGTCGAGCCCGCCTAACTCGGCACGCCGCGGCGCTTCACGCGCCGCGGCGACCGCCGTCCTCGCTACACGCGGTCACCTACGCCGTCGGTTCTGCAGGCGGTCGTGTCCGCGGCCGCACTCCCGCCCGCGCCGACGCTTGGAGTACCGGCGCGTTGTCGGTCGTAACTCCGCGACCGTTTGGCGGTCTCCGCCGTCCTCGGTACACGCGGTCGTCGGCGCCGCTGGTTCTGCGGGCGGTCGTGTCCGCGGCCGCACTCCCGCCCGCGCCGACGCTTGGAGTACCGGCGCGTTGTCGGTCGTAACTCCGCGACCGTTTGGCGGTCTCCGCCGGCGCTGGCTAGCGGCTGGTGAGCTCTTGGTCGCTGGGTTCGTGGCCGAGCTGTGCTCGGAGGCGTTCGCGGTGCTCGGTGTGGCGGCGGAGCAAGGGGAACAGCCAGGTGCGGATGGCTGCGAGCAGTGCCGTGTTGAAGGCGATGTAGAGCAGGAGGCCGCGTGGCCCGAGGCGCGTCGGCCAGCGCAGCCGGTACGCGAGGCGCGGGAAGGCCGCGACGCCGACGAACCGCCAGCCCGCCTCGCGCAGAGCCAGGTCCACGATCACGCGCAGCGAGCGGTCGGGCCGCGCCGGCGCCACGCGGCCGCTCAGTGGTCGTGTTCGCGCGCCCGTACCGGTAGCGGTGTGCGGCGCGAGCGGGGCGGCGAGGGCATCGCCGGGTCGCCGTGGGGGCCGCGCGGGCGGGGCTTGCGGGGTAGGCGGCGGCCGGAGCCGTGCGGGTAGGTCTTCGTCCCGCCGTCTCCGCCTTCGGATTCGGGCTCGCCGTCCTGATGGATCGCCCACCACACGATGTACAACAACATCGCGATCGGGATCTTGAGGACCAGCATCAGCCAGATGAACCCCCAGGTCATGGTGAGGTCAACGCTACCCCGACCCGCCCGCGTGTAGGGAATTCCTGGCGCCCGAGGTCCGCTGAGCGCTACTTCTTGGCGCGCTTGGCGGCCAGGCGCTGGGCCCGCGCACGAGCGAGCCGCTTCTTGCGCGCCGCCGCCTTCTTGCGGGCAGCGGCCGCGCGCTTCCTCTGCGCGGCGGTCAGCTTCTTCTTGACGACCCTCTTCTTCGCGGCCGTCCTCCTCTTCGCCGCCGCCGTGCTCGACCTCACGGAACCGCTGCCACTCGACGACGCATACGACGACACCGGCGCCACCGGCGCCGCCTTCCACGCGCTCGCCGGGATCACGGCGTGCAGCGCGGAGCCGATGTCCAGCGCGCCGCTCTGCACCGGCAGGGACCCATGACGCAGCCCGGAGAACAGCGCGCTCTCCAACCCTCCGCCGTCCAGGTCCGGCCGGACCGACGCCAGCAGCGCCAGCGCGCCTGTCACCTGCGGCGCCGCCATCGACGTGCCGGTCCGCCACTCGTAGCCGCCGCCCAGCGCGGTGCTCAGGATCTCCTCGCCGGGCGCGGCGACGTCGGCGCCCGGGCCGTAGTCGCTGACGCTCGACAGCCCGCCGTCGCGCGTCGTCGCGGCGACGCCGATCACGTTGCTCTCCCCGTACGCGGCCGGGTAGGTCGGCGCGCTCGCCAGGTCGTGGCCGTCGTTGCCGGCAGCCACCACGACCAGGACCCCGCGGGCCTGCGCGTACTGCACCGCGCTCTCGAGATCCGGCGTCGAGGTCGGCCCGGCCAGCGACAGGTTCACGATCCGCGCGCCATTGTCGACCGCGTAGCGGATCCCCTGGGCGACCGACGTCGTCGTGCCCTGCGCGTTGGCGTCGAGGACCCGGACGATCATGAGCTTCACGTTCCACGCGACGCCCGCCGTCCCGATCCCGTTGCCGCCGCGCGCGCCGACGATCCCCGCGACGTGCGTCCCGTGCCCGTTGGCGTCCTGCGGCGTGCCGTCGTTGTCGACGAAGTCGAAGCCGTGGACGTCGTCCACGTAGCCGTTGCCGTCGTCGTCGACGCCGTTGCCGGCGATCTCGCCCGGGTTGGTCCACAGGTTCGGGACCAGGTCCGGGTGCGACAGGTCCGCGCCGGAGTCGACGATCGCGACCGTCACGCCCGCGCCGGTGGTCTGGCGCCAGGCGCTCTCGATCCCCATCGGCTGGTCGCCGTCCAGCGCCCACTGGTCGACCGCGCGCGGGTCGGTCGCCGCCGCCTGCGCGGCACGCGCCCTCGGCGTCGCCGCCGCGGCGTGCGCGGTGGCGCGGCGCGGCGTGGAGCGCTGCGCGGGCCGGACGACGAGCGGCGTCGCCCTGAGGCCGTCGGGGGCGCCGATCCGCGGCGTGGCAGCCGACGCACCCGAAACGGGAGCGAGCGCCAGGGCGGCAAGCGTGGACGTGGTGAGTAGGGCGAATCCGCGGGTGACGAACGGCATCCCGGCCTCCGTGCCGGTAGCTGTGAAAGTTCGTCCGCGGTCTTCCGTGACTGCGCGGACACCACTACCTTCGGAACCCCGCGGCGGGATTCGCGCCCCGCTGGCCGGACGTCCGATCGGCCGGAAAACAGGTGTCCAGAACCCGACCGTCCCGCTCAAGGCCAATAAGATCGAACGACGATGCTGGAACGTCTGGCAGGCCCGATCATCCAGGCGCCGATGGCCGGCGGGCCGTCCACGCCGGAGCTCGCCGCGGCGGTCGCCAACGCAGGCGGCCTGGCCTTCTCGGCCGCGGGCTACAGGACCCCGGACGCGCTGGCCGCCGACCTCGACGCGACCCGCGCGCTCACGCGCGCGCCGCTGGCCGTCAACGTCTTCGGCGCCTCCGGCGCGCCCGCGGACCCGGACGTCGTGGCCGCCTACGCGCAGCGCCTGCGCCCCGAGGCCGAGCGCCTCGGCACGCCGCTCGGCGAGCCGCGCTTCGACGACGACCACCACGACGAGAAGGTCGCGCTGCTCGTCGCCCGCGCGCCCGACGACGTCGCGGCCGTCAGCTTCACCTTCGCCTGCCCGGACCGCGAGGTCGTCCGGCGCCTGCAGGAGTCCGGCAAGGGCGTCTGGGTGACGATCACGACGCCGCAGGAGGCGCGCGCGGGCGCGGCGTCCGGCGCCGACGCGCTGATCGTCCAGGGCACGGAGGCCGGCGGCCACCGCGGCGCCTTCGCCGACACGCCCGACGCCATCAACTACGGCCTGCTCGCGCTGCTGGCGCTGGTCCGCGACGCGGTCGACGTCGACACGCCGCTGATCGCGACCGGCGGGATCATGACCGCTGCGGGAGTCTCAGCGGTCCTCGCCGCGGGCGCCCGAGCGGCCCAGGTCGGCACCGCGTTCATGCTGACGCCGGAGGCCGGGACGTCCGCGCCGCACCGCGCGGCGATCAAGGACCCCAACAACGTCACGACCCTGACCCGCGCCTACACCGGCCGCCTGGCGCGCGGGATCGTCAACCGCCTGCACGCCGAGCACGGCGCGGCCGCGCCGATCGCCTACCCCGAGCTGCACCACATCACCGCGCCGCTGCGCGCGGCGGCCCGCGCCGCGGGCGACCCGGACGTCATCAACCTCTGGGCCGGCGAGGCCCACGCGCTCGCGCAGGAGCGGCCGGCCGCAGAGGTCGTGAAGGCGCTGACCCCCCTAGCTCGGCAAGGTGCCCCGCAGCGTTGAAAACGTCCAAAGCGTTGAAAGCGACAGCGAGGGGAGCTAGACTCGGACCCATGGCAGAGCTTCTGAGCACCCGTGAGCTCGCGCAGGAGCTCGGCGTCGCCGCCAGCACCGTGCGCTACTACCGCTCCTCCGGGCGGATCAGCCCGACGCGCCAGACCCCGGGCGGCCACGCTCGCTGGTCTGTGGACGAGGTGCGCGGTCAGCTGGCTGAGCGTCAGGCGGCCATCACCGGCCTGACCGAGGAGCGCTTCGCGCCGCTGGGTGTCAACGACATCGGCGAACGGGGCGCGGCGGGGATACCGCCGGAGATGGTCGCGCTCGGCGTGCGTGAGAGCGCCGCTCTCGCGATCGCCGACGAGCCGTTCGACGCCGCGCGCCATCGCTGGGGTGGGCGGCTGGTCGGCGCTCGTCGTCCGTACGCCGTCGCGTAGATGATCCGTCGCTCGGACGAGGACAAGGCCGAGATCGAGCAGCTTGCCCAGGGGCTGTGGCAAGGGGATCTGCTCGCGGCGCCGCTGGTCCCGGTGCTGGAGTCGCCGCACAGCACGTTCCTTGACGGCGTCGACGAGCTCGAGCCGGTTGACGAGCATGGCCTGTGGACGGTCGCCCCGCAGCAGATCGACACCGGCTGGGGCGCGATCGTCACGCAGACCTGCGACCTGGTCCGCCATCCCGACAAGATGCCGTTCCTGCAGCTCATGCCCATCGTCGAGCTCGACGAGCTGACGTGGAAGGCCGCGCATTACGGCAGTCGCGGCGACTACTTCGCGTTGCCGGCGATCGAGACGGCGGGTCTCGCCTTCCCCGCGATCGACAGCCAGCTCAGCTTCCCGGTGTCCAAGGCCGTGCTCGGGCATGCCGCCATCCCGCGTGCCGCCGCGCCGCTCGACCCGGCTGCGCGCGTGCTTCTGTCCTCGTGGTTGATGCGCCGCGTCGGCCGCTACGCCTTCCCCAACGATCTGGAGCAGCACGTCCTCAGCCACCTGCGCACCAAGGTGGCGAAGTCGATGGGCAGGAACTCGATGGCCGGACGGTTCGCCGATGCGCTGCTGGGCGTGTGGTGCTCGACGGAGTGGGCGGCCACCGTGTCGCTGATCTTCATCGTCGACCCCAACCGGCTGGCCTCCGGTGCGGCCATCGACGCCGACAAGGCGATGAGCGAGATCGTGAACCCGATCCGCAGGCGGCTGGCCGGCGAGGACGTCAAGGCCCAGGTCCTCCCGACGGCGCGAACGCTGGACAAGGTATCCGCGCAGCAGCTCTTCATCGAGCATCGCCAGGTCGACATGGACGTCCTCCCTACGGACGAGTTCGCCGCCAAGGCCTCGCTCGAGGCCTTGGCGGCGTTGAGCTCCGACGCCGTGTAGCGCGCTAGGCGCGCAGGGCGACCGGATCGACGGTGAAGTCCGTCATCCGCTGCAGGTCCGCGACGCGCGCCTGGACCTCGTCGGCCGTCAGGCGCTCGACGCGCTCGGTGCCGAACTCCTCGACGTTGTAGGACGCCAGCGCCGTGCCGTAGGCCATCGCGCGCGACAGGTGCGCGTGGTCGATCGGCTCGTCCGGGTGCGCGGCGATGTAGCCGACGAAGCCGCCCGCGAACGTGTCGCCCGCGCCGGTCGGGTCGATGACCTCGGCCAGCGGGTAGGCGGGCAAAGCGAAGAAGCCCTCCTCGGTGAACAGCGCTGCGCCGTACTTGCCGAGCTTGGCGACGACCGCCTTCGGGCCCCACGACAGGACCTCGGCCGCCGCCTGCTGCAGCGTCGGCTTCTCGGTCAGCTGCTCCAGCTCCTCGTCGTTGAGGATCAGGCAGTCGACGGTCCCGATGACCTTCTTCAGCGACGCGTTGGCGATCTCGATCCACAGGTTCATCGAGTCCATCGCGACGAACCGCGCCTTCGTGCACTGCTCGCGCACGTGCAGCTGCAGGTCCGGCTGGATGTTCGCCAGGAACAGGACGTCGGCGTCCTGGGACTCCTGGGACAGCTTCGGCTCGAACGACTCGAAGACGTTCAGGTCCGTCACGAGCGTGTCGCGCTGGTTGAGGTTGTTCGAGTAGACGCCCTTCCAGAAGAACGTCTTGCCGCCCGGGACGACCTCGACGTCGTCGGTCACCGTGCCGCGCGTGCGCAGCGTCGCGAACGACGCCTCGTCGAAGTCCTCGCCGACCGGGCCGACGGGCCGGACGACGTCGAAGAACGACGCGGCGAGGGCGAAGTGGGTGGCGGCGCCGCCGAGCATCCGCTCGCGCTCCCCGAAGGGCGTCTTGACGGCGTCATAGGCAAGGGATCCGACGACAGTGAGGCTCATACGGCGGGGGAGGCTAGGGGATCAGCTGGGTAGGGTGCCGCGCGATGCGCGCGATCCAGCAGGTCGAGTTCGGCGGTCCGGAGGTCCTGGAGCTGGTCGACGTCCCGGTCCCGCAGGCCGGCGACGGCGAGGTCCTGATCCGCGTCAGCCGCGCCGGGATGAACTTCGCCGACACCCACCAGCGCGAGAACTCCTACGTCCAGAAGCAGCAGCTGCCGCTGATCCCGGGCGGCGAGGTCGCGGGCGTGCGCGAGGACACGGGCGAGCGCGTCGTCGCGCTCACCGGCCACGGCGGCTACGCCGAGTACGCGGTCGCGCCGCAGGACCGGACGTTCCCGATCCCGGACGGCCTCGACGACGGCGCGGCGCTCGCGCTGCTGATCCAGGGCCTGACCGCGTGGCACCTCTACCGCACGTGCGCGCGCCTGACCGGCGGCGAGTCGGTCCTGGTGGTGAGCGGCGCCGGCGGCGTCGGCTCGCTCGCCGTCCAGCTCGCCAGGCCGCTCGGCGCGGGCCGCGTGATCGCGACCGCCTCGTCCGAGGACAAGCGCGCGCTGTGCCTGGAGCTCGGCGCCGACGCCGCGATCGACGGCGACGCGTCCGACGCCGACACGCTGCGCGAGCGGATCCTGGAGGCCAACGAGGGCCGCGAGGTCGACGTCGTCCTGGAGATGGCCGGCGGCCCGCTGTTCGACGTCGCGCTGCGCGCGATGGCCGACATGGGGCGGATGGTCGTCTACGGCATCTCCTCGCGCGAGCAGAACGAGGTCCGGACCGGCCGCCTGCTGAAGCGCTCGCAGTCGGTGATCGGCTTCTGGCTGTTCCACTACCTGGAGCGCCCGGAGCATCTCCGCGCCCCGCTGGCCGAGCTGTTCGCCCTCGCCGCGGACGGCAGCGTCACCGCCGTCGTCGGCAACACCTACATGTTGTCGGACGCACGGCGCGCGCAGGAGGACCTCGTGGGCCGCAGAACCCGCGGGAAGTTGCTCCTGGACCCCAGCGGGTAACGCAGAAGCGCCATGACGACGAACACGGCCGACATCACGCTCGTCACGATCTCCGCCTCCTACGGTGCCGGCGGCAGCGTCGTCGGGCCCGCGCTCGCGCAGCGGCTCGGCGTCCCGTTCGTCGACCGCGCCGTGCAGGCCGCGATCGCCGAGAAGATGGGGATCTCCCCCGACGCCGCCGAGCGCCTCGACGAGGACGTCGAGCGCGGCCTGGACCGCGTGCTCACCCACCTCGCGCCGATCAGCGAGTACTACGGCGACGTGGACCCGGAGGTCCTCAAGCGCTCCAGCCACCACGAGGCCGCCGAGCAGGCGATCCGGGAGCTGGCCGGCGGCGGCCGCGCGGTCGTCCTGGGCCGCGCCGGCGCCGTCGTCCTGGCCCACGACCCGCGCGCGCTGCACGTCCGCCTCGACGGCCCGCCCGACGCGCGGATCCCGCAGGCCGCGCGGATAGAGCGCATCGACGAGGACACCGCGGCGCGCCGCCTGAGGTCCACCGACCGCGCCCGCGAGGCCTACGTCAAGCGCTACTACCGCTGCGACGCCAAGGACACCG
Organism: Conexibacter woesei Iso977N; assembly: GCF_000424625.1. Classification (GTDB taxonomy): domain Bacteria; phylum Actinomycetota; class Thermoleophilia; order Solirubrobacterales; family Solirubrobacteraceae; genus Baekduia; species Baekduia woesei_A. The sequence continues at coordinate 34,111 of NZ_AUKG01000003.1, forward strand.
ACCTGTACGACATCGTCCTCGACTCGACGCGCCTGGGCCCGGAGCTGTGCGTCGACATCATCGCGACCGCCTGCGGCTGCGGCGGCTCCGACGCCAGCCACGCCGCGGCTACGCCGCCGTCTTCGAGCTCCCCATCTCCTGCGCCATGAGCGACGCGAGCTGGGTGCGGGAGCGCAGGTCGAGCTTGCGGTAGATCTGCGACAGGTGGTACTCGATGGTCTTCGGCGACAGGAAGAGCTTCGCGGCCACCTGGCGGTTCGTGTCGCCGTAGGCGACCAGGCGCGCGATCTGCAGCTCGTGCGCGGTCAGCTCCTCCAGCCCCGCGGCGGCGACCGCCTCCCGCTCCGCCGCGCCGCCCTCGGCGGCCGCGCCGCCGGTCGCGCGCATCTCGACGCGCGTGCGGTCCGCCCACGGCGTCGCGCTGAGGCGCTCGAACGTGTCCAGCGCCTGGGTCAGCTGCTCGCGCGCGTCCGCGCGGCGGCGGTCGCGGCGCAGGCGCTCGCCGTAGGCGAGCTGGGTCCGGGCGCGCTCGAACGGCTGGCCGTCGCGCTCGTGGTGGCTGAGCGCGGTGATGAAGTGGTGCTCGGCGGTCCTGTCGGCCAGGATCCCGCGGCAGCGCGCCAGCGCCGCCGACGCCCAGTGCCCGCCGCCCGGCGTGTCGGCGAACTCCTCGAGCGCCTGGAACGCGGCGTCGGTCCTGCCCGCGCGCGCCAGCGCCTCGACGCGGTCGGCGCCGAACTGGATCAGCCCGCGCTGCATCCGCAGCTTGGTCGCGCTGCGGAACGCGCGGTCGTAGAGCTCGACCGCGCTCTCGATCTCACCCGCGCCGAGCGCGTCGAAGGCGAGCGCGTTGAGCGCGTAGATCGCCACCGACGTCCCGTCGAGCTCCTCGGCGAGGTGCAGCGCCTCGCGGGCGTGGGCGCGCGCGTCGTCGCGACGGCCCATCCCGGCCTCGGCGTGCGCGAGCACCGCGAGCGCGAACGTCAGCAGCGGGCGCAGCGCGGTCTCGCGCGCCAGCCGCGCCGCCTCGCCCGCGTCGGCGAGCGCGTTGGCCCAGCGGCCCTGGCGGTAGTCCATGATCGACTGCGAGACCAGCGGGAAGATGAGGTGGTTGATCGCGCTGGCCTGGCGCGCGGTCGCGACGAGGTGGTCCAGGACCGCGGTCGCGCGGTCCCAGCGCTCGTACCAGATGCCGCACTGGCCGGCCATCGCCACCAGCTCGCTGGGAAGCGCGAGGACGTACTCACCGGTCAGCAACGGCATCGCGGGATCGAGCAGCGCGTCGGCCTCGGCCTCGTGGCCGAGCGCGGCGTGCGCCTCGCCGACCAGCACGCCGGCGAGCACCTCCATCGGCGGGTTCAGCCCACCGGCCAGCAGCGCCCGCGCGCGGTCGCCGGTCCGGATCAAGGCCTCCATGTCGCCGGTCATCATGTGCGCGCCCGCCGCCTCGAGCAGCAGCCACGCGGCGTTGCCCGGATCCTCGGCGGCGATCCGCTCGGCCTCGGCGACCAGCAGGTCGTGGGCGACGACCGGCGCGCCGCGGCGCATCTCCACGCGCCCGCGCACGCGCACGACCTCGGTCGTCGGCGCGGAGTCGGCCGGGACCAGCTCCTGCGCGGCGCCGACCAGCGCCAGCGCGTGGTCGGCCTGGTTGGCCTGCGCGTAGTCGCTCGCCGCCTCCAGCAGGCGCCGCGCGCGGGCCGCGTCGTCGGTCGAGAGGTTCGCCGCGCGCTCGTACGCGCGCGCCGCGGCCAGGATCCCGCCGCGCGAGCGCGCCTCGGCGGCGGCCTCCTCCAGCGCCTCGGCGACCTGCTCGTCGGGCGCGTCGGCGGCGGCCGCGAGGTGCCAGGCGCGGCGGCCGGGTGTGGCGACCGTGTCGGCCAGCTCGGCGAGCGTGGCGTGCACCGAGCGGCGCTGGATCGGGTCGGCCGCGTGGTAGACGGCGGAGCGCAGGAGCGGGTGGAAGAACTCGACGCGGCCGTCGAGGGCGATCATCTGCGCGGAGACCGCGGCGTCGAGCGCGCTCTTCGGGACGCCGCGCAGCTCCAGGGCCTTCAGGTAGATGTCGTGGCGGCCGGTCTGCATCGCGGCGGCGATCAGCAGCGCCTCGCGCGTCGCGGCGGGCAGGTCGGCGAGCTGGCGTGCGAACGCGTCCTCGATCCGGTCGCCGGCCTGCAGCGGGCCGGCCAGCGGCTCGCGGCCGGCGAGCTGGTCCGGGCTCAGCCCGCGCGGGATCTCGGTCAGCGCCAGCGGGTTGCCGTGCGCGCTGGCGAGGAGGTCGGCGGCGACCTTCTCGGAGACGTGCGACGGCGCCTCGCGGCGCAGCAGCGCGGCGGCGTCGGCATCGGCGAGCGGCGCGACCGCGCGCGACTCGATGCCCTCGAAGGCGGCGAGCACCTCGTCGACCGGCCGCGCGGCGAAGACGAGCACGACGCCCTCGGCGCCGAGCCGGCGCGCGACGAAGCTCAGCGCCTCGCGCGACGCGTCGTCGAGCCAGTGGACGTCGTCGGCGACGACGAGGTACGGCCTCTCCTCGGCCGCGGCGGCCAAGAGCGACAACATGCCGGCGGGGACCGCGAAGCGGTCGAACGGCGTCGGCGCCTCCAGCGCCAGCGCGGAGCCGAGCGCGCGCGCCTGGACCTCCGGGATCCTGTCGCGCAGCGGCAGCAGCGGCGTCAGCAGCTCCAGCAAGCCCGCGAACGGGATGTCGGACTCCGACTCGTAGCCACGCGTCCGGAGCACGCCGAGATCGCGCGCGGAAGCGGCGTCGATGGCAGCCTTCAGCAGCGAGGACTTCCCGATGCCGGCCTCTCCGTGGAGCAGGACGGCGGCGCTCGTGCCCTCCGTGGCGCCGTTCAACAGATCTTCGATGTGCGCGATCTCGCGCTGACGGCCTAGCAGCACTCGGCGCAATCATGCCATGGCCACGCGCTCCGCTGCAGGCTTTTGCGCCAGCCGCGCGGCGCATCGCGCGGCCCGCGCACTACCCTTCAGGGGTACATGACCGCCTTCGCGGACCTCGGCCTCAGTGAGCCGACCCTTCAAGCCCTTCAAGACGTCGGCTACGAGCAGCCGAGCCCCATCCAGGAGCAGGCGATCCCGATCCTGCTGCAGGGCGAGGACATCATCGGCCAGGCCCAGACCGGATCCGGCAAGACGGCCGCGTTCGGCCTGCCGATCGTCGAGCACGTCGACCCCACCGACGGCGAGGTCCAGGCCCTCGTCCTGACCCCGACGCGCGAGCTGTGCATCCAGGTCACCCAGGCGCTGCGCACCTACGGCGCGCGCAAGGGCGTCGACGTCGTCGCCGTCTTCGGCGGTGCTCCAATCCGCAGCCAGCAGGCGCAGCTGCGTGCCGGCGGCCACGTCGTCGTCGGGACCGTCGGCCGCGTGCTCGACCTCCTGTCGCGCGCGTCCCTGCACCTCAGCGACTGCCGCTTCGTCGTCCTCGACGAGGCCGACGAGATGCTCGACCTCGGCTTCCTCGAGGACGTCGAGAAGATCCTCAAGCTCTGCCCCAACGGCCGTCAGACCGCGCTGTTCAGCGCGACGATGCCGCCGCCGATCCGGGAGCTGGCCGACCGCTACCTCTACCACCCGCAGACGGTGAAGGTGAAGTCGGCGAACCTGACCGTCGACACCGTCGAGCAGTTCCGGCTCGAGGTCAAGACGCCCGACAAGCCCGAGGCCTTGGTGGACGTCCTGCGCGAGGAGCGCCCCGACCAGGCGATCGTCTTCACGCGCACGAAGATCCGCGCCGACCAGCTCTACAAGAAGCTGCGCGACAAGGGCATGAACGTCAAGGCGCTGCACGGCGACATGTCGCAGGGCCAGCGCGACGGCGTCATGTTGTCGTTCAAGGGCGGGCGCGTCCCGATCCTCGTCGCCACCGACGTCGCGGCGCGCGGACTCGACATCTCGACGGTCACGCACGTCGTCAACTTCGACGTCCCTACCTCTCCGGATGTCTACGTGCACCGCATCGGCCGCACCGGCCGCGTCGGCCGCTCAGGCCGTGCCATCACCTTCGTCGAGCCCAAGCAGCAGAAGGAGCTGCAGGCGATCGAGAAGCACATCGGCATGGAGCTCAAGCCGTGGTCGCCGGGCGCGCACACCGCGGCGGCGCCGGTGGTCGAGAAGCCCAGGCGCCACACCAAGCCGCAGCTCTCGCGCAACGGCTCGGAGGAGTACCGGCGCGTGCTGGCCTCCGGCGGCGCGGCCGACGGCCTCGAGGTCGCCGACGTGATCCACGCGATCACGAGCGCGGCGGGGCTGGACGGCGAGGCGGTCCGGGACGTCCGCGTGCTGCAGAAGTTCACGCTGTTCTCGGTGCCCGACGCCGAGGCCGAGGCGATCGTCGCCGCGGTCGACGGCGCGAGCGTCGCCGGGCACAGGATCCGGGCCGAGCTGGCACGAAGCTGAGGAAGGACCGCAACCTCGGTGCGCCGAAGGGCGTTCGGGGTATGGTGGAGATCGTTCGATGACGCTTTTGCTCAGGGATACCGAGACCAAGACGGCCGAGGCGCCGGCCGGCGACACGCCGGGCGGCGAGACGCCTCCGGAGGCCGCGCCGGTCGCGACCGCGTGCCCGAAGTGCGGCGCGCCGGTCGAGCCGGGTCAGGACTGGTGCCTGAACTGCGGTGAGGCCCAGGCCTCCCGCCGGCTCGCGCTCCCGGGCAAGAGGGCGATCGGGACGGTCCTGGCGTTGACCGGCGTCCTCGTCGTCGGTGCTGTCGCCGCCGCCTACGCGGCGCTGGACCAGAACTCGCCGGCCACGCCGGCCGGCACCACGCAGGTCGCGCAGGTCCCGGCGCCGCAGCCGTCGGCCGCCGCGCCGGCGCCGGTCGACACGGCGCCCTCGGACGCCGCGCCGAGCAGCACGCTGCCGCCGACGACCGGGAGCACCGACGTGCCGCCGGCGTCGTCGACCCCGGCGCCGTCGCTGCCGAGGACGACCACGCCGTCGATCCCGACGACGCCGTCGACCGGCGCCACGGGCTCCACGGGCTCGACCGGGTCCACGTCGACCGGCTCGGACTCGTCGAGCAAGGGCGACACGACGTCCACCACCCGGACGTCCACGACGCCGGAGCTGCCGGATCCCGTCGCGATCAGGCTCGACCCGACCGCCGCGTCGCTGTACGACCCGTACAGGCGCGACATCGCCGACGCCACGACCGCCGACCCCAAGAAGGCGCTCGACGGCGAGGCCGGGACGTCGTTCCCGATCACCGTCGCCGACGGCGCGGAGTCGATCGGCGCGGGCCTGGTCATCGACCTCGGCTCCAAGCAGGGCGTGCGCGAGGTCGACGTGACGACCAAGACGCCGGGCTTCAAGATCGAGCTCTACGCCACCGACGAGACCGACCTGCCGCCCGACATCACCGACACGCGCTGGGCGCACCTGAAGGACATCAGGGACGTCGGCACCGACACCGACGGCAAGGTCAAGGTCGACCTCGGCGCCGGCACCACCAAGTACCGCCACGTCCTGCTCTGGCTGACGACGCCGCCCACCGATGGGTTCACGGCGCGGCTGAGCGAAGTCAGGGTCTTCGGCTAGCCGCCTGACGGCGCGGCGCGAGCGCGCGCCGCGCGTTGGCTAGGGTGGCGGTCATGTCTACCGCCACGATGACGACGAGCGAGGGGCCGATCACGATCGAGCTCTTCGACGCCGATGCGCCGAAGACGGTCCAGAACTTCAAGGACCTGGCCGGCAAGGGCTTCTACGACGGCCTGATCTTCCACCGCGTGATCCGCGACTTCATGATCCAGGGCGGCTGCCCGCAGGGCACCGGCACCGGTGGCCCGGGCTACCAGTTCGAGGACGAGATCAACCAGCACAAGATCGTGCGCGGCGCCCTGGCGATGGCCAACGCGGGCCCGAACACGAACGGGTCGCAGTTCTTCCTGGTCACGACGCCCGAGGCGCCCTGGCTCGACGGCAAGCACACGGTCTTCGGCCAGATCACCGAGGGCCTGGACGTCGTCGACAAGATCGAGGGCAAGCCGACCGACGCCCGCGACAAGCCCAACGACGACGTGACGATCGAGTCGATCACGATCGCCGAGTAGCGCGCGGTCCGCGCTCCTCCGATTCTTCACCTCGGGCGACCGGTGGCGGGTATAGTGGTCTAGACCACATGTCCGCTGCCGGTCGTTCGTCTTCTGAGGGTTCCATGCGGTTGGGCGTGCGCGCCGCGCTGGTCGACGGCGAGCTCGTGCCGGGCGACGTCGTGGTGCAGGACGGCCGGGTGCTGGAGGTCGGCGCCGGCGGTGGGCCGTCCACGGGTGGCGTCGCCGTCCCGGGGTTCCTGGACCTGCACATCAACGGCCTGGTCGGTGTCGACTTCCTGTCGACCGACCTCGACGGCTACCGCGCGGCGGGCGTCGCGCTGGCGGGCCACGGGGTGGTCGGCTACCTGCCGACGTTCATCACCTCGCCGGTGGGCGACTACGAGCCCGCGCTGGCGGTCGCCGCCGAGGCGGCGCAGCAGCTCGTCGGCATCGGCGCGCGGGTTCATGGGGTCCATCTCGAAGGGCCGTACCTGTCGCCGCACTGGCCGGGCGCCCACGACCCGGACTACCTGCGCGCGCCCGACGTCGCCGAGGCGCTGGCGCTCTGTGTCCCCGGGCTCGTGCGGATGATGACGCTGGCGCCCGAGCTGGACGGCGCGCTGGACCTGGTCGCCGCGCTGGTCGAGCACGGCGTCGTCGTGAGCTGCGGCCACACCGACGCCGACGCGGCGACCGCCAACGCCGCGTTCGACCGCGGCGCCCGCGCGATCACCCACCTCTACAACGCCCACCGCCGCTGGAAGCCGCGCGACCCGGGCGTCGGCGGCGCCGCGCTGGTCCGGCCGGGCGTGACGGTCCAGGCGATCGTCGATCATGTACATCTTGCTCCGGAGGCCGCGTACGCGGCGTTCCTGGCCGCGAGGGACCGCTTCTCGCTGGTGACCGACGCGATGGAGGCCGCGGGCCAGGGCGACGGGACCTACCGGCTGGGCCGCCGCGAGGTCGCCGTCCACGGCGCGTCGGCGGAGCTGTCCGACGGCACGCTCGCGGGCTCGGTCCTGACGATGGACGCCGCGGTCCGCAACCTCCACGGCTGCGGCGCGACGTTCGCCGAGGCGATCTGGGCCGCCACCGGCGCCCCCGCCCGCCTGCTCGGCGACCCGGAGCTCGGCATCCTGCGCCCGGGCGCCCGCGCCAACATCACCGTGCTCGACGACGACGACCTCACCGTGCTCCGCACCCTCGTCGAGGGCGCCGAGCAGTTCGTCGCGATCGCCTAGCGGGTCGGGCTGCGGTGTCTGGACTGCCGGACTGGTTGGACTATCGGACTGCTGGCGAGGTCATGGAGCTGTTCCGCCGGCATCCAGGTGCCGGACGGCGTCTCGCTGATCCCGACGGCGAGCGGCGATGAGGCGATCTTCCTGGTCGGTCCGGACCAAGCCGCGAGGATGCAGGAGGCGTCGCTGACCGCGGCGCTGACGGGCCTGTTGGGACGCAAGGTGTGGATCGTCACGAATGCGTCCGGCTGGCGTGAAGCACCGGTTCCGCTCCCGTCGCGTTGACCGAGTTATAGGAGTCGCCCGCGGAAGCGGGAGACCATCGCCGCCTCCTGGAGGTCGATCTGCTCCAGGAGGTCGCGGGCCGCGTCGTCGTCGAGGCGGTCGTGGATCATGCCGTCGACGATCGCGTTGCGCTGGGCGGCGATCACCTCGCGGGTGAGCTGCTCGATCGCGGCGGCGGTCACGCCGCGGTCGTCGAGCGCGTCGAGGGCCTGGGACTGCGCTTCGCGCTGGCGCTCCAGGCGCTGGGAGGCGCGCTCGACCCACTCCGGATCGATGCCCGCGGGCGGGTCGGCGACGAAGCGCCTGTAGACCTCCGACGCCGCCTCGCCGGCGACCACCTCGACCGCGCGGCGCTGCTCCCTCATCAGCTGCGCCTCGCCCGGGTCCTCGACGCCGAGCCGGCTGATCAGCCACGGCAGCGTCGCGCCCTGCAGCAGCAGCGTCCCGACGGCGACCATGAACGCGATCGCCTGGATCTCCGGCCGCCCTGGGAACGGCTCGCCGTTGTGGAGCGTCGCCGGGATGCCCGCGGCGGCCGCGAGCGTCACGACGCCGCGCATCCCGGTCCAGGCGACGACGACGCCCTCGCGCAGCGTCAGCGGCTCGGGTGGTCGCGGCGGCCTGGGCGGCCGGTGCGCGCGGCGTCCGCGCCGCTGCGCGCGTTGCAGGCGCTGCACGCGCCGCGCGTTGTTCTCGTTGAACCGCTGCTGCATGCGGATCACGCCCGGGTCCTCGGGCGAGTCCTCCAGGACCAGGCCGCTGCCGAGCGTCAAGAACATCCACAACGGCCGGACGACGATCACGACCGCGAGGATCAGCAGGCCGCTCCACAACACGGTGGTCAGCGACGCGTGGGCATCCTGCAGGTCTTCGATCACGAACCGCAGCTGCAGGCCCATGTAGGCGAACACGAAGGCCTCCAACAACACGTCGATGGCGCCCCAGACCTCGCGCTCCTGCAGCCGCGTCTCGTAGTCGAAGCGCACCGACAGCGTGCCGATCACGAACCCCGCGCTGACGACCGCCAGGACGCCCGACGCCTCCAGCGCCTCGCCCAGCATGTAGGCCGCGAACGGCGTGACGAGGCCGAGCACGGTCTCCAGCCCCGCGTTGTCGAGCACGCGCCGGACGGTCAGGACGAGCAGCGCCAGCGCGACGCCCGCGACGGTCCCGACGACCGAGGAGTACAAGAACAGCAACACGGGGTTGTCGATGAACGTGTGGGTGCCGGAGACGCTGGCGACCGCGATCGAGAAGATCGTCAGCGCCGCGGCGTCGTTGACCAGCGACTCGCCGGTGAGGACGCTCAGCACCCGCCGGCGCAGCCCGAGCCGGCGCCCGATCGCGACCGCGCTGACCGCGTCGGGTGGCGCGACGACCGCGCCGAGGATCAGCGCGGCGCCGCCGGTCAGGCCCGGGACCAGCAGCTTCCCGGCGAGCCCGACGGCGAGCGCGGTCACGACGACGAGCCCCACGCCCAGAACGAGGATCGGCCCGAGCTTGCGGAAGAACGACGAGACGCTGAACCCGACCGCGGCCGAGTACAGCAGCGGCGGCAGGACGACGCCGAGGATGACGTCGGTGTCGAGCTCCAGCCGCGGCACGCCCGGGATGAACGACGCCGCCAGCGCGACGACCGTGATCACCAGCGCCGGCTGGGCGCCCTTGCGGTCCGCGAACGCGTTGACCGCGATCGCGCCGACGATGACGAGAACGAGCTGCAGGCCGTTCACGCCGTGCAGCCTATGGGTCTAGTGCGTCTCGGTGACCTTCGACAGCCCGAACGGGCTGTCGGGGTCGATGCCGCGCAGCAGCGAGACCTCGCGGGCGAGCTGCTGGGCGCGGACGATCGCGGTGATCCCGGCGAGGCCGTCGGGGACGGAGGCGGGGATCCGGAGGTCGGCGTCCGGACCGGTGCCGATCGCCAGGACGCGGCCGCCGCGGGCGCGCGCGGCGTCGGCGAACTCGGCGACGTCGGCCGCGGCGGGGCCGCCGGCGCTCAGCGTCAGGACCGGCAGCTCGCGGCGCACGACGGCGATCGGGCCGTGCAGGAAGTCGGCGGCCGAAGCGCCCTCCGCGAGGATCCCGGTCATCTCCTTCAACTTCAGCGCGGCCTCCAGCGCGGCGCCGAGCATCAGCCCGCGCGCGATCGCCACGAGACCCTGAGCATCCCCTACAACTTCGGCGGCGACCCGGGCGGGCGCGTCGTCGTCGAGGATCTCCATCACCGCGCGGGGGAGGACCCTCCACGCGTCCAGCGCCCACGGCAGCACGGTCTCGTCGTCGTGGACGAGCGCCTCGGCCAGCAGCGCGAACGCCGCGAACTGCGCGGTCACGGTCTTGGTCGCGGGCACCGCGCGCTCGCTCCCGGCGGCGGTGTCGATCGTCGCGTCGGCAGCGCCGGCCAGCGGGCTGTCGCGGTCGTTGGTGATCGCGACGGTCGTCGCGCCCGCGGCGCCGAACGACTCCAGGACGCTGACGATCTCCGGCGTCTTGCCGGACTGCGAGACGCCGACGGCCAGCCAGCCGTCGAGCCGGTCCCTGACGCCGTAGCGCGTCACCAGCGACGGCGCGGCCAGCGCGACCGGGCGCCTCGTCGCCAGCTCCAGCACGTAGCGGCCGAAGACCGCCGCGTTGTCGGACGACCCGCGCGCGACCAGGACGATCCCGACCGGCGCGCCCGGCAGCGCCTCGCGCACGTGCGCGATCAGCTCGTCGCGACGGCCGGCGAGCGCGAGGAGCACCCGCGGCTGCTCGGCCATCTCGGCGGTCATCAGGGCTCCGGGTGAGTCGGTCACGGGCGGCGCTCCTGGCGCAGTCGGATCTCGTAGCGGTCGCCGCGGAACAGCGACCACGCGTAGGCGACCGGCCGCTCGTCGGCGTCGATCAAGATGGTGTGGAACTTCAGGCCGGCGCGGCCGGGGGCGACGCGCAGCAGGTTGGCGTCCTCGCCGACGATCTCGACCGCGACAACTTGCTGGTCGGCGACCGGGAACCTCGCGCCGAAGCGCTCTTCCAAGGTGGTGAACAACGAGCCTTCCAGCGGCTCTTCCTCGGCGAGCGCGCCGAAGCGGTCGGCGGGCAGGAACGCCTCCTCCAGCGCCATCGGCTCGCCGTCGGCGGTCCGGACGCGGCGCACGCGCACGACCTGCGCGCCCGGCTCCAGGCCGAGCCGCCGGGCGACGAGGTCGTCGGCGGCGACGGTGCCCTGGCCGAGCACCTGCGAGCCGGGCTTGAGCCCGCGCGCCCGCATGTCCTCGGTGAACGACGACAGCGCCGCGGCCTGCGCGACGCGCGCCTCGGCGACGAACGTGCCGCGGCCCTGGACGCGCTCGACCAGGCCCTCGCCGGCCAGGCGCGTGATCTCGGCGCGCACGGTCATCCGCGCGACGTCGTAGCGCTCAGCCAGCTCGCGCTCGGAGGGGAGGGGATCGCCGGGCTTCAGCGCGTCGATCAAGTCCTCCAGGATGGTCCGGAGCTGCTCGCCCTTCGGCGAGCGACGGGACAGCTTGCGGGGGAGCTCCGCGCCGGCGGCGGCGCGCCGGCGCGGAGTCTCCTGGGCCTGCTGCTGCCCGTCCCGCGGGCTCACGAGATGCCGGCCGCCTGGCACGCCTTCGCGTACGAGCCCGTGCAGATGTCGGCGGGCTTGAGGAAGCCGTCGGCGATCACGGTGGACTTGATGTTGTCCTTGGTGATCGACAGCGTCGGGACCAGCGCCGACGGGACCTGGCCCGCGCCGTTGTCGGTCTTCTCCGGGGTCAGCGACGCCGGGACCGGCTTGCCCTGGACGAGGTCGACGGCGATCTCGGCGGAGGTGCCGGCGATCTTCTTCAGCGGCTGGTAGACGGTCATCAGCTGCGTGCCGGCGAGGATGCGCTGGATGCCGTCGACCTGCGCGTCCTGGCCCGTCATGAAGAACCTGCTCGAGCTCAGGCCCGCGGACCTCAGGGCGGAGTAGACGCCGGCGGCCATGCCGTCGTTGGCGACGTAGATGCCGTCGAAGCCGGTCTTGCCAAGCGAGGTGATGGTCTGGTCCATCTCCTGCTGGGCCTTGTCGGCGGCCCAGTCGGGCGTGTCGTAGGACTTGACGATCTTGGCGCCGGCCCTGTTGTACACCGACAACGCGCCCTTCTTGTAGGGGGCGGAGTTCGAGTCGGTGGGGGAGCCGTTGATCATCACGATGCGCGGGTTCGCCTTGCCGGCGGCCTTCAACGCGGCGAGCTGCACCTGGGCCTGCTGCTGGCCCACCTTGTAGGGGTCGATCGACACGTAGTAGTCCAGCGGCGCCTTGGCGACGAGACGACCGTAGCTGACGACGGGGACCCTCTGCTGCTTGGCCTGGTTGACGATCCCGGCCGCGGAGGCGACGTCCACGGCGTCGATGACGAGGACCTTGGCGCCCTGGGTGAGCGCGGCTTCGGCCTGCTGCTGCTGCTTGGCGGCGTCCTGGGTCGCGTTCTCGTAGACGACCTCGCAGGACGGGCACAGCTCCTTCACCTTGTTGATGAAGAACGGCTTGTCCTGGTTCTCGTAGCGAGCGGTCTGGTTCTCGGGCAGCAGGAAGGCGATCTTGCCGCCCTTGCCGCTGCTCGCTGAACCGGACGCGGCCGTGCTGCTGCCGTTGGACGACGTGTTGCTGTTGTCGTCACTGGACCCGCAACCGGCGCCGACCGCGGCGAACGCGGTCACCAGCAGGACACCGGCGGTGGCCCGTGGGTTGAACTTCGGGAACATCTACTCCTCCTCGGCAAGGGTACGTGCCGGGCGAGCGTAGCACTGGTGGTCTAGACCAGCAAGGGGAAGTGGACTACACCAGTTGGGGGCGCGTCTCCGCCGCTGACCGGCCACGCGTCGTCAAGGCGTTCCGACCGAGCCGTCGGGCGTGGCCTGGTTCGGGATCGTGACGCCCGAGTCGGGCTGGGCCGAGTCGGTCTGCGGGGTCGTCGTCGCGGCCGAGCCGGAGCCGTCGTCGCTCGGCACCGCGGGCGTCGTGCCGGTGTCGGTCGGCGGCGTGGTGTCGTCCGGGACCGTCGGCGTGTCGTCGCCGGGGACGGTCGGCGTGGTCGCGCTTCCGCCCCCGCCCGACGACGACGGCCTGCGGGTCGAGGCGGCGCGGTGGGCGGGCGTCGCCGCTCCCGAGGACGAGGCGGTCGAGGTCGTCGAGGACGTCGTCGCTCCACCGCCCTGCGCGTGGTGGCCGTGCGGCGAGAAGTGGTGGCCGCGCAGCTTCACGTTGGGCGCGGGCTCGCGCGCCGCGGTGGTCACCGCGGCGGGGGAGGGGGCGGAGGCGGCGTCCGGCTGGGGCGCGTTCCTGCCGGACCTCACGAGCAGGACGACCGCCAGGGTGACCACCGCACCGGTCACGAAACAGAGCAGATTGCGACGCATCACGACGTTCTTCGCAACGATTGTGACGCCACAAAGGTGACGCGGTCGTCATCGCGGACATCAGCCGGTATGTTTGACACCCCGTCGAGCGATCAGGAGAGGGACGGATGGCAGCCACGGAACAGCCGGTGCAGGAGACCGCTTCCGGCAAGCAGGAGTTCGCGGTCGAGAACCCGGCCACGGGCGAGGTCATCGCCCACTGCCCGGACCTGGGCGCGGCCGACATCGCCGCCATGGCCAGGCGCGGCCGCGAGGTGCAGCCCGCGTGGGACGCGCTCGGCTTCGAGGGCCGCGGCCGCATCCTGCGCCGCATGCAGAAGTGGGTGATCGACCACCAGGACGAGATCATCGCGGTCATCCGGTCGGAGACCGGCAAGACCTACGAGGACGCGCTCATCGCGGAGATCTCCTACGGCGCCGCCGCCTTCGGGTTCTGGGCCGTCAACGCGCCCAAGTACCTGGCCGACGAGAAGGTCAAGTCCTCGGCCGTCCTGGTCAAGGGCAAGAAGCTGATGCTGCGCCACAAGCCGCTGGGCCTGATCGGCGTCATCGGCCCGTGGAACTACCCGCTGACGAACTCGTTCGGCGACTGCATCCCGGCGCTGGCCGCCGGCAACAGCGTGATCCTCAAGCCGTCGGAGATCACGCCGCTGACGTCGCTGAAGCTCGCCGAGGGCCTGCGCGAGTGCGGGATCCCGGAGGGCGTCTTCCAGGTCGCCACCGGCCTCGGCGCCACGGGCGCCGCGCTGGTCGACCAGGTCGACATGATCATGTTCACCGGCTCCACCGCGACCGGCAAGAAGGTCATGCAGAAGGCGGCCGAGACGCTGACGCCGGTCTCGCTCGAGCTCGGCGGCAAGGACCCCATGATCGTCCTGGCCGACGCCGACGTCGACCGCGCCGCGAACACCGCGCTGTACTACGGGATGTTCAACGGTGGGCAGACCTGCATCTCGGTCGAGCGCGTCTACGTCGAAGCGCCGGTCTACGACGAGTTCGTCGCCAAGGTCACCGACAGGGCGCGCGCGCTGCGCCAGGGCGACGGGCCGTCGGGCTCGGTCGACGTCGGGTCGATGACGTTCCCGCCGCAGGTCGACATCGTCGAGCGCCACGTCGAGGACGCCAAGGCCAAGGGCGCCAAGGTCCTGGTCGGCGGCGCTCGCGGCGAGCACGACGGCGGCTACTGGTACGAGCCGACGGTCCTCGTGGACGTCGACCACACCATGTCGGCGATGATGGAGGAGACGTTCGGGCCGACGCTCCCGATCATGAAGGTCCGCGACGAGGAGGAGGCCATCAAGATGGCCAACGACTCGCCCTACGGCCTCGGCGCCTCCGTGTTCGGCAGGGACACCAGGCACGCCGAGGCGGTCGCCCGCCGCGTCGAGGCCGGCGCGGTCTGCGTCAACGACGCGCTGATCAACTACTCGGCGCTGGAGCTGCCGATGGGCGGCGTCAAGGCCTCCGGGATCGGCTCGCGCCACGGCGCCGGCGGCATCCGCAAGTTCACGCAGCAGCAGGCCCTCCTGGTGACGCGCTTCGCCACCAAGAAGGACCCGCACATGTACCCCTACAGCGCGAAGATGACAGCCCGCCTGGGCAAGTTCTTCGGCTTCCTGTACGGGCGCGGCAAGCGCGACTAGCGCGCGGCACGGCGGGTCAGCAGCTCCCGCTCACGTTCGTTGCGGGTGAGGTGCGCGGCGGCCAGGAAGGCGTCGCGTGCCTCCTCGTTCCGGCCGGCCTTCGACAGGAGGTCGCCGCGGACGGAGTGGGCGAGGTGGAAGTCGGGTGGTGCGCCCGCCGCCTCCAGCACCGCCAGGCCGGCCTCCGGCCCGAAGGCGAAGCCGACCGCGACCGCGCGGTTGACCTCCAGGACCGGCGACGGCGCGATCGTGCCGAGCGCCTCGTAGAGCGCGGCGATCTTCACCCAGTCGGTGTCGTCGGCCCGCGCCGCGCGCGCGTGGCAGGCCGCGATCGCCGCCTGCAGCGTGTACGGCCCGGCCGGCCCGGGCAGCGCCAGCGCACGATCGAGCGACGCCAGCCCGTTGTGCATCAACAAGCGGTTCCACCTCGTGCGGTCCTGGTCGAGCAGCAGGATCGGCGCACCGCCCGGGCCGACCCGCGCCCCGATCCGCGACGCCTGGATCGACAACAGCGACAACAACCCGTGCGCTTCGACCTCACGCGGCGCCAGCGCGACGAGCGTGCGCGCCAGCCGCAGCGCGTCGAAGCACAGGTCGGGCCGCAGCCAGTCGTCGCCCGCGGTCGCCGCGTAGCCCTCGTTGAAGATCAGGTACACCACCTCGAGCACCGACCGCATCCGCGCCGGCAGCTCGTCGCCGTCCGGTACGGCGAAGCCCACGCCGGCGTCCGCCAGCACCCGCTTGGCCCGCACGATCCGCTGCTGGATCGCGGCCGTGCTGGTGAGGTACGCCCGCGCGATCTCGTCGGTCGTCAGCCCGCCCAGCGCGCGCAGCGTCAGCGCCACCCGCGCGTCCACCCCCAGCGCCGGATGGCAGCAGGTGAACATCAGCGCGAGCAGGTCGTCGTCGCCCGCTCGCTCGCCGGCCGGAAGCGGCCGGGCGGCGGCGAGCTCGGCGCCGATGGCCTCCAGCCGCGCCGCGCGCCGGAACCCGTCGATCGCGCGGCGCTTCGCGGTCGCCATCAGCCACGCGCCGGGGTTGTCCGGCACCCCGTCACGCGGCCACGTCTCCAGCGCCGCGACCAGCGCGTCCTGGGCGAGGTCCTCGGCGCGGCCGACGTCGCGCGTCATCCGGGCGAGCCCCGCGACCAACCGCGGTGACTCGATCCGCCAGACCGCGTCGACCGTGCGCCGCGCCGAGTCCCCCGAGCCCAAGACGACCAAGACCTACAACGTGCTCGCCGGCTGCTCCGGCGGGTTCTGGTCCTCGAACATGGCCTGGACCTCCTCCGGGAAGTCCGACATCTCGAAGATCTGGCGCAGCTCGACCGCGACCTCGCCGGCGTTGACCGGCACGCGCGAGGCCCACTCGATCGCCTCCTCGCGCGTCTTGGTCTGGATGATCCAGTAGCCGCCGATGATCTCCTTGGCCTCCGTGTACGGCCCGTCGACGACCGTCGGGCCGCCGCTGCCGAACTCGATCCGCGCGCCCGCCGACTCCGGCTGCAGCCCGTCGAGCGCCAGCAGCGCGCCGGCCTTCTCCAGCTCGTCGTTGTAGCGGCCCATCCGCTCGAAGTCCTCCGGCCTCTGCTCGGCGTCGTAGAGGTCCGGCTGGATCTTGATGAACATCATGAAACGCATGGCGGTGAGTCTCCCTGGTGGTTGGTGGTGCGTTCAACCAGGGCGACGAACGGCGCACACGCGGGATCGACAACGCGCGCCGAGCTGGCGCGTAGGCGCTCAGCCGAGCTCGTCGACCAGCCGCAGCAGGTCGAGCGGCGAGAACGGCTTGGTGAGGAACAGGTCGGCGCCGGCCGACCGGGCGCGCGTCTCGTTCTCCTGCGCGCCCGCGGCGGTCAGCATCACGATCGTCGCCTTCGCCGCGCCGTTGTCGAGGTCGCGGATCCGCCTGCATGCCTCGATGCCGTCCATGCGCGGCATGTCGATGTCCAAGAACACCAACTCGGGGTGGACCTCGGTCGCGCGCTCGACCGCCTCGATCCCGTTGGCGGCCTCGTGCAGCCTGAAGCCCGCGACGTCCTCCAGCGTGGTCGAGACGAGCTTGCGGATGAACGGGTCGTCGTCGACGATCAGGACGCTACGCATCGCCGACCTCGACCTGGATCTCCTCCAGGCGGGTGGCCGGGATCTCCAGGAACGCGTCGACCACCTCGGGGTCGAAGTGGGTGCCGGAGCTGTCCTCGATCATGGCTCGCGCGTCCACCACCGTGCTCGGTGCCCGGTACGGGCGCACCGTAGTCAGCGCATCGAGGACATCGGCGACCGCGAACACCCGCGCGGAGAGCGGGATCACCTCGCCGGCCAGCCCATCCGGGTAGCCCGCGCCGTCCCAGCGCTCGTGGTGGTGGCGCACGACGAGCTTGGCCTCGCCGAGGAAGTCGATCTCGCGCAGGATCTCCCAGCCGACGAGCGGATGGCGCTCCATCAGCGAGCGCTCCTCGGGCGTCAGCGGCTCCGGCTTCCACAGGATCGAGTCCGGAACGGCGACCTTGCCGACGTCGTGCAGCAGGAAGCCGAACTCGACCTCGGGGTCGTCGGCGAACGGCGCGTCGAGCACGCGCGCGATCTCCATGCCGTACGCGGCCACACGCTCGGCGTGCTTGCCCGTGTAGGCGTCGCGCGCCTCGACGGCGTTGCAGAGCGCGCGCACGGTCGCCATGTAGGAGCGGCGCAGCTCGTGGCGGCGCTCGCGCTCGCGCTTGAACGTCTCGCGCAGATCGGCGGCATAGCGCTCGAGCTGCTGCTCCTTCTGCGCGGCGCCGCGCTCGACATCGGCCAGGCGTTCCTGCAGCGCGGCCGTGTCGATATCAGTCCCCTTGCCAGACATCGTCGCCGCCGACCTTACAAGTCCGCCGCCGGCATGGGGTCCAACAGTGCAAGGACGGCTGCACCGGCCTCCTCCACCGGGATCGGCTCGGCGTCCAGCCGGGCCAGCCCGGGGATGCCGTCGCCGTCGGCGGAGACGACCACGACGGAGCGCCGCAGGCGCCGCCCGCGCAGGTCCAGGCCGGCGATCGCGGCCTCGACGTCGGGCAGCCCGGCGTCGACCAGCGCGACCTCGAAGCGCCGCGTCGCGCACAGCCGCGCGGCCTCCAGCGGCGTCGACGCCCACTCGTGCTCGATCGCCAGCTCGTCGAGCGTGCGGCGCAGGTTGGTCCGGATCCCGGAGCGCCCGACGGCGAGGACGCGCACGCGCCCGGCCATGACCGCGGAGCCCAAGGCATCCGCCAGCTCCTCGGCGTCGATCGGCTTGGAGATGACCCACTCGCCGCTGAGCGCCTCGCGGCCGGAGAACACGGAGACGACGACGACCGGCAGCTCTGCGAGCCGCGGGTCGGCGCGCAGCTCGCGCAGCACCTCGAAGCCGCTCACGCCCGGCATCAGGACGTCGAGCGTCATCGCGTCGAAGTCCTCGGCGCGCAGCCGCTCCAGCGCGGTCGCGCCGTCGTGGACGAGCTCGCACTCGACGCCGAACGGCTCCAGCCGCTCGGCGATCAGCCGCGCGGTCTCGGGCTCGTCGTCGAGCACCAGCACGCGACGGCCGCTGAGCGCGTCGCTCGGCCTCGTCACGACGCCCGGCTGCGGCGCGGCCGGCAGCGTGATCGCGAACGTCGTGCCCTCGCCGGGCGTCGAGGCGACGTCGATCGTCCCGCCGTGCAGGTCGACGAGCGACTTCACGATCGACAGCCCCAGGCCGGTGCCCGGCGTGCCGGTCGAGCCCGCGCCGCGCGAGAAGCGCTCGAAGACGTGCTCCAGCTCGTCGGGCTCCATCCCGCGGCCGGTGTCGGCGACCTCGATCCGGACGCCCGCCGCGTGCCTGCCCGCGCGCAGCGTCAGCGTCCCGCCCTCGTCGGTGTAGAGGTGCGCGTTGGTCACCAGGTTGGTGAGCATCTGGCGCAGGCGCGTGGCGTCGGCCAGGACGCGCGGCGTGTCGGGCGCGACCTCGACGACCACATGCTGGTCCTTGGTCTGGATCCGCCCGCGCAGCAGCGTGACGACATCGTCCAGGACCTCGGCGACCTCGACCGGGCGGCGGTGGACCTCGACGCGCCCGGCCTCCAGGCGCGCGACGTCGAGCAGGTCGTTGACGAGGTCGACCAGGCGGTTGGTCGAGACCAGGACGATGTCGAGGAACTCGCGCTGGCGCTCGTCGAGCCCCTCGCCCGCGCGCAGCAGCTCGACGAAGCCCTTGATCGACGTCAGCGGCGAGCGCAGCTCGTGCGACGCGGTCGCGACGAACTCGCTCTTCAGGCGCTCCAGCCGCGCGCGCTCGGTCGCGTCGCGCAGCGTCCAGACCACGCCGCCGCCGTCGTGGCCCTCTTCGAGGCGCGCCGCGGTGACCGCGAGCGTGCGGCCGTCGTGCTCCAGCAGGACCTCGACGCCGAGCGCCTCGTCGACCGCCGGCAGGACGAGCCCGCCGACCTCGGGGGGGTGGCCGACCCTGAGCTCCGGCGCCAGCCTCAGCGCGCGCGGGTTGGCGGAGGCGACGAGGCCCTCGTCGTCCACGATCAGCAGGCCGTCGCCGAGCGACCGGACCGTGACGGCCAGGCGCCGCCGTTCGGCTTCGAGGCGCACGTTGGCCTCCTCGAGGTCGGTCGCCATCGCGTTGAAGGACTTGCCGAGCTGGCGGAACTCGTCCGGGCCCGCGTCCTCGTCCACGCGCGCCTTGAGGTCGCCGCCGGCGAGGCGCTCGCTGGCGTCGACCAGCGACTCCAGCGGCCGCCGGACGCTCGCGAGCAGCAGCGCGACGAGCGCGATCGCGCCCGCCAGCGCCAGCCCGCCCGCGGCGGTGATCGCCGCCAGCGCCTGGCGCGAGTCGTCGCGCGCGGAGTCGTCGGCCTGCGCGAGGCGGTCGTCCTGGCGCCTGGACAGCGCGTTGATCGGCGAGCGCGCGGCGAGCGCGGCGCCCGCGGGCGCGCCGGGCCTGCGCAGCTTCTCCTGCGCCGCGCCGGCCTCGTCGACGAGCCTGACGGACTGCGGGTCGTCGGCCGCGCGGCGGCGCGTGTCGGCCAGCGCGGCCGCGTAGGCGGCCTTCGCGCGCCGCTCGGCCTGCCTGTCGCGCTGGTCCTCCGGCGCGCGCAGCGTCGCCTCCTCGACGACCGACGCCGCAAGCAGCTTCCCGGACGCCGCCTTGACCTCGAACGCGTGGGCGAGACGGTCCTCGTAATGCTGGCGGGAGGAGTACAGCGCGCCCACGCCGAAACCCGCGATCGCCGTGAGAGCGATCGTCAACCCCAAGAGCGCCAGTTGGACCGAGCGCGCGATGGATAGCCGCCGCACGCGCGTGACGGTACCGCTCCGACCCGACGGGCGCGCAAGGCTTCTGCGAACGACGCTCCCGCTGGTGCTCGCCGGGATCGCCCTGACGGCCGTCGCGACAACCGGCGACGGCGGCGGGATGGCACGCGCGCACTACCTCCGGCAGCTCGTCTTCGGCCCCGCGGGACCCGGGATGGTGCACGCCTCGCCGGCCGCCGACGCACGCGTCCTGGACCTCGACTCCGTGCCGGCGATCCCCTCCGCGCGAGGGGGTGCGGCAGGGACCGAGCGTGCGGTGACAGGATCCGGCGCGCATGGCCATCGCGCTCGCACTCGCCGCCGCGGCGTCCTGGGGCACCGCCGACTTCCTGGCGGGGCTCGCCAGCCGTAGGCTCAGCGTCCCGGTCGTCCTGCTGCTCGTCGAGGGCGGCGGGCTGGTCGTGATCGCGCTCGTCGCGATCCTGGGCGGGGCGCACTTCTTCGACCACCCGCAGGACGCGCTCAGCGCGATCGGCGGCGGGCTGGCCGGCATGGTCGGCCTCGGTTGCTTCTACCGCGCGCTCGCGATCGGGACGATGAGCGTGGTCGCGCCGATCAGCGCGGCGGGCGTCGCGCTGCCGGTCGTCGTCGGCGTCGCGACCGGCAACCGGCCGTCGGCGCTCACCGCCGCCGGGCTGGCGGCGATCGTGGCGGGCGTCGTCTTGGCCTCGCGCGAGGAGCACGACTCCGCGCAGGCCGCCGCGGCCGGGCGCGCCGCGCTGGTGCTGGCACTGATCAGCGCGGTCGGCTTCGGCGGCTTCTTCGCGCTGACCGACGCGCCCGCCGACGCGTCGGTGCCGTGGACGCTCGTGCTCTCGCGCGCCGCGCCGATGCCGTTCGTCGCGGCGATCATCGCCTACAACAAGCCGGCGTTCCCGGCGCCGCGCCTGGGCTTGGCGATCGCGTGCGTGGGCTGCGTCGACCTGCTGGCCACGACGCTGATCGCGATCGCCAACACGAGGGGCGAGCTCAGCGTGGTGAGCGTGCTCGGCGGGATGTACCCGGTCGTCACGGTCCTGCTGGCCGCCGCGGTCCTGCACGAGCGCGTGCGCCCGCCGCAGGTCACCGGGATCGTCCTGGCACTCGGCGGCGTGGCCTGCGTGGCGGCGGGCGCATGAGCCTCACGTTCTCCCCGGAGCAGCTGGCACCCGCGGCGATCAGTGCGTTGTTGTACGCCAAGCGCGCGCACACGCTGTCGGGCACGCCGCGCGCGGTCCCGGGCTGGCGCCAGGCGTGCTTCTACTCCGGCGTCGCGCTGATCGTGGCGGTGCTGGTCTCGCCGCTGGCGACCCTCGCCGACGAGCTGTTCTGGGTGCACATGGTCGAGCACCTGACGATGAGCGACGCGGGCGCGCTGCTGATCGTCCTCGGCCTCACCGGCCCGCTGATCGCGCCGATCATGCGGATCGGGCTGTTCGACCGCCTGCGCGTCCTGGCGCACCCGCTCGTCGCGTTGCCGCTGTGGGCGATCAACCTGTACGCCTGGCACGTGCCCGCGCTGCACGAGGCCGCGCTGCGCCACGACGGGCTGCACGCGCTGGAGCACCTGAGCTTCATCTTCTTCAGCGCGAACATGTGGATGTGCCTGTTCGGGCCGCTGCCGCAGCCGGCGTGGTTCGGCACGGGGTGGAAGGCGGGCTACATCGTCGCCGTGCGGCTGCTCGGCGCGATCCTCGCCAACGCGCTGCTGTTCGGCTCGGTCTTCTACACCGCCTACGCGCCCGGCGAGGCAGCGCACCACATCAGCGCCAAGAGCGACCAGGCGATCGCCGGCGGGATCATGGACATCGAGGCGCCGCTGCTGACGGTCTGCCTGTTCTGCTGGCTGTTCCTGAAGTTCGCGCGCGAGAACGACGAGCGCCAGGAGCTGCTCGACCACGCGGCGGCCCGTGGCGTGCCGCTGACGCAGGAGCGCGCGGGGCGCGCGGTCTCAGCGGGCCGGGCGGACGAGCTCCGCGCCCGGATCGACCGGGACGCCGGCGACGTCGGCTGACAGCGCCTCGTCCTCGGCGACCACGATCCGGTTGCGGCCCTTGCGCTTGGCGCAGTAGAGCGCGGTGTCGGCGCGGTGGTACAGCGTCTCCCAGCTCACGTCGCAGCCGCTGGCGGACGCGACGCCGCCGGAGATCGTGATCGGCACGCCGCCCGGGCGCGCCTCCTCGATCGACTCGCGCTGGCGCTGGGCGATCTCGAACGCCTCGGCGACGCCGACGCCGGGCAGGACGACCGCGAACTCCTCGCCGCCGAGGCGGTAGACGAGGTCGAACGCGCGCAGGTGGCGGCGCAGCAGGTGCGCGGTGTCGCGCAGGACCGCGTCGCCGCGGTCGTGGCCGAGGTCGTCGTTGACCGACTTGAAGCAGTCGAGGTCGTAGACGACGAGCGCGATCGAGCCGCCGGTCGCGTGCGCCTGCGACCTCAGCTCGGCGAAGCGCGGCTGCAGCGACGCGCGGTTGAGCAGGCCGGTGAGGTGGTCGAAGCGCGCGTCGGCGCGCAGCGCCATCTCGGTGTCGCTCAGCGAGAGCGTGAAGATCACGACGCCGACGATCGTCGCGGAGGCGACCATCACCATCACGGGGTCGTCGAGGAACGACTGCGGGTCGACGGCGATCGAGCCGCCCCACGTGATCAGCAGCGTGACCGCGAGGCCCGCCAGGACGACCGGGCGCCGGAAGCGGTTGGCCATCAGGATCGCGGGCAGCGCGATGAAGAACAGCAGCGGAGACTGCGGGCCGCCGGAGGTCGCCGCGCCGCACGAGGCGAAGAACGCGGTCGAGAGGAAGGACGCGGCGACGTAGCGCTCAGGCCGCGCGGACTTCGTCGTCCGGCGCTCGAGCGTCCCGACCTGGATCGCGGTCAGCGCGCCGAAGAGCGTCGGCCACCAGCCGATCCAGGGGCCTGCCGCCGCGGTCGCGATCGCGACGAGCAGCGAGACCCAGACGCGCGTCCATCGCACGAGCGATCCCGCCTCGAGCATTCTGGCGCGGTCGGACTCGGTCGGAACAAGCCATGACCCGGTCTCCTTCTCCATCCCACCACCCGAGATCGGCAGTATTTGCAACGGCTTGAGTCCCACGGTTTGGGGATGATCGGGTACGGGGACGTTCCTCATTGACGATGACGACGCCCTTCCTCAAGCAGGTCCGCAGGCTGGCGCGCTCGCCCGAGGGCAAGCGCGTCGCCGACGAGGCACAGCGCCTGGCGCACGACCCGCGCGTCAAGGCCCGCATCGACGAGGCCCGCAGGCGCGTGGCGCACCCGCGCAGCCCCGGGACCTCCCGCCGCCCCGCCTAGCGCAGCGGCACGCCCAGCAGGACCTGGAGGCGGCCGATCGTCGCTTCGGGGTCGTGGTGCAGGACGGTCGCCATGCCGAGCTCGGCGGCCGGCTTGAGGTTGAAGGGCAGGTCGTCGACCATCACGCAGTCGGCCGGCTGGAGGCCGAGGCGCTCGGCGCCGAGCGTGTACATGCGGGTGTCGGGCTTGCGGAAGCCCTCCTTCCCGGAGATGACGGTCGCGTCGAACAGCTCGGCGACGACCTCCTGCGGGTAGCGCAGCTCGCCCCAGGAGTTCGAGACCATCGCGACCCTGATGCCCGCGGCCCTCGCGCGGCGGACCATGTCCACCATGTCGGACTCGACGCTGGCACCGGCCATCATGCGGTCGAGCAGGCCCTCGGCCCGCTCGTGCGGGAGGCCGAGCGCCCTGGCGAGGTGCGACGCGAAGAGGTCGTCGTTCATC
This sequence comes from Conexibacter woesei Iso977N, assembly GCF_000424625.1. Lineage (GTDB taxonomy): Bacteria > Actinomycetota > Thermoleophilia > Solirubrobacterales > Solirubrobacteraceae > Baekduia > Baekduia woesei_A. The sequence goes on from NZ_AUKG01000003.1 coordinate 57,775, forward strand.
CGCCCCTCCTCGAACGCGATCAGCGCGTCGCGCGTCTCCTCGTCGTGGCGGAACGCCTCGCGCAGCAGGTCCGGCGCGACGCCCTCGGTCGCGCAGAACGCGCCGAAGGCGGCGAACAGGTTGGTGGTCATCACGCCGCCCCAGTCGAGCAGCAGTCCCTTGTGGTCCTTGCGGACCGCGTCATCACTCGCCACGGGTCAGCGCCTCCGCGCGGTCGGCCAGCTCGACGACGCCGTCGCCGAAGGCCGCCAGGTAGGGGTCGTCGCTCATCCCGGCCGACGCCCGCTTGAAGTTGCCCTCCATGAACACGATCGACTTCCACAGCGCGAGCGTCTGGTACCAGCGGATGTCGGTCATGGAACGCCCGGACCGCTCCTCGTAGCGGGCGACCAGCTCGGCGCGCGTCGGCCAGCCCTCCTCGCGGGTCACGCTCGACAGCTCGAACTTCCCGACCCTCGGGTCGTCGCGCTCGACGTAGAGCGTGCAGAAGTAGCCGAGGTCGGCGAGCGGGTCGCCGATCGTCGACATCTCCCAGTCGAGCACCGCGGCGATCCGCGCCGGCGACTGCGGCGCCAGCAGGACGTTGCCGAGCCGGTAGTCGCCGTGGACGATCGTGGCCGCGGGCGAGTCCGGGAGGTTGTCCTTCAGCCACGCGCCGACGTTCTCGACCGCGGGGATCTCGCGCGTCTTGTTGTGGTCCCAGAGCCCGAGGAAGCGGCGCAGCTGGCGCTCTAGGTAGCCGTCGGGCTTGCCGAAGCCCTCCAGCCCGGCGGCGCGCCAGTCGACGCCGTGGATCTCGACGAGCGCGTCGATCAGCTCGAAGGCGGTCGCGCGGCGCTGCTCGGGCGTGTCGAGCGGCTCGGGCATCGCCGACGTCACGACCCAGCCCTCGACCATCTCCATCACGTAGAACGGCGCGCCGATGACGTCGGTGTCCTCGCAGACCGCGAGCACCTGCGGGACCCGCGCGCGCCCGTGCAGCCCGGAGAGCACGCGGGCCTCGCGGAGCATGTCGTTGGCCGACGGCGGGATCGGCGGCCGCGGCGGGCGGCGCAGGACGAAGCGCGCGCCGCCGCGCTCGAACAGGTACGTGGCGTTGGAGTGGCCGTCGCCGATCGGGGCGATCTGCGGCTCCCCGTCGCCGAGGCCGTGCTCGTCGAGGAACGCGAGCAGCGGCTCCAGGACCAACAGCGGCGGGCGCTCGTTGGCCGCGGCCTCGTCGTGGGTGGCGACGATGTCGTCGGGGGCGATGTCGAAGGGCATGTGGTTCCTAGGCGAGGTCGCCGGTGGCGGCCTTGGTCGATTCTCCGGTCATCGCGAGCTTCAGCAGCTCGCGGGCGATCGTCATGCGATGCACCTCCGACGCGCCGTCGTAGATGCGGGCCGCACGGGCATCCTGGTAGATCCGGGACACCGGGAGGTCCATGGCGATCCCGGCGGCGCCGTGGATCTGCACGGCGCGGTCGGCGATCCGGCCGAAGGCCTCCGACACGAACGTCTTGGTCATCGCGACCTCCTGGCGGTGCGGCAGGCCGTGCTCGAGCTTCCAGGCGGTGTGCAGGACCATCAGGCGGCTCGCGTAGAGGTCCATCGCGCAGTCGGCGATCATCGCCTGCAGCATCTGGTGGCGGGCCAGCTCCTTGCCGAACGACCTGCGCGTCAGCAGGCGCGTCGTGGCGAGGTCGAGCGCGCGCTGGGCCATGCCGATCCAGCGCATCGCGTGGGCGAGGCGGCCGCCCGCGAGGCGCTTCTGAGCGATCACGAAGCCCTCGCCCTCGGCGCCGAGCAGGTTGGTCACCGGGACGCGGGCGTTGTTGATGTTGATGATCGGGTGCCCGCCGGGCGAGTGCGAGCCCATCCACTCCGGGTCGCGCTCGACCTCCCAGCCGGGCGTGTCGGTCGGGACGAGGATGAGGCTGTAGTTGCGGTGCCCGCGGGTCTCGTCGTCGCCGGTCTTCGCCACGACGATCGCGAACGCCGCGCCGTTGGCGCCGGTGATGCACCACTTGCGGCCGTTGATGATGTACTCGGTCCCGTCGTCGCTCTTGACGGCCGTCGTCTCCAAGTTGGTGGGGTCGCTCGACGCGACGTCCGGCTCGGTCATCGCGAAGCACGACCGGATCGCGCCGTCGGCCAGCGGGCGCAGCCAGCGGTCCTTCTGCTCCTCGGTCCCGGCGATCAGCAACGTGTGCATGTTGCCCTCGTCGGGCGCCATGCAGTTCATGCCCAGCGCGCCGAGCGGTGCGGTCCCCAGCTCCTGGGAGATCAGCGCCATGCCGAGCGACCCGATCCCCAGGCCGCCGTACTCCTCCGGCAGGTGCGGCGTGTAGATGCCGCGCTCGCGCGCGCGGTCGCGCAGGCGCTCGATGACGGGCCAGTCCTCGAGCACGTCGTCGGGGTTGGTGATCTCGGCCTCGGCCGGGAGCACGTCCTCCTTGATGTAGGCCTTGACCCGGTCGAGGAGGTCGTTCAGCTCGGGCGGGATGGTGAAGTCGATCACAGGAGGTCCTCCAGAAGGGAACGGAACTTGGCGGCCCAGCGGCGCTGCTGGGTTGCGGGCTCGAGCTGCTCGGTCAGGAAGCCGGTCAGCGCGGCGTTGACGGTCAGGCCGACGGCCTCGGGGTCGAGGTCGCCGCGGATCGACCCGTCCTGCTGGCCGGTGCGGACCAGGTCGATCATGAACTCGCGCTGGTTGCGCTGCATGCGGCGGGCGATGTCGGCGAGCGCGGGGCGGTCGGCGGCGGCGCTGACGTGCAGCGCGACGAGCACGCGGTAGAACGCGCTGCGACTGGTGTACAGGCGGGTCGACGCGTCGACCAGCGCGAGCAGCCGCGTGCGCCCGTCGCCCACGGCGCTGGCGTCCATCGCGCGGTCGGCGTGGCGGCGGATCGCCTCCTTGTAGACGGCCTCCACCAGCCCGTCCTTGGACCCGAAGTGGTGGTAGAGCGCGCCCTTGGTGACGCCGACGTCGGTGGCGACCGCGTCGAAGGACGCGCCCAGCCCGTCGGCCGCGAAGCGCTCGATCGCGGCGTCGATGAGGCGGGTGCGGGTGACCTCCGCGGCGGCGGCTCTGGTCGACATACCTACTCGAAGGTATGTGAAACCCCGTCACAACGCAACCCTCATGCGCTCCTCACAGAAGGGCCACGCAACTTCGCTCGCCGCTAGCGTGTCCCTCTTCGTGATGACTGCCCTACGACGCCTTCCCGCCCTCGCCCTCCTCGCCGCCCTGCTGGCCGCCGTGTTCGCGCATGCTCCCGCCGCGCACGCCAGCACCTCGCAGGAGGTCACCTTCGAGGCCCCGCGCGACCTCTTCGACCCGGCCCAGCGCGAGTCCGCGTTCGGCGAGATCGACGCGCTCGGCGCGCACGCGCTGCGGATCGTCCTGTACTGGAAGGACGTCGCCCCCGACGCCGACTCGCGCGTCAAGCCGAAGGCCGACATGACCGACCCGTCGGTCTACGACTGGTCGCGCTACCAGCCGGTGCTCGACGAGGCCAAGGCGCGCGGCTGGACCGTGCAGGTCACGGCGTCCGGGCCCGTCCCTCGCTGGGCGACCAACGGCGCGCTCGACAACGTGACGCGGCCGTCGCCGAACGAGTTCCGCATGTTCATGACCGCGTTGTCGAAGCACTTCGGCAGCGAGGTCACGCGCTGGTCGATCTGGAACGAGCCCAACCACCCGGACTTCCTGCAGCCGCAGTACGACTCGCGCAAGCGGCCGGCGTCGCCGAAGATCTACCGCGGGCTCTACGCCGCCGCGCTGCGCGGCCTGGCGGCCGCGGGCGACACCAGGCCGGTCCTGATGGGCGAGACCGCGCCGACCGGCACCGGCAAGGACGTGGCGCCGCTGACGTTCCTGCGCGGCGCGCTGTGCCTGAGCGACTCCTACAAGAAGGTCGGGAGGTGCGACAGGCTGCGCGTCGACGGCTACGCGCACCACGCCTACACCAACAAGGCGGGCCCGCTGTACGTCTCGCCCGGTCCCAACAACGTGATGATCGGGACGCTGTCGCGGCTGACGAGCGCGCTCGACAAGGCCGCGAAGGCCGGCGTCGTCAAGAAGGGCCTCGGGATCTACCTGACCGAGTTCGGCATCCAGTCGGTCCCGGACCCGATCGTCGGCGTGTCGCTGGCCAAGCAGTCCGACTACCGCTCCTTCGCCGAGCGCACGGCCTACTACAACCCGCGCGTGAAGTCGTTCTCCCAGTACCTGCTCCGCGACGACCTCCCGAGGGAGGGTCCCAAGGAGCAGAAGTACTCCGGCTTCGAGTCCGGCCTGCGCGACGCCGACGGCAAGGCGAAGCCCTCGCTGGACTCCTTCCGCCTGCCCCTGGCCGCCAAGTTCACCGGCAGCTCCACGAAGGTCCAGCTCTGGGGCCTGGCACGCCCGGCCAAGGGCGTCACGAAGGTGACGATCCAGCAGGCCTCCAACGGCACCTCGTTCACGACCCTGCGCACCGTGACCACGAACTCCCACGGCTACTGGACCTCCTCCGCCACCCGCGGCACCTCCAAGCGCGCCTGGCGCGTGAAGTGGACCGATCCCTCGGGCAAGACCTGGACCGGCCCCGCAACCCACGCGATGGGCAAGTAGCGCCGAGCCACTGCGGCGGCCGCCCCGCGGCCGCCGCTTCTCGGTACACGCGGTCTCGGAAACGCTGCGGTGGCGCGGCCGGTCGTGTCCGCGGCCTCACCCGCGGTGCCGCGGGCGCTTGGAGTACCGATGCGTGAATCGAGCCCGCGCTTCGGAGCGGTTGCCGGTCTCCGCCGGCGCCGCTTCTCGGCACGCGCGGTGTCGCTCGCCGGGTTCCGCCGGTTGCGGGTCTCCGCCCGCGCGGCTCATTAGGCTGCGCGGCATGTCGATCCAGCTGTGGCTCCTGCGCCATGGAGAGGCTGAGCCTTATGAGGCGAAGGCCGATGATGCTCATCGGGAGCTGACCGAGCGTGGGCGTGAGCAGGCGCGGGTGGCGGGGCGGGCGTTCGCCGTGCTCGGCTTGACGTTCGAGGCGGTCTACACGAGCCCGAAGGTGCGGGCTCGGGACACCGCGCTGCTCGCGTGTGAGGCGCTCGGGGAGGAGCCGATCGTCACGCCGGTCCTCGCCAGCGACTTCACGGTCGCCGATGCGCGCGACCTGCTGCTCGGCGTCGAGCCCGACGGGCGCGTGCTGGTCGTCGGGCACAACCCGGACTTCGCGCAGGTCGTGTTCGACCTCACCGGCGCGCGCGTCGACTTCAAGAAGGGCGGCGTCGCGTGCGTCCGGCTCGAGGGCACCGCGAACGAGCTGCTCACGCTCCTGCGCCCGCGCGAGCTGGCCGCGATCGCCTAGCGGCGCGCGCGAAGCGGTACGCGCGATCCCGGTAAACGCAGGAAGACCTACCTCATCGTTGCGTTGAGCGATCGGCGATCGACGCGTATGTTGCGTCGTGCAACCGGTCTTATGCTCGATTCCGCGAACGTCACCCCACTCGACGGTCGCGTCGCTCGATCGCGCCGCACTCGCGCCGCGATCGTCGAGGCGCTCGTCTCCCTCCTCGAGGAGGGCAACCCGCAGCCCACGGTGGAGGAGATCGCGGCGCGCGCGTCGGTCGCGCCCCGGACCGTGTTCCAGCACTACGCCGACCGCGAGGCGCTGTTCGCCGCGGTCAGCGAGCACCGCGAGGCGCAGCTGCGGACGCTCATGGGCCAGATCGACCCGGCCGCGCCGCTGGCCGTCCGGATCGACGAGATCGTGGCGCAGCGCGCGCGGGTCTTCGAGTGGATCGCCGCGGTCCGCCGCGGCGCGCTGCTGATGGAGCCGTTCAGCGCGTCGGTGCACGCGGCGCTGGAGGGCTTCCGGGCCGAGAAGCGCGCCGAGCTGGAGCGCGTGTTCGCGCCCGAGATCGGCGCACGCCCCGAGGGCCCGGACCGCGCCGCGCTGGTCGCGGCGCTCGGCGTCGCGGGGTCCTGGTCGACGTGGGACGCGCTGCGCGGCCAGCAGGAGCTGGACATCGAGCAGTCGATGGCCACGCTGCGGCTGACGCTGACCGCGCTGCTGCTGGCCAGCTGAAAGCTCCGGTCGCGGCTGCGGCACACTGGAGCGCATGGATCGGGTGCGCGTCCGGGCTCCGGAGCTGGACGGAGACGGTGGGTGGATCGGGGTCGACGGGCTGTCGCTCGCGCAACTGCGCGGCAAGATCGTGCTGCTCGACTTCTGGACGCTCGCGTGCGTCAACTGCCAGCGGGTCCTGGAGGAGCTGCGCGGGCTGGAGCGCCGGTTCGCCGACTCGCTGGTCGTCGTCGGCGTGCACTCGCCGAAGTTCCCGCATGAGCACGCCCACGAGGCCGTGAGGGCGGCGGTCGCGCGGCACCGGATCGAGCACCCCGTGCTGGACGACCCCGCGATGACGACGTGGAGCGCGTACGCCGTGAAGGCGTGGCCGACGCTGGTGCTGATCGACGCCGACGGGCGCGTCGCGCTGACCACGAGCGGCGAGGGGCATCATGTAGAACTTGCTCGCGCGATCGAGCAGCTGGTGGACGAGGCCGAGGCCGCCGGCACGTTGCGGCGTGGGGCGGTGGAGCTGGACGACGCGGTCGACGCGCAGGGCACGGGCGAGCTGGCGTTCCCCGGCAAGGTCGCGCTGGAGGACGGCGCGACGCGCGCGCCCCGGATCGCGATCGCCGACACCGGCCACGACCGCGTGCTCGTCGCGACGCTCGGCGGCGAGGTCGAGTTCGAGCTCGACGGCTTCTACCAGCCCCAGGGCGTGCGCTTCGACGGCGTGGGAGAGACCGCGTCGCTGCTGGTCTGCGAGACCGGCGCGGACCGCGTCTGGCGCGTGCCGCTCGACGGGCGCTCGCCGCGGGAGCTGATCACGGATCGCCTGAGCTCACCGTGGGACGTCGTGGTCTGGCACGGGCACGTCGTGATCGCCGAGGCCGGCAAGCACCGGCTGTGGGCGGTCGACCGCGCGGGCGAGCTGCAGGTGCTGGCCGGGACCGGCGCTGAGGCGCTCGTCGACGGGCCGGGGCTGGAGGCGGTGCTGGCGCAGCCGAGCGCGCTGGCCGTGACGGCCGAGGGCGACCTCGCGTTCCTCGACGCCGAGTCGAGCGCGCTGCGCGTGCTGCGGGCGGGGACGTTCGAGGTGCAGACGCTGTTCGGCACCGGGCTGTTCGGCTGGGGCGACGACGACGGCGACGGCATGCGCGCCACCACGCAGCACCCGCTGGGCCTGGCGCTCGGGCGCGGCGGCGAGCTGTACGTGGCCGACACCTTCAACAACTCGATCCGCGTCTGGCGCGGGTCGCACCTGTGGACGGTGCCGGTCGAGGGCTTCTCCGAGCCGGGCGGGATCGCGTGCCTGCCGGACGGCCGGCTGCTCGTCGCCGACAGCGGCAACCACCGAGTTGTACGGGTCGATCCGCTACGCGCGCGTGCGGTGACGCTGGACGTCGGGCGGCCGTCGTCCAGCGACGCGCCCGAGGGGCAGCCGCTGTCGGTCGCGGGGACGATCGTGGAGCCCGGCGGGTCGCGCGTGACGGTCTCGCTGAACCTCGACCCCGGCGACGACGACCTCGATCCCGCGGGCGGGCCGCCGATCCGGGTCCGGGCGCTGAGCGACGTCCCGGGGCTGCTGCGCGAGCCGACCACGTGGACGGCGTCGGCGCTGCCCGTCTCCGTCGACCTCGCGCTCGGCGAGGGCTCCGGGCGGATCACGCTCGAGCTGCTGGCCGCCACGTGCGGCCCGGACGCGTGCCGCCTGCGCCGCACGCAGCGCGCGTACGACGTGCTGTTGACGTGAGTCACGCTTGACACGACCGCCTACTCTGGACGCGGGATGCCTGAGCTGCCCGAGGTCGAGATCACGGCGCGGCGCCTGAGCGAGGCGCTCGCGGGGGCGACGATCGAGTCGACGATGGCGCCTGGGATCAACGCGCTGAAGACGTTCGACCCGCCGCTGCACGCGCTCGACGGGCGCCAGATCGAGGGCGTCCGGCGGATCGGCAAGCACCTGGTCATCGACATCTCCGGCGACCTGCACGTGCTCTGCCACCTGATGAGCGCGGGCCGCTTGCAGTTGTATGACAAGCGCGCGTCGATGCGCGACCGGACCTCGCGGCTGCTGCTGCGGGTCGACGGCGGCAACGGCGAGCGCGAGCTGCGGCTGCGCGAGTTCGGCACCAAGCAGGCGGCGTGGGTGAAGGTCCTGACGCCCGAGGGCCTGGCGAGCGACGACGCGGTCGCGACGCTCGGGCCGGAGGCGTGGCCGGATCCGCCGGCCGACCTCGCGGCGCTGCTGAAGCCGGTCGGCGCGCGGCCGCTGCAGGCCGCGCTGCGCGACCAGAGGGTCATCACCGGCATCGGGCGCTCGTGGGTCGACGAGATCCTCTGGACCGCGAGGCTCTCGCCGTTCAAGCGCGCCAACGACCTGAGCGCGGAGGAGGCCGGAGCGCTCCGGGACGCGATCCTGGAGCGGCTCGGCGGGGCGATCGACCACTACGAGGAGCTCGTCCACCTCCCGATCCCGGACAAGCTGCCGCTGCCGCTGCAGGTCCACCGCCACGCGGGCGAGGCGTGCCCGCGCTGCGGCACGACGATCGAGGCGGTGCACTACGAGGACTACGTCCTCTGCTACTGCCCGCACGACCAGACCGGCGACCGCGTGCTGAAGGATCGCCGGCTGTCGCGGTTGCTCAAGTAGCGGGCTTCGGGAACCCGGGGCGGTCGCGCAGCGGCGCGAGGTCGGCGTCGCCGGCCGCCCAGGTGGCGATCTGCTCGCGCTCGTCGCTCGCCAGCGCGCGCTCCAGCTGCGCCATCGCCTCGTCGAGGCGGCCGTCGCGCGCGAGGAAGCACGCGAGCGAGTAGTGGATCCGGGGGTTGCCGTCGTGCTCGGGGAGCGCCTCGCGGACAATGTCGACCGCGCTGCCGTAGTCGCCACGGCCGGCCGGGCCCTCGGCCGCGAAGTAGTACTCCCACGGCGAGATCTCATAGGCCTTGCCCGGCTCGCCGCCGACGGCGACGACGATCGTCCCGTCCTGCGCGGCCACCGCGCCGCGGCGCACCGCCGGGTCCGGGAGGAAGACCAAGGCGCCCGCGGGCACGTCGAACGACTGGCCGCCGACCGTGAACCGGGCGGCGCCCGCGACCACCAGGTAGACCTCCTCGTGGCCGCCGCTGCCCGACGACGACACCTCGTCGTGCTCCTCGATCACCTCCGCGCCGGCCGCGGCGGCGTAGGCGTTCATCCCGAACGCGCGGATCCCGAGCGTGCGGCGCAGCGGCCTCCACCGCAGCTCGCCGCCGTTGACGGGGATCTCCTCGATCTCGTCCAGCCTGACCACTCGATGGCTCGCGCTCATGCCAGAGACCTATCATGAAGGCCATGGGCAAGATCAAGGAAGGGACGCCGGCTCCGGACTTCGAGCTTCCCGACCAGAACGGGGAGCCCGTCCGGCTGTCGAGCTTCCGCGGCAGGACCGTCGTGTTGTACTTCTACCCCAAGGCCAACACGCCCGGGTGCACGACGCAGGCCTGCGGGATCCGGGACCACCTCCCGGACTTCAGCGACGCCGGCGCGGTCGTCCTCGGCGTCAGCCCGGACCCGGTCAAGGCCGTCAAGAAGTTCGCCGACAAGCAGCACCTCAACTTCGAGCTGCTCGCCGACGAGCACCACGAGGTCTGCGAGGCCTTCGGCGTCTGGGTCGAGAAGTCCATGTACGGCAAGACCTTCTGGGGCGCCAAGCGCGCGACGTTCATCATCGACGCCGAAGGCACCGTCCGCCGCGCCTTCAAGGCCAACCCCGAGACCCACGACCAAGACGTCCTGACCGCCCTCTCCGAGCTGGCGACCGCGGCCTAGCGGCACCGTGGACGCGCGGGAGACCGCCGCGTGGTGGACGGCGCGCGGCGAGGTCGAGCTGGGTCAGCTCCTGTACTGGCGCTGGGACCCGATCGGGCTCAACGACGTGTTCCCGAACACGGCCGGCGAGTACGACGACTACGCCTGGCCGCTGGCGCAGCTGGCGATCGACGGCGCCGGCCCCGACGCGATCGCCGAGTCGCTCCACCACATCGAATGCGACTCGATCGGCCTGTCGCCGCATCCCTCCCGCACCGAGGAGCACCGCCACGAGGTGGCCGAGGCGATCCTGTACTGGTACCAGGCGTCGATCGACCGCTGGGCGACGGATCGCGACCCGTCGCTGCGCTGGGTCCGGCGCAGCGCGAAGCCGGGGCGCGCGGGCACCGAGCTGACGTTCGAGTCCGCCGGCAGCGGCACGATGACGTTCCGGACCCCGGGCGGCGGCAGCCTCACGATCACGGTGACCGGGGACGCGCTGGAGGCGATCGGCACGCCCGACCTGCGCTGGGCGGTCGTCCGCTTCACGACGGCGACCTTCGAGCTGGCCGCCCGCAAGGGCGATCCGCCGCGCCCGGTCGACCTGGCCTAGCCGAGCGGCTTGACCCAGCGGCGCCAGTCGTCCTGGCGCTCGTAGCCGGCTGATGTCCAGAGGGACGCGCCGAGGTCGTTGGCATCGAGGACCATCGCGTCGACCCGCGTGGCGCCGAGCGCCGTGAAGCGGGTGTGCGCCGCATCGAGGAGCGTCCCGCCGATGCCGCGGCGGCGGTGGTCCGGGTGGACGGCGAGGCGGTAGAGGTGGAAGCGCCAGCCGTCCCACCCGGCGATCAGCGAGCCGATGATCGCGCCGCTGTCCTCCACGGCCAGCAGCAGCGCGTCCGGGTCGCGCTCCACGAGCGCCTCGACCATCTCGCGCCGGTCGCTCGGCCGCCCGTCGTTCTCGGCGGCGACTGCCCACAGCGCCATCACGGCGTCGATGTCGTCAACTACTCCGGAGCGCAGCCGCATCGCCGCGCATCCTCGCACGCGGCATCTGAGGGCTAAACCACCAAGCGCCGCATACGATCTTCCGGCACGAGTTGCTCGAGGATCTGGAAGATCTTCGAGCCGAACTCGACCGCCTCGCTCAGGTGCTGCTGACGCGCCTCTCGGTCTCGGAACGCGGCCATCAACACGGCTTCTTCCTGTTGGACCGTCGCCAGAAAGCTCTCGTACGCGACGCCAAGTTGTCCTAGCAGATGGTCTGCTGTGCCGTTCCGGCCTGCAAGCGTCTCAAACCGCTCCATCGGCGTCATCAGGCACAGCTCCACCACTCGCTCATGCTCCACTGGCGGGGGCTCGCAGGCGAGGTGGGCGACCATGGAGAAGCAGGTCGCGAGGCGGCTGAACTTCAACTTGTAGTTCTTGAGTAGGCTCTTCGCTCGGGCGTCCTCGGCCGCTTGGCCTTCGAGGCCCTGGGTGGCCGTGAATCGGTCGTGCTCGTAGTTCAGCGTCAGCGTGCGCCAGAACCGCAGGATGTCGTTGGTGAGGAACGTCGGCACGAAGTCATCCTCGTGCCCTGTGTGATCGCGGAAGTAGAAGGCTGTCACACGCTCGATCAGCCGTCGGTAGCGCGACTCGTCCGAGATCGGTTGGCTCTCGAGCAGAAGCAACATCCGAGCAGTGAAGGCGTTGGTCGAGTCGTCGTCGCGGCTACCGAGTACGCGTTCCATCGCGTTGACGTCGAGGCTCTCCAGGTACTTGCCGTCGCCGGAGAACGGCGGGAACCTCATCTCTGCGGTCGTCTCGATCAACCGTCCGGCAAGGCGAAGGAACGTGAGGTACGACACCGCCTCCGTGTCCTCGTAGATGAAGAACAGATCGATGTCCGAGCCCGGCCAAGCTTCCAGTCGGCCATACGAGCCGGTGGCGTAGATGCACAGCTTGGCGCTGTCGAGCATCTCCTTGAGATCGTCGAGCCCTGCCGCGAGCTCGTCAAGACGCCGTCTGGAGTAGGCCTGACGAGGCTCCGGTTGCTGCATCTTGCGGATCCTAAACCAACCTTGATCGGTCAAGTGGCGGGTTAAGGCCAGGCGAACATATGTTCCCTGAAAAAGCGGTACGATCCTCGGGTGACGCCCCGGACCGACCTCTATATCTCGGCAGACGTCGAGACGGACGGTCCTATTCCCGGGCCGTACTCGCTGCTCTCGTTTGGTCTTTGTGTGGCTGGTACCTATGACGGCTCGACGTTCCGCCGGGTTGATCCACAGCAGAGCACGTTCTACGCAGAACTGAAGCCGATCTCGTCTGAGTGGCAACCAGAGGCGATGCGGGTCAACGGACTGGACCGCGATCGCCTCAGCACGTGGGGTCGCGAGCCGGCGGCCGCAATGACCGAAGCCGCGCAGTGGGTCCTGGACGTTGCACGCGAGCATCGCCCGGTGCTGGTCGCCTACCCGGTGGCCTTCGATTGGGCGTTCCTTTACTGGTACTTCGTGCGTTACGCGAAGGACGGCTCGCCGTTCGGCTACTCGTCGTGTCTCGACATCCGAACTCTGTACCAAGCTCGGGCGCATACGGTGCATGACGAGTCCGGAAAGGCGAAGATGCCGGCGTTCTTGCTTCCTGCCCGCCCGCACACACATAATGCCCTTGATGATGCTGTGGAGCAGGCCGAGCTCTTCAGCAACGTGTTTGCATGGACGTTGTCGGCCGATCAACCGCCTACCCGACGAGCGCATGTCCAATAACTCGCCTCAGCAGCCTTCACCGCCCATCGCAACCGCGCCATCGTGGCTCACGCCGTTGCTTCCCTCATCTGTCGTCAGGAAGTAGCTCGCCGACGGGGCAAGGCGAGGCCTGACAGGATCCCTGCCATGTCACGCCGCGAAGAGCTCGAGGCCCTCGGCTCCAAGGAGCTGCACGACCGCGCAGTGCACCGGGCCGAGCGCCACCTGGACGTCAGGTTCCTGTGGGGCCTGATGAAGCTGGTCCCCGCCGCCGAGGCGGCCGCGGGCCAGGTCGACCAGGGCGACTTCGACATCAACCACTGGTCCGGCCAGGTCGCCGACACGTTCCGCGACGACGACACCGCGCTGTCGGACGCGCTGCGCCCGGTCTACATCGACTACCTGGAGAAGCACGAAGACGGCTGACCTGTCCGCCTGCGCCAACAGCGCTCAGGAATCCCGCACCCCTGCCGACCACCTCCAGAGAACGGTGGCAACCCCCAAGGGACCAAGGGACAGGGACTCTTCCGCATGACGACGCAGGTGGCCGAGCGGTACCGACTGGTAACGCGCTCCGATTTCGACGGGCTGGTGTGCGCAGCGCTCCTCAAGGAGCTGGGCATCCTCGACGACATCCTGTTCGTCCATCCCAAGGACATGCAGGACGGCAAGGTCGAGCTGACCGACCGCGACATCACGACCAACCTGCCCTACGTCCCGGGCGTGCACCTGTCGTTCGACCACCACGACTCGGAGCTCATCCGCGTCGAGGAGTCGCCCGAGAACCACGTGATCGTCGCCGGCGCCAAGTCCGCCGCGCGCGTCGTGTACCGCTACTTCGGCGGGGCCGACGTCTTCACCGCCGTCGGCGAGGACATCATGATGGCCGTCGACAAGGCCGACGCCGCGGACTTCTCGCGCGACGACATCCTCGAGCCGCAGGGCTGGGACTACATCTCGTTCCTGATGGACCCGCGCACCGGCCTCGGCCGCTTCCGCGACTTCAGGATCTCCAACTACCAGCTGATGATGCAGCTGATCGACGACATCACCACGAAGTCGATCGACGAGATCCTCGCCTGCCCCGACGTCGCCGAGCGCGTCGACCTCTACCGCGAGCACGCCGACGCGGCGATCGACCAGGTCGCCCGCTGCGGCACCCAGCACGGCAACCTCGTCGTCCTGGACATGCGCGACGAGGACACGATCTACGCGACCAACCGCTTCACGGTCTACGCGCTGTGGCCCCAGTGCAACATCTCGATCCACGTCCTGTGGGGCCTGCGCCAGCAGAACACGGTCTTCGCGACCGGCAAGTCGATCCTGGACCGCTCCTCGAAGACCGACGTCGGCGAGCTGATGCTGCGCTACGGCGGCGGCGGGCACGAGGCGGCCGGCACCTGCCAGGTCGGCAACGACGACGCCCCGCGCGTCCTCGGCGAGCTGATCGCCACCATCAACGCCGACGGCTGAGCGCCGCTCAGCGGTTTGCGCCGCTAGAGTCCGGCGCCATGCCGGAGGTCCGCCCGGTTCAACACCATGATGTTGATGCTCTGACGCAGGCGCTGACGCGCGCGTTCGCCGACGACCCCGTCACCCGCTGGGTCTACGGCGGCGAGCCCGCGACGTCGCGCTGGTCGGAGCGCTTCTTCGCCTGGCAGCTGCGGCGGCTGCTGCCGCAGGACGTCTCCTGGACCACCGACGACGGCGCCGGCGGCGCCGCGCTGTGGGCGCTGCCCGACCAGTGGCGCGAGTCGGCGCGCGAGACGCTCGGGCTCGTGCGCGTGACGTTCCGCGGCGTCCTGCCGCGCCTGCCCCGGATCCTGCGCGGCCTCGGCCAGGTCGAGGTCCGCCACCCGTCGGAGCGCCACCTCTACCTCGCGGTCCTCGGCGTCGACCCATCCCGCCAGGGCCAGGGCGTCGGCTCCCAGCTGATCCGCGCCGGCCTCGACCTCTGCGACCGCGAGCACCTGCCCGCCTACCTGGAGACCGGCAAGGAGCAGAACCTCGCCTTCTACGGCCGCCACGGCTTCACGGTCGTCGACCGCCTGGAGCTGCCGAAGGGGCCACCGGTCTGGTTCCTGTGGCGGGAGCCAGGTGTGCGTAAGCTGCCAAATTTGGCTTCTTAGGCCTTGAAACAGCCCTTTGCGTGTCATTTTTGGCGGGTTGCGAGATGGTTACGTGGAGTCATGGTAAGATGCCATATATGGCACGGTAGGCCCGAATTTGGCCTGTAATACGTCATGTTTGGCACGTTGTGAGGATTGACCGCTACACCTCTGATGACGCGGTGCTCACCGAGCTCGGTGAGCGCCTCAAGCGCGCGCGCCTCGCCCGCAACGTCACGCAGGACGCGCTCGCGACGGAGGCCGGCGTCGGCCTCCGCACGATCGCGCGCATCGAAGACGGCGAGTCGACCTCCGTGGTCAACCTCGTGCGCGTGCTGCGCGTGCTCGGGCTCCTCGACGCGCTCGACGCGCTGATCCCGGCGAACACGATCAACCCGTTCACCGAGAGGGCGCAGACCGGGAGGGTCCGCCGGCGCGCGTCGGCGCCCGGCGCGAGCAGGCCGGGCGCGTCGGGCGGCAGGTGGGTCTGGGGTGACGAGACCGGTGAGCGGTCATGAGCCCGACGCGTGCCGAGGTCTGGCTCTGGGGAACGCGGATCGGCGCGGTCGTGCTGCCCGACGGCGGGCAGCACGCGACGTTCGCCTACGACCCGGACTTCGTGCCCAGCGGCATCCAGCTCGCGCCGCTGATGATGCCGCTGCGGACCGACCCCTACAGCTTCCCGGCGCTGGCGCCCGAGAGCTTCCACGGGCTGCCGGGGATGCTCGCCGACGCGCTCCCGGATCGCTACGGCAACGTCCTGATCGACGCGTGGCTGGCCGAGCAGGGCCGCCGCCCGGAGAGCTTCAACGCCGTCGAGCGCCTCTGCTACACGGGCAGCCGCGGCATGGGCGCGCTCGAGTTCCGGCCGGCCGCCGGCCCCGACCGCGGCGCGAGCACGGCGATCGACATCACCGCGCTGGTCCAGCTCGCCTCCGAGGTGCTGAGCGACCGCAAGCGCCTCTCGGCCTCCTTCGACGGCGAGTCGCGCGAGGACGCGATGCGCGACATCCTGCGCGTCGGGACGTCGGCAGGCGGCGCGCGGGCCAAGGCGGTGATCGCCTGGAACCCGGAGACCGGCGCGGTCCGCTCGGGCCAGGCGGCGGTCCCGCCGGGCTTCGAGCACTGGCTGCTGAAGTTCGACGGCGTCGCCGAGAACCGGGACCGCGAGCTGGCCGATCCCAAGGGCTATGGGTTGGTCGAGTACGCCTACGCCAAGCTCGCGGCGCGCGCGGGCATCACGATGAGCGAGTGCCGGATCATGGCTGAGCACGACCGCCATCACTTCATGACGCGGCGCTTCGACCGGACCGCAGACGGCGACAAGCTGCACCTCCAATCGCTCGCCGCGCTGCGCCACTTCGACTTCCGCTCGCCCGCCGCCTACTCCTACGAGCAGGCGCTGCTGATGATCCGCGAGCTGGGGCTCGGGCAGGCGACGATCGAGGAGCAGTTCCGGCGCATGGTGTTCAACGTGGTCGCCCGCAACCAGGACGACCACGTCAAGAACATCGCTTTCCTGATGGATCGGGCGGGGCAGTGGTCGCTGTCACCCGCCTTCGACGTCATGTGGGCCTTCAACCCCACCGGCGACTGGACCTCGCAGCATCAGATGTCGCTCAACGGCAAGCGCGACGGGTTCGCGCTCGCCGACCTCGACGCGGTGGCGAGCACGGCGGCGATGAGGCGTGGGCGCGCCGCCGAGATCCACGCCGAGGTCCGGGAAGCGGTTGCCGCCTGGCCGGAGGTCGCGGCCGAGGTCGGCGTCCCCGACGCGATGAGCGCGCGGATCGCGCAGACGCACCGGCTGGCGCTGGCGCCCGGCTAGCTTGTAGGGCGTGACCCCCACGTTCCCCGCCGCCGTCGTGTTCGACAACGATGGCCTGCTGCTCGACACCGAAGAGGCCTGGACCCGGGCTGAGACGACGTTGTTCGCCAACCATGGCTCGACGTTCACGTACGACCACAAGCGGGAGCTGATCGGGTCGTCGCACTCGATCGCCGCGGGCAAGTTGGAGGTCATGCTCGAGCAGCCGGGCAGGGGCGAGGACCTGATGAACGAGCTGCACGCGCTGGTCATGGACGAGGCGCAACACGACATCGAGCCGCGCCCCGGCGCGCTGGAGCTGGTGGACGCCCTGCGCGACGCGGGCATCCCGATCGCGGTCGCGTCGAACTCGCAGCGGGCGTTCCTGGACCTGGTCCTCCACACCGCGGGCGTCGCGGATCGCTTCGCGATCACGGTCGCCGGCGACGAGGTCCCGCGCCCCAAGCCCTGGCCGGACATCTACCTCGAAGCCTGCGCGCGCCTGGACGCCGACCCGGCCCGCTCGTTCGGCCTCGAGGACTCCCCGACCGGCGCGACCGCCGCCAAGGCCGCGGGCCTGACCGTCATCGGCGTCCCGTACCTCGCCGACATCGAGCTGCCGATGGCGGACATCACCGCGACCGCGCTCAACGACGCCGCGGTCTTCGAGGCGATCGGCCTCGTACTCTCCCCGGAGTGACCCCGGACCCCGGAGCGCAGCTGATCACCGCCGGCGTCGGGGACTTCTTCGACGCCGCCGGCCAGTTCTTCTCCAACCTGGCCGACATCCGCTGGGGCGCGCTCGCGCTCGGCCTGCTCTGCTTCGGGACCTACCTCACGATCCGCAGCCGCGCCTTCTACAACGTCCTGCGCGCCGCGTACCCGACCGAGAACGTCCCGTTCAAGCGGATCTGGGGCGCCTACATCGCCGCCTACGGCTTCAACAACGTGGTGCCCGCGCGCGGCGGCGACGTCATCAAGGCGTTCCTGGTCAAGTCGTCGATCCCGAACTCGACCTACCCCGCGATCGCCGCCGCGTTCTTCGTCGAAGCGGGCTTCGACGCCTCGATGGGCGTCTTCATCCTCATCTTCGCGTTCACGCAGGGCGTCTTCCCCAAGCCGCCGGACTTCTCCAAGCTCCACGCATTCGACCTGTCGTTCTTCGCGTCGCACCCGCGCTTCCTGCTGTTCGTCATGACCGCGCTGGCGATCGCCGGCCTCGCCGCGTTCGCGCTGCTGTCGACCAAGGTGAAGGCCTTCTGGGCGCGCGTGCGCCAGGGCCTGACGATCATCTTCGACAGGCGTCGGTACTTCAAAGAGGTCTGGCTCGTCCAGTTCGGCGCGTGGCTGTTCCGGTTCACCGCGTTCTGGTTCCTGCTCGACGCGTTCCACATCGGTGGCTCGGTCAAGAACGTGCTGTTGGTCCTCGGCGTCAACGCGGTCGCAGCGGTCGTGCCGTTCACGCCCGGCGGCGCCGGCGTCCAGCAGGCGTTCCTGGTCAAGGTGTTCGCCGGGACCGCCACCGGCGCGACCGTCGCGGCGTACTCCGTCGGCCAGCAGATCGCGATCGCCGCGTTCAGCCTCGGCGTCGGGTTCGTTGCGCTCGTGACGATCTTCAGGTTCCGCTCCTTCAAGGAGGTCATCGCCGCCGGCAAGGCCTCACGCGCGGCTGAGCGCGACGCCGAGAACGCTCCGCAAGAGCCGGTCGGCAGCGGGCTACAGTAAGTCCATGGAAGGCTTTGGCGGACTTTTCGGCGACCCTGACGAGCTCCAGAAGCGCATGGCGGAGTTCGCCGACCAGATGCAGGGTCAGCAGCGCCTCGCGTGGGCCGACAACGCGATCGGCCTCGCGGTGCAGATGACGGTCGCGGCGGTCAACCGCGTCAACATCCAGGGCACCACGCAGGAGCAGGCGGAGCAGATCCGGGCGGTCATGGCGACCGTGTTCCCGGAGGCCGTGACGCTCGTGCGCGAAGCACGCCAAGGCCTGCAATAAGCGGCCGAGCGCCGCGCCATCTAGGATCCCCCGCGTGGCGCAGCTCTCGTCCCAACAGCTGATCTGGCGCGGCCGCGTCGAGGCCGGCCTGCGCCTTGCGGCGCCGGTGCTGGATCTCGTCCTCGTGGCCGGCGACAAGATCTCCCGCACCGTGGATCGCGACGAGCCGGAGCTGCTGATGCCCGGCCGCCTCGGCCACGACCACCAGCGCTCGCTGACCGATGGCCGCGACTGATCCCGGGGACGACCTGGCGGTCACCCCGGCCCAGGTCGTCGAACACGAGGCGAGGCGGCGTCCGCGCACCGGGCTGATCGCGCTGGTCGCGGCGATCGTCACGGTCATCGCGAACGTCCTTCAGACGTCGATCTTCAGCGACCTGCCGAAGGTCACGCCGATCGACGCGCTGCGCGAGACCGCCGGCGAGTCGCTGGGCGCGGGCCGCACCGGCCTCGCCAGCGAGCAGGCGCTGTACCTGCACCACCACGCCTCCGGCCTCGTCATCGCGACGATCCTGCAGGCGCTCGTCTACTTCGCGCTCGGCTACATCCTGCTCGAGCTGCTGCGGATGACGCTCGACCGCGCCGGCAAGGTCGCGCGGCCGACGCGGATCCTGGTCTACGTCGGGTCGGTCCTCGCCGGCGTCGGCGCGCTCGCCCGGATCATCGGGCTGGTCAGGAACGCCGCGGACTTCGCGTCCTCCGACCACCAGACGACCGCGGCCGCCCACGACGTCGTGCGCAACGGCAGCCTGCTCGTCGGCGGGACGCTCGTCGGCCAGCTCGGCCTGTTCGCGCTCGCCGCCGCGATCGTGCTCGTGGCGCTGGCCGCGATGCGCGTCGGGCTGCTGCCGCGCTTCGTCGGGATCCTCGGCGCGATCGTCGGCGTCCTGCAGATCCTCGGCCCGCTGTCGGCGCTGTCGTTCGTCGTCACCGCGTTCTGGCTGGCGATGCTCGGCGCGATGATGCTCGGCCGCTGGCCCGGCGGGATGCCGCCCGCGTGGGACGCGGGCGAGGCGGTGCCGTGGCCGAGCCCGCAGGAGGTCCGCGAGCAGCGCGACGCCGCGCGCGGGGAGCGGGGCGGCGGCGGTGGCTTCGGTGGCGGTGGCTTCGGGCGGCGCGGCCGACCGAGGGCGGAGCTGCCGGAGCCCGTGAGCAACGGGAACGGCAACGGCGCCTCGGCGCCCGCGACCGAGACGCCCTCGCCGGCGACGTCGGCGCGCAAGAAGCGCAAGCGCCGCGGCTGACGTCCGCGTAACCCTCCGGACAGGGCCGGGAGGCTTCACCTTACGCCGCTACGGGAACACTTCTGACCAACTGGTCAGGTTCCTGAAAGGAGCGTCCCAACATGGAGGCCTCGGCGGCCGATGCCCCGCGGTTCACCCGGTCCGAGCGTGCCGACGGACGGGAGGCCGTCGCACCCCAGGATCTGTCGTTCGTCCCGACGCCGATCGCCGACCCGGCCCCGCTGGGGCTGGCCGCGTTCGCGCTGACGACGTTCGTCCTCAGCATGTTCAACGCCAACCTGATCGGCGCGGGCGGAGAGCCCGTCGTGCTCGGGGTGGCGCTCGCCTACGGCGGCCTGGCGCAGTTCATGGCCGGCATGTGGGAGTTCCGCAACGGCAACACGTTCGGCGCGACCGCGTTCACGTCCTACGGCGGCTTCTGGCTCTCGTTCGCCGCGCTGGTGATCTGGTTCGAGAAGGACATCCCCGCGGCCGACGTCGGCCACGCGGTCGGGCTCTACCTGATCGCCTGGGGCATCTTCACGACCTACATGTTCATCCCGTCGATGCGCGTGTCGGCCGCGGTGGCGCTCGTGTTCGGGCTGCTGGCCGTGACGTTCTTCCTGCTCGGCATCGGCAACGCCGGTGGACACCAGAACATCGTGCACATCGGTGGCTGGGTGGGCTTGGCGACGGCGGCTGCCGCGTGGTATGCCTCGTTCGCCGGGGTCGCCAACGCGACGTTCAAGCGGACGGTGCTCCCGGTCAAACCCCTCAACTAGACGAAGAAGGACACCAACATGGCCGGCACCACGACCGATCTGGAGCGGCAGCTCGCCGAGCTCCTCGAGCAGGAGCGCTTCGAGCCATCCGACGACTTCAAGGCCAATGCCTTGATCAGGGACCTGTCGGTGCACGAGGAGGCGGCCAAGGACCCGGCGGCGTGGTGGCGGTCGCAGGCGGATGCCCTGCACTGGTTCACGCCGCCGGGCGAGGCGTTGAACGACAAGAACCCGCCGTTCTACAAGTGGTTCGAGGGCGGGACGACCAACGCCTCCTACAACTGCCTGGACCGCCACGTCGAGGCGGGCCTCGGCGACCGCGTCGCGTTCAAGTGGCGCGGCGAGGAGGGCGAGTCCAAGGACATCACCTACGCCTGGCTGCTGGAGCAGACCCAGCGCGCGGCCAACGCGCTCAAGGACGCGGGCGTCGAGGCGGGCGACGTCGTCGGGATCTTCCTGCCGATGATCCCGGAGGTCGTCGTCGCGATGCTCGCGTGCGCCCGGATCGGCGCGCCGCACAACGTGGTCTTCGGCGGCTTCAGCGCCGAGTCGGTCAAGGAGCGCATGGAGTTCTCCGAGGCCAAGGCGCTGATCACGGTCGACGGGGCGCGGCGCAAGGGCAAGACCGCGCCGGTCAAGCAGACCGTCGACGACGCCGGGATGCCGGTCAGGACGACGTTCGTCGTGCGCCACACCGGGATCGACTGCCCGATGGGCGACGGCGACGTCTTCTGGGACGAGGCGCTGGCCGCGGCCGACGCCGAGTGCCCGGCCGCAGAGCTGGACGCCGAGCACCCGCTGTTCATCCTGTACTCGAGCGGGTCGACCGCGAAGCCGAAGGGCATCCTGCACTCGACGGGCGGCTACCTGACGCACGTCGCGTGGACGCACAAGCACGTCTTCGACCTCAAGCCCGAGAGCGACGTGTACTGGTGCAGCGCCGACGTCGGCTGGATCACCGGGCACTCCTACATCGTCTACGGGCCGCTGCTGAACGCGGCGACGTCGGTGATGTACGAGGGCGCGCCCGACTACCCGCACAAGGGGATCTGGTGGGAGCTGGCCGAGAAGACCGACACCACCATCTTCTACACGGCGCCGACGGCGATCCGCGCGTGCATCAAGTGGGGCGTCGAGCACGTCGAGAAGGCGGACCTCGCCAAGCTGCGGCTGCTCGGGTCCGTCGGTGAGCCGATCAACCCGAAGGCGTGGCTCTGGTACTACGTCGTCGTCGGCGGGCAGAGGTGCCCGATCGTCGACACCTGGTGGCAGACCGAGACCGGCGGGATCATGATCACCACCCTGCCGGGCGCGCAGTCGATGAAGCCGGGCGTGGCGGGGACGCCGCTGCCGGGCGTGAGCGCGGCGATCCTCGACGAGGAGGGCAACGAGCTCGAGCGCAACACGCAGGGCTTGTTGTCGTTGTCGAAGCCGTGGGCCGGGATGCTCCGGACGCTCTACGGCGACGACGACCGCTACGTGCAGACCTACTGGGACAAGTGGGGCCCGGAGACCTACCTGGTCGGCGACGCGTCCAAGCAGGACGACGAGGGCTACATCTCGGTGATCGGCCGCGTCGACGACGTGCTCAACGTGTCCGGCCACCGGATGTCGACGGCCGAGATCGAGTCCGCGATCGTCTCGCACGCGAAGGTCGCCGAGGCCGCGGTCATCGGGCAGACCGACGAGGACACCGGCCAGTCGGTCGCCGCGTTCGTCACGCTCGACGGCCACTACGAGGGCTCCGACGAGCTCGTGAACGAGATCCGCGAGCACGTCGCCCAGCGGATCGGCAAGCTCGCGCGGCCCAAGCGCATCATCTGGGCCGACGACCTGCCGAAGACCCGCTCGGGCAAGATCATGCGGCGGTTGTTGAAGGACATCGCCGAGGGCCGCGAGCTGGGCGACGTCACGACCCTGCGCGACCCGGACGTCATGTCGCAGCTCCAGGGCAAGATCAAGGAGCGCCAGGCGACGGGCGAAGAGTAGGCCGCCGAAGGCTCGCCTGGCGGCTCACCTTCGGTCGCGGGTTTCGCCCAGGGGGCGAAACCCGCAGCCAGGGATACCCTGACCCCGGTGATCGTCAGAGACGTCATCCTCCGCGACGGCTCCGCCCTGCGGCTGCGCTCACCGCAGCCGGAGGACGAGGAGGCGATCCGGGCGTTCTTCGACGGGCTGTCGTTCGAGTCGCGCTACCTGCGCTTCCACGGCGCGGGGCGGTCGGACATCATCTCGCGCGACTACGCGCACGCCGACGGGGACGCGCGGGTGCCGCTGCTGGCGCACCTGGGCGACCGCGTCGTCGCGGTTGCCGGCTACGACCGCCTGAACGAGCCCGACGCGGCCGAGGTCGCGTTCGCGGTCGCCGAGGACCAGCAGGGCCGCGGGCTGGCGACGAGCATGTTGCAGCAGTTGGCCGACGTCGCCGCGTCGCGCGGGATCACGCGCTTCGACGCCGAGGTGATGGGCGAGAACCGGCCGATGCTGCACGTCTTCGGCAGCGCGGGGTTCGGGGTGCGGCGGGCGTCGACCGCCGGGATCGTGCACCTCGCCCTGGACCTGTCGCCGACCGCGCAGCTGGCCGAGCGGATCGACGACCGGACGCACGCGGCGACGGTGGAGTCGCTGCGCGCGCTGCTGTCGCCGGGGTCGATCGCGGTGGTCGGCGCGTCGGCCCGTGAGGGGTCGGTGGGCGGCGCGATCTTCCGCGGGATCGTCGAGGGCGGCTACCGCGGCGTCGCCACGCCGGTCCACCCGGACCGGGGCGTCGTCGGCTCGACGCGGGCGGTCGCGTCGCTGGGCGAGATCGGCGAGGAGGTCGACCTGGCGGTCGTCGCGGTCGCCGCGCGGGAAGTGCTGGATGTCGCTCGCGAGGCCGCCGCTGCGGGCGTCCGGGCGTTGTTGGTGGTGTCGACCGGCTTCGCCGACACCGACGAGCCTGAGGGCGTCGCGCGCGAGGAGGCGCTCCTGGCCGAGGTGCGCGCGCACGGGCTGCGGCTGGTCGGGCCCAACGCGCTGGGGGTCGTCAACACGGATCCGTCGCTGCGGCTGCAGGCGCTGATCGGGCGCGTCCCGCTGCGCGTGGGCGGGCTCGGGTTGTCCTCGCAGTCGGGCGCTTTGGGGCTCGCGCTGCTCGGCCACGCGGCCGCGCGGCGGATGGGCGTGTCGTCGTTCCTGGCGCTCGGCAACCGCGCCGACGTGTCGACCAACGACGTGCTGGAGCACTTCGCCGACGACGAGCGCACGACGGTCGTCGCGTTCTACGTGGAGTCGTTCGGCAACCCGCGGCGCTTCTCGCAGGTCGCGCGGCGGGTGTCGCGGCGCAAGCCGATCCTGGCGGTCAAGGGGTCGCGCGCGCGGGACGAGGGCGATGCTCCGGGGCGCCTGCGGATCGCGGGCGCGCTGACCGACGCGGCGCTGACCGAGGCGCTGTTCGCGCAGGCCGGCGTGCTGCGCGTCGAGTCGACGCAGACGCTGTTCGACGCGGCCGAGCTGCTGGAGCGCCAGCCGCTGCCGGCCGGGCGGATGCTCGGGATCGTCACGAACTCCGGCGGGCTCGGGACGGTCGCGGCCGACGCCGCGGCGGCGCGCGGGCTCGGGCTGGCGCGGGTGAGCGAGGCGACGCGGGCGCGGCTGGCAACCGCGCTGCCGGGCGCCGACCGCCTGGGCAACCCCATCGACTTGGGCGTGCGCGCGACGAGCGAGGACGAGCGCGTCGCGGTCGACGCGCTGCTCGACGACGACGCGGTCGACGCGGTCCTCGTCGTACATGTAGGCCTTGGCGGCGCCGATCCGGACGAGCGCCTCGCCGCGCTGGAGGACGCGGTCGAGACGCGCGCCGCCAACGCGGCGCTGTCCGCCGCGCCGCCGTCCGTCAAGCCGGTCGTGGCGTGCGTGGTGGGCGGCGACGGGCGGCTGCCCGAGCGCGAGCACCGGCGCGTGCCGAACTACCGCTTCCCGGAGGCCGCGGTGCGGGCGCTGGCGATCGCCGCCGACCGGCGCGACTGGCTGGGGCGGCGCCTCGGCCAGACGCCGGCGCTGGACGGCTTCGACGCGGCGGCCGCGCAGCAGGTTGTCGATGAAGCCGGCGAGGGCTGGCTCGACGGCGACGCGACGGTCGCGCTGCTGCGCGCCGCGGGGCTGGAGCTGGCCGACGCGCCCGGCGGCGACGCCGAGGCGGCGGCGATCGCCGTGCTCGTCGGCGCGGTCAACGACGCGGAGTTCGGCCCGGTCGTCGGCGTCGCCCCCGGCGGCGGGCTCGGCTGGGCCGGCCCGATCCCCGGCGACGCGTCGTTCCGGCTCGCGCCCCTGACCGATGTCGACGCCGAGGAGCTCGTCGACGGCCCACCCGCCGTCCGCGCCGCGCTCGCCACCGGCACCTTCGACCTCGCCGCGCTGCGCGACGCGATCCTCCGCCTCGGCGCCCTCGCCGACACCCTCCCCGACCTCGCCGAGGCCGAGCTTGACCCCGTCCTGGTCGGGGCGTCCGGCGTGATCATCAGCGGCGCCCGCGTCCGCCTCGCCCCGCCACCCGAACGGAGTCGCGCGAAGACGTGGTGACCGCGAAGGCTCGCCTTGGGGGCTCGCGTTCGGGGTAACGTCTTCCCATGGGTCGCTACGAAGAGCTGCGTGAGTCGCATACCTGGGATGTCCCCGAGCGCTACAACATCGCCGAGGACGTCTGCGACAAGCATCCGCGAGACAAGCTGGCGATGGTGTGGGAGCGGTTCGATGGGGTGCGGCGGGATCTGACGTGGGGTGAGCTGCAGGATCTGAGCAACCAGGCCGCGCATGTCCTCGGGCAACATGGTGTTGATCCCGGGGAGCGGGTGGCGGTCGTGCTGCCGCCGACGCCGGAGACCGCGGCGGTGTTCTTCGGCGCGTGGAAGCGCGGGGCGATCCTGCTGTCGATGTCGGTGCTCTACGGCGACGACGGGATCGCTCATCGCCTCAACGACTCGCGCCCGCGCGTGCTGGTCACCAACCAGGCCAACGCGCACCGGTTCCGCGCGCACGTGGGGGAGACGGTCGGCGAGCTGCTGGTCCTCGACGAGGACGGCGAGGGCTCGCTGCTCGAGGGCGCGCCGACCGACATGGTGTCCTACGACACGTCCGCCGACGACCCGGCGCAGTTGTACTACACCTCGGGAACGACCGGGCTGGCGAAGGGCATCGTCCACGCGCACCGCTACCTGCTGGCGCACGAGGAGTTCACCTACTGCCACGAGGTCCAGGACGGCGAGCGCTTCCACGGCATGGGCGAGTGGGCGTGGGCGGCGGGCATCGCGCCGCTGCTCGGCCCGTGGCGGCTGGGCGCGGTCCAGGTCGTCATCCAGCGCGAGGGCGGGTTCGACCCGGTCCAGCAGCTCGACTTCCTGTCGCGCCACAGGGTCACCAACGTCTTCACGACCCCGACCGCGATGCGCTCGATGATGGCGATCGAGGACGCGGGCAGGAGGTACCCGTGCGAGTTCCGGCGCGTGTGCTCCGCGGGCGAGCCGCTGAACCCGGAGGCGATCCGCTGGTTCCGCGACCAGTACGGCCTGACCGTGCTCGACTACTACGGGTTGACCGAGTCCTACCCCTTGGTCGCCAACTACCCGTGGCAGGAGGTGCGCGAGGGGTCGATGGGGCTGCCGATGCCGGGCTGGGACGTCCGGATCCTCGACGAGGACGAGCGCGAGGTCGCCCGCGGCGAGCGCGGCGAGATCTGCCTGCGGGCGCGCAGCAACCCGCACTACCCGCTCGGCTACTGGAACAACGACGAGGCCGCGGCCGAGACCTTCGGCGGCGACTGGTTCCACACCAAGGACGCCGCGACCCAGGACGAGGACGGCTACGTCTGGTACGCGGGCCGCGCCGACGACGTCATCATCGCCGCCGGCTACCGGATCGGCCCGTTCGAGGTCGAGTCCGCCTGCATCGAGCACCCCGCCGTGCGCGAGGCGGCCGCCGTCGCCTCGCCCGACGAGCGCCGCGGCTCGGTCGTCAAGGCCTTCGTCGTGCTCGCCGAGGGCCACGAGCCGAGCGACGCCCTCGCCGACGAGATCAAGGCCTTCGTCCGCGACCGCCTGTCGGCCTACGCCTACCCGCGCCGCGTCGAGTTCGTCACCGACCTGCCCAAGACGCTGACGGGCAAGATCCGCCGCATCGAGCTGCGCGAGAGGGAAGCCGAGGCCGCGCGCGCGGGCTCCTAGAGCCCGTGGACGAAGCCCTCGCGCCAGGTCGGCCACTGCGGCGTCCAGCCGAGCGTGCGCTTGGCCTTCGCGTTCGACGCGCCGCGGGACTCGGTCATCATCATGACCGGCGCCTCGCCCGCCGCGAGGCGGCCGAGCCAGACCGGGACGTGGCGCGGGGGCTTGGCGCCGACGGCGGCGCTCAGCGCCGGGAGCCACTCGGCGCTCGGCGCCGGGTCGTCGTCGACGATCTGGAAGATCCCGGTCGGGCCGCCCGGCTCCAGCGCGGCGAGCACCGCGCCCGCGGCGTCGTCGATGTGGGTGAACGACCACAGCCCGCCGCCCGCGCCGACGACCGGGAACTTGCGCCTGCGGATCAGCTCGGTGACCTCGCCGCCGTCGCGCGCGAGCCCCGTGCCCGGACCGTAGAACCCGCCGTAGCGCAGCACGACGCCCTCGATCCCGGCCGGCGCACCCGTCACCGAGTCCTCCAACGCGCGGATCGCGGCGAGCGACTGCCGCATCGGCGCGGGCGGCGCCGGGTCCAGCGGCGCGTCCTCGCCCTTGACCGCGCCGCCCTCGCGCGCGAACGGCCAGCCTGTGAAGGACTGCGCGATGACACGCCGGACGCCGCTCGCGGCGGCCGCGTCGAGCAGGTTGCGCGTCCCCTCGGTCCGCAGCCGGTTGGTCTGGGCGAACATGCGGTCGAAGTGCCGCATGTCCGGGACGGCGGCGCCCAGCGCCGTCGCCTGGTGGACGATCACGTCCGGCTCCGCGCCCGCCACGGCGCCCAGCACGGCGTCGCGGTCGAGCACGTCGACCACGACCGGCAGCGCGCCCTGCGCCCGTAGCGCGCCGGCCTTCGACGGCGACGTCGTCGTGGCCACGACCTCGTGGCCCTGCTCGAGCAGCATCGGCACCAACCGCCCGCCGACCGCTCCGGTTGCTCCTGCGATGAAGATGATCATGGCGCCCTGAGACGAAACAGCCGTTGCGGGCGTGACATGTCACATCGAGGTGGGCAGGATCGTCTCCGAGCCCATGCCGACCGAATCCGCCATGCTCACCGACCTCCGGCCGCTGGTGTTCTCGATCGCCTACCGGATGACCGGCAGCGTCGCCGAGGCGGAGGACATCGCGCAGGAGACGCTGCTGCGCGCGCACCGCGAGCTGGCGGACGGCACGCAGATCGAGTCGCCCAAGGCCTACATGACGGCGATCGCGACGCGGCTGGCGATCGACCACCTGCGCAGCGCGCGCGTGCGGCGCGAGGCCTACGTCGGGCCGTGGCTGCCCGAGCCGCTGCTGACGGCCGGCGGCGCGGACCCGCGCGTCGACCTGCCGCGCGACGCCGAGCTGGCCGACGACCTCTCGCTGGCGTTCCTGTTGGTGTTGGAACGCCTGACGCCGGTCGAGCGCGCGGTGTTCCTGCTGCGCGAGGCGTTCGACTACACCTTCGCGGAGATCGCCGAGGTGGTGGACAAGACCCCGGACAACTGCCGCCAGATCGCCGCCCGCGCGCGCCGCCACGTGATCACCGAGAAGCCGCGCTTCGAGCCCTCGCGCGCGGCGCGCGAGTCGCTGGCCAGGCGCTTCCTGACCGCAGCCCAAGAGGGCGACATGGAGGGGTTGGTCGCGATGCTCGCCGACGACGCCGTGTTCACCGGCGACGGCGGCGGCGTCGCCAACGCGTTCAGGGTGCCGATCGTCGGCGGCGACCGCGTCGCGCGGGCGCTGGCCGGGATCTTCCGGGCCGCCGGGAAGATCGCGGGCGTGACCGTCGAGTTGGCCGAGGTCAACGGCCAGCCGGGGTGGATCGCGCGCGAGGCCGACGGCGCGATCGTCGTCGTCATGGCGCTCGACATCCTCGACGACCAGGTGCTCGGCGTCCGCTCGGTGGTCAACCCGGACAAGTTGACCCACCTCGGGCGCACGAGCGACCTGGCGCGCAGGCGCGAGCGCTAGTTGATGGTGTAGATCGGGTTCGGCAGCTTGTAGGTCTTGCGCGCCGCGCCGCCGCTGAGGTCGCTCTGCTGGTCGCCGACGTTGAGGACGATCGTCGCGCCCTTCTTGACCAGCGCCTTCCGCGCGGCCGACTTGTAGGGGACGATCGAGTCGGTCGTGTAGGTCGCCGGACGGCAGGTGAGCGTGAACGGCTTCCTGATCCCCTGCGCGATCAGGTTCTTCTGGCGCAGCGCGCAGGTGGCCTGCGGGGCGCCGGTGATGAACGCGATCGCGACCCTCTTGGCGCGTGCGTGCTTGATGAAGGTCTTGGCGCCGGGGAAGGCCACCGACTTGCTCTGCACCACGCAGGTCGCGAGCCCGATCGTGACGTCGAAGTCGACCGCGTCCAGGCAGCCCCAGTTCGACATGGTGGTCTCGTCGATGTCGAGGACGACCGTCGGCTTCTTTGGGTGCTTGGCCAACTGCGCGTCGAGCAGCTTGGTGGCCTTGGTCCAGCCGGTCGCGACGGCCTTCTCGTAGGCGGCGTGACCGGCGCGCAGCTGGTCGGGCGTGGTGGCCGTGCGGGTCGTGGCGGCCAGCGCGGCGGTGGCGGTGAGCAGGAGCAGCGCGGCGAGTAGCAGCGCGGCCGGGACGGCGGTGAGACGGCGGGACATCGCCCGCAGGCTACTCGTAGACGACCACGTCGGGTCGCGGCGACATCGCCATCACCTGGTAGGGCCGCATCGTGTGCGGGTCCTCGTGGTAGAAGAGCTTGAAGCCGCGGTTCATCGTCGGCGTCGTCCTGACGAAGGACTGGTACTTGGCGATCTTCACCGAGTTGGTCCCGAAGCCGTCGACGTTGATGACCGTCCGGACGCCCGGGGCCTGCCTGAGCCGCTGCGCGCGGGTGATCATGTTGTCCGTGAACCGGTGGACGATCAGGAGCCTCTCGGGCAGGTTGTAGGTCTTGACCAGCTTGGACAGGTACATGGCCGACGCGTTGACGACGTCGGCGTCGGTCTGGCCGATCACCTTGCCCGGCAGCTGGCCCGGGGCGACGTGCCACTCGGGATCCAGGGCAAGTCCTACATCTGGCTGCACGAGGAACGGGCGCAGCCGCTCGACCTCGGGTGCGAACGAGCCGCGGCCCGGCTGGATGTCGAGCACCAGCAGCGCGCCGGCCTTCTTGGCCGCTGCGTGGTAGCGCCGGATCATGTTGAAGGACATGCGGTCGCGGTACTCGCCCGTCGGCCCGGGCGCGGCGGTCGCGACGGTCGTGATCAGCTCCATCGCGGGGAGCACCGGGCGCGACCTGCGGTTGTACGGCTGCGCCTGCTTCAGGAGCTTCCTCGCCGCCTGCGCGGGCGTCCCGATGCCGAGCTCGCCGAGCTCCCTGTCGCGCGGGTTGCCGTAGAACGCCACGACCCGCCGCTCCGGGAACAGCCTGCGCCCGCCGCCGGGCAGCTGCGCCGGCTTGGGCCTGTTGTCGCTGCTGGCCACCCTCTTCTCGGCGGCGCTCGACTGCGCGCCCCCGCCGCCGCCCGCGCCCGCGATCGCGCCGCCGACCAGCGCCGCGGCGGCGACCGCGCCGAGCACCGACATCGCGACGAGCCGCCGCTGGTGGATGGTGGCCGCGCTGGCCATGGTGCGCACATCATGCCCGACGCCCGAGGACCGCACTCCTCGTTCCTGGTGTCCTAGTATGCAAGTCATGACTGACCTCGGTGAGATCGGCGTCGTCGGAGCGGGCTTCATGGGCTCGGGGATCGCGGAGTCCGCCGCCCGCGCGGGCGCCCGCGTCCGGATCCACGAGCCGGCGCAGGACGCGCTGGATCGCTCGCGGGGGAGGCTCCAGAAGTCGGTCGACCGCGCCGTGCAGCGCGGGAAGCTGTCCGAGGACAACGGCCGCGCGCTGGTCGAGCGCGTGACGTTCCACACCAACATCGAGGACCTGGCACCGTCGGCGCTGGTCGTCGAGGCGGTCTTCGAGGACCCCGAGGTCAAGGGGCCGATCTTCCGCGCGCTGGACGAGATCCTGCCGGAGGGGTCGATCATCGCCTCCAACACCTCGTCGATCCCGATCGCGCAGCTGGCGACGTGGACCGAGCACCGCGGGCGCGTGATCGGGCTGCACTTCTTCTCGCCGGTCCCGGTGATGGAGCTCGTTGAGGTCGTCGTCGGGCTGGAGACGAGCGACGACACCGTCAAGAAGGCCGAGGCGTTCGTCGAGGCGATCGGCAAGACGTCGATCCGGACCAAGGACCGCAGCGGGTTCATCGTCAACATGCTGTTGGTCCCGTACCTGATGGCCGCGGTCCGGATGGTCGAGGACGGCTTCGCCACGCGCGAGGACATCGACAAGGGCATGCGCCTCGGCGCGTCGCACCCGATGGGCCCGCTGACGCTGTGCGACTTCATCGGGCTCGACGTCCTGTACGCGGTCTGCGACTCCCTCTACGAGGAGTTCAAGCGCCCGGAGTACGCGCCGCCGCCGCTGCTGAAGCGGATGGTGGTCAGCGGTCATCACGGGCGCAAGACCGGGCGCGGGTTCTACGAGTACGCCTGATCGGCGGGGTCGGTCCGCGTCTCGCGCGCGCGTGCGCGAGGATGTGCGCCTATGGGTCACCTGGACGGCAAGAAGCTCCTGATCACCGGCGTGCTGACGGACCGCTCGATCGCGTTCGCGGTCGCGCGCCGCGCGCAGGAGGAGGGCGCCGAGATCGTCCTCACGGGCTTCGGCCGCGGCATGCGGCTGACGCAGCGGATGGCCGCGCGGCTGCCGTCGGAGCCGGAGGTCCTGGAGATGGACGTCACCGACGAGGAGCAGATCGCCGCGGTGGTGGCGGACCTGGAGTCCCGCTGGGGCGTGGTCGACGGGATCCTGCACGCGATCGCGTTCGTCCCGGCCGACGCGCTGGGCGGGCGCTTCCTCGAGGCGCCGGCGGCGTCGGCCATCGCCGCGTTCGAGATCTCTGCGTTCTCGCTGAAGTCGCTGGGCGCGGCGTTCGCGCCGCTGCTGGAGAAGAGCGAGAGCGGGTCGCTGGTCGGCCTGGACTTCGACGCGAGCAAGGCGTGGCCGATCTACGACTGGGCCGGCGTCTCGAAGGCCGCGCTGGAGTCGGTCAACCGGTACCTGGCGCAGTACCTGGGGCCGAGGGGGATCCGCTCCAACCTGGTCGCCGCGGGGCCGCTGCGCACGATGGCCGCGGGCGCGATCGAGGGCTTCGACAGGCTCGCTTCCGCCTGGGAGCAGGGCGCGCCGCTGGCATGGGCGCTGGACGACCCGGACCCGGTCGCCGACGCGTGCCTGTTCCTCCTGTCGCCGTGGGCGCGGGCGATCACCGGCGAGATCCTGCACGTCGACGGCGGCTTCCACGCGCTCGGGGTGCACGTCGGCCCGGACTCCCCATCGGCATAGCCCTGAAGCTCACTAATGCTCACCTTGCGTAGGTAGCTCAGCGTCCGGGGTTCCGGTAGCGTGGATCGCGACCGTCGGGAGGCGCTCACACTCAACGAAAGGTGAGCAGCCATGAGCAATGGCTCGCAGTACGTCGAGCTTCCCGGATCGGAACGGCAGCCCCTCCCGGGCGCCCGGCGCGTCGCGGACGCGCCGCCCGACGAGCCGGTCGATGTCACGGTGCTCCTGCGCCGCAAGGACGGCGACGCGACCGACGCGTTCGCCGCGCACGCGGAGGCCGATCCGGTCGCGCGAGGGGACCTGAGCGTCGACCAGCTCGGCGCGCGCTTCGGCGCGGCCGACGACGACGTCGAGAAGGTCGAGCGGTTCGCGAAGGACCACGGGCTGGAGGTCGTCGACGAGAGCGCGGCCCAGCGGCGCGTCTTGCTGCGCGGCCCGGCCGCGGCGATGGGGGAGGCGTTCGGCGTCTCGCTCGGGCGCTACGAGAACGACGAGGGGCTGGCCTACCGCGGGCGGGAGGGCGCGGTGCAGGTCCCGGCCGACCTGGAGGGCGTCGTCACGGCGGTCCTGGGGCTGGACGATCGCCCGCAGGCGAGGCCGCGCCTCGTGAGGGCCGCCGCGGCGGCGCCGCCGAGGGCGTTCGCGGTCCCGGAGATCGCGAAGTTGTACAACTTCCCGACGAGCCAGGCGAGCGGCCAGTGGGTCGCGATCATCGAGCTCGGCGGCGGGTTCCGGCAGGCCGACCTCGACACGTACTTCAGGTCGATCGGGATGCCGACGCCGACGGTCGAGGCGATCCCGGTCGGCAGGGGCAGGAACGACCCGGGCAGGCCGGCGGACGGCGAGGTGATGCTCGACATCGAGGTCGTCGGCGCGGTCGCGCCGGGCGTGAGGATCGCGGTGTACTTCGCGGAGAACACGACCGCGGGGTTCGTCAACGCGATCCTCGCCGCCGCGCACGACACGGCGAGGAGGCCGTCGGTCTTCTCGATCAGCTGGGGCAGCGCGGAGGAGAACTGGACGCCGCAGGCGGTCACCGCGATGAACCAGGCGTTCGCGGACGCCGGCTTCGTCGGCATGACCGTGACCGCGGCCGCCGGTGACGACGGCGCGCGGGACGGGTCGACCGACGGGACCGCGCAGGCGGACTTCCCGGCGTCGAGCCCGCTGGTCCTGGGGTGCGGCGGGACGCGGCTGCTGGCCGACGGCGGCAGGATCAGCGGCGAGACGGTGTGGAACGACGGGCCGGACAGCGCCACGGGCGGTGGCGTGTCGGAGCGGTTCGCGGTGCCCACGTGGCAGACCGCGGCGAGGGTCGACAGGAACGCGAACCCGCCTGGCAAGCCGGGGCGCGGCGTGCCGGACGTGGCGGGCGTCGGCGATCCGGAGACCGGCTACAGGATCCGGGTCGACGGCAGGGACGCGGTGTTCGGCGGGACGTCGGCCGTCGCCCCGCTGTGGGCGGGGCTGATCGCGCTGTACGACGACGCGCTGAGGACGCGGCTCGGGTTCCTGAACCCCGCGTTCTACAGGTGGGGGCTCGCGGGCCAGGGGTTCCACGACATCACGCAGGGCAACAACATCGTGCCGGGCGCGCCGGGCTACACGGCCCGCGCGGGGTGGGATGCGTGCACCGGGCTGGGTTCGCCGGACGGCCAGGCGCTGCTTGCGCGACTGCGCGGGGGCACTGCGGCGTAGCTGAGCGGTGGCGTTTTGGAAACCAACCGCCGCGCCGTCCGGCACAATGCCGGGCGGTGCGACGGATCCGCGACTTCATGCCCGCGACGCTCAGCGTCGGCGTGCGCCCCATGGAAGGCATCGTCGCGGCGACGTCCAAGGACATCGCGTGGCTGCTGCCGCGCGATCCGCGGGACCCGACGCCGGGGCTGCTGCCGCGCCCGGCGCAGATCCGGTTCATGCACCAAGGCCATTTGGTTGTGTTGCACGGGACCGCCGACCGGGCCGCTCAGGGGTGCGTGGCGTTCACCGCCGCCAGGGAGGGGCGCGTCGACAACCTGCGCGCGTCGCCGCGGCTCGACGTCCAGCTGCCGGTGACGGTCAGCGGGAGCGGCATGACGCGCGAGACGACGACGCTGAACGTGAGCGCAGGCGGCGCGTTCCTGTCCGGCGGCTTCTTCGGCGTCAGCAACTCGGCGGTCGAAGTGGAGATCCAGATGCCCCGCGACGGCGGCGCCGTCAAGGCCCGCGGCATCATCGTCCGGATCCTCCCCGAAGGCACCGGCATCCGCTTCACCGACATCGACCCCCAGTCCCAAGCAACGATCGACTCGATGGTGCTGGAGGTCCGGGCGGCCCTGGCCCGCCGCTTCGCGGAGAAGCAGACGCGCGAAGACGCCGCCCGCGGCAGGTAACGCCGCTCGGTACACGCGGTATCGAGACGTCGCGGCCGCGCCACCGGTCGTGTCCGCGGCCACAGTCCCGCCGCTGCGGGCGCTTGGAGTACCGATGCGTTGTCGGGTGTGGCGCCGCAACCGGTTGCCGGTCTCCGCGGGCGGCCCGCCTTTCGCTGAGGTTGACCTCGGGGAGTAGCGTTGGGGTATGAGTCCGATTCCGGGGGAGCCGTTGGATCCGAGGCAGCCTGATCTGGTGACCAGGGATGGGAAGAAGGTGAGGTTGAAGATCCCGGGGTTGACGCCGTTGGGGAAGCCGACCAGGACGGAGGAGCGGGGTGGTGCTGAGCCGCCGCGGGAGGATCCGCGGCCGCCGGTCAACCCGGGGCACGCCGGGTTCTAGCGCTTGGGATCCGGGGCACCGGGCACAACGCTCGAATGCTGAGGCGAGTGGTGTGGGTCGGAGTGGTGGCGGCAGGGGCGATGACGGTGAGTGGGATCGCGCTGGCCGATGCTCCCCTCAAGGGCGCTCGATACACCGGCCACACGTCGCAGCACCGCAAGGTCTCCGCGCGCGTCACGGGCGACGGCAGGACCTTCCAGTTCCGCTTCAACCAGATCTCCACGTGCAACAACGGGCATAGGCGAATCGCCGAGGCGAAGTACCTGCACCAGGCGCCGACGATCAGGGCGGACGGCACGTTCTCCTATCACAAGGTCTACAAGGACGCGCCGGGCATCCCGGGCTTGAACGAGGTCCACACGGAGGACCAGACGGTCACGGGTGCGTTCAGCGATGGCGGCCGACGGGTCGAGGCAACCGTCAAGGAGACGGTGACCGCCAGGAAGAGCGGGTTGATCTGCAGGTCGAGGGTGACGTTCAGCGCGAAGGCCGCTTCGGCTTGACCAGGTCGTAGGAGTCCTGGATCAGGTCCAGGACCATCTGGTCGCCGGCGTCCTCGCCGACGGTGATCGTCAGCCAGTGCTTCTTGTTGAGGTGGTAGCCGGGCACGATCGACGCGTAGGACGCGCGCAGCGACTCCCCCAACAACGGCTCGCACCTCAGCGACAGCTTCAGCGGCGCGGCCCCGAGGCGCGACAGGACGAAGATCTTCCCCGCGATCTTGAAGACGGAGGTCTCGGGCGCGAAGGGGAACTCCTCCACGGCGCCCGGCATGGACAGGCACCAGTCCCGCAGCTCCGAGGCCTTCATCGACGACCTCGGGCCCGCGCCGGCGCTCAGTCGTCGTCGGCCGGCAGCGGCTCGGCCGGCTTCGAGTACACCGCGCGCCACCAGAGCTCCGCCAACACCCGGATCGACTGGTGGGCGTCGCCGCCGCCTTGGATCAGCTCGAGCGTGACGTGGCGTTCGACCATCGCCAGCAGGGCCTGCGCCGCCAGGCGCGGCGGGATGTCGGAAGGCGCGATGCCGCGGGCCTGGTCGCGGGCGATGCGGTCGGTCGCGGCCGCGACGAACCGCACCACGTAGGGCAGCCACTGCGGCGGCAACCGGTCTTCCTCGCCGGACAGCATCGCCGCCAGCGTCAGGACGTGGCCGTCGCGGTCGATGATCCGGACGGTGCGGGCCAGGCCGCGGCGCAGCTCGGCGCGCGGGTCGCCGCTGCCGTCCAGGTACGGCGACGCCGCCTCGTACATGTCCAGGAACGCGCGCGAGATCAACCGATCCACCAGCGCGCGCTTGTTCGGGAAGTAGAAGTACAACGCGGTCCGCGAGACGAACGCCCGCTTCGCGATGACGTCCATCGTCAGGCGCCGGTACTCCGTGTCGGCGAGCGCGTCGCGCGCGGCGTCGAGGATCGCTTCCTCGGTCGCGTTGCGGGACTCCTCCCTGAGGCGCTCGCCGTCCGGGTTCACGCCTTGGCCATGTGCAGGACGTGGGCGATGCGATCGCGCGTCTCCGACGGCGCGACGACCTCGTCCACGAACCCCGCGGCGGCCGCAACGCGAACGGGCAGGTGCTCTGCCTCGTACGCGTCGGCCAAAGCCACTGCGTCTGCGCCGGCCGCGATCTCGCGGCGGCGGACCAGCTCGACGGCCTGGCGCGCGCCCATGACACCGATCCGGGCCTCAGGCCAGGCAAGCGTCAACGTCGCACCAAGATCGCGGGAGTTCATGACGATGTGCGCTCCACCATACGCCTGACGGAGCGTGACCGTCACCCGCGGGACCGTCGCCGCGCCGAACGCGCGCAGCAGCGATGCGCCGTGACGCAGCACGGCAGCCGCTTCCTGCTTGGCTCCGGGCAGGAAGCCCGGCGTGTCGCTCAGGACGACCAACGGGATCCCAAAGCGATCGCAAAGCTCCACGAACCACGCGCCCTTCTCGGCGGCGGCGGCATCGAGGCAGCCGCCGAGGTGCTTGGCCTGGTTGGCGATCACGCCGACCGACCTTCCCTCGATCCGGCCGAAGCCGACGACCAGGTTGCGCGCCCACTTCGGCGCGATCTCCAGGAACCCGCCGCGGTCGAGCAGCCGCTCGGCGA
The DNA here is from genome assembly GCF_000424625.1 of Conexibacter woesei Iso977N. GTDB lineage: Bacteria > Actinomycetota > Thermoleophilia > Solirubrobacterales > Solirubrobacteraceae > Baekduia > Baekduia woesei_A. Next base: position 94,637 of record NZ_AUKG01000003.1, read on the forward strand.
TCAGCCGCACGTCGTAGACCTGGCGCGGGGACTCCGGCAGCACGTCACCCGGATCCTCGTCCGGCGCGTCGGCCGGCGGGACCAGCGGCGCGCCCTGGCCACCGACGCGGTCCGGCAGGTACGTCAGCAGCTGGCGCGTCAGCTCCGCGGCGTGGACGTCGTCGCGCGCCAGCAGCTGCGCGACCCCGTTGGCGCCGTGGACCTTCTGCCCGCCGAGGTCCTCCGAGGAGATCACCTCGCGCGTCACGCGCTCGATGATCTTCGGCCCCGTGAGGAACATGTAGGCCTCGGCCGTCATGATCACGAAGTCGCCCAGCGCGGGCGAGTACGCGGCGCCGCCGGCGCACGGCCCGGAGACCACGGAGATCATCGGGACCGTCGCGATCGACTGCGCGCGGAAGATCCGGGCGTAGGCAGTCAGCGCCGCCACGCCCTCCTGCAGCCGCGCGCCGCCGGAGTGCGGGAAGCCGACGACCGGGACGCCCAGCGCGTCGGCACGCTCGATCGTCCGGGCGATCGTCTCGCCACCGGCGCTGCCCAGCGAGCCGCCCTTGAACGACCCGTCCTGCGCCCACGCGACCACGGGGCGGCCCTGGACGCGCCCGGACCCCGACAGCACGCCGTCGCCGACCGCGGTGCGGATCGGCCGGAACGTGCCCGGGTCGAAGAGCAGCTCCAGCCGCGCCCGGGCGGCGAGGTGGTGCTCGAGGGTGACGTCGAAGACGGCGCTCATGAGTGCGGTCCTATGCTTCCTGCAACACGAGGGTTGCGTTCTGTCCGCCGAAGGCGAACGAGTTGCTCAGCGCGACCTTCAGGTCGGGCGCTTCGCGCGGCGCGCCGGCGATGTGATCGGCGGCGCACTCGGGGTCGACGTCTTCCAGGCCCAGCGTGGGCGGCAGGGCGCCGCGGCGCAGCGCCTCCACGCAGGCCAGCGCCTCGATCGCGCCGGCCGCGCCGAGCGTGTGCCCGACGGCGCCCTTGGTCGAGGAGACCGGCGGGCCGGAGTCCTCGCCGAAGACCTTGCGCAGCGCGAGCGTCTCGACGCGGTCGTTGATCGGCGTCGAGGTGCCGTGCGCGTTGACGTAGCCGATGTCGGCCGGCGTCAGGCCCGCGTCGGCGAGCGCCTCGGTCATCGCCTCGACCGCGCCGCGCCCGTTCTCCTCGGGCTGGGTGATGTGGAACGCGTCGTTGGACGCGCCGTAGCCGGTCACGCGCGCGAAGATCTGGGCGCCGCGAGCGCGCGCATGCTCCTCGCGCTCCAGCACGAGCACGGCCGAGCCCTCGCCCATCACGAAGCCGTCGCGGCGCGTGTCGAACGGGCGCGACTCGCCGACGCGCGACAGCGCGCCCATGCGCCGGAACGCCGCGATGCACAGGCCGACGAGCGCGGCCTCGGTGCCGCCGGCGACCATCGCGTCGACCTCGCCGCGCTGGATCATCCGCGCGGCCTCGCCGATCGAGTGCGCGCCGGTCGAGCACGCGGACGCGATCGAGAAGCCGGGGCCGTGCAGGCCCAGGCGCATCGCGATCTGCCCGGCCGCGGCGTTGGGCATCATCATCGGGACGAAGAGCGGCGAGACCGCGCGGTCGCCCTCCTCCAGCCACGTCTTGCACTCGGCCTGCAGGGTGGTCAGCCCACCCACGCCGGTGCCGACGATGACGCCGATGCGGCGCGGATCGACCCCGTTGGGCAGATCCGCCTCGGCCGCGGCCTGATGCGCGGCGTCGATCGCCAGCTGCGCGAAGCGATCGGTGCGCCGCGCCTCCTTCGGCGTCATCGTCGTCTCCGGGTCGAAGTCGGCGCACGGCGCGAGCCCATCCTCGGAGATCCCGCCCTGCATGCCGAGCAGCGCGTCGAAGAACGCGTCCACGCCCGTGGCGACCGGGGACACGATGCCCCGTCCGGTGACGACGATGCCGTCCATCTACGCTGCGGCCCCCTGGAGGCGCTCGACGAGGGAGATGGCGTCGCCGACGGAGGCGATGCCCTTCAGGTCCGGGTCGGCGATCTGGACGCCGAAGCGGTCCTCGAGCGCCTTGACGAGCTCGACGAGGTCGAGCGAGTCGACGTCGAGCTGCTCCCACGTCGTGTCGGGCTGCGCGGTCTCGGCGTCGGGCACCTTGATCGCGGCGAGCTCGGCGCGGATGGCTTCCAGGATCTCCTGCTGGTCGGCGGCCATGATGGTGGTGTTCTCCTTGTTGATGTTCTCGGGAATGAAGATGAAGTTCTTGCTGCGCGGCTACGCGCCGAGCCCGCCGTCCACGGCGAGCGTCGCGCCGTTGACGTAGGCGGCGTCGTCGGAGACCAGGAACGCGACCGCGGCCGCGATGTCCTCCGGCTGCCCGAGCCGCCCGGCCGGGACCGCCTTGGCGATCTCGTCCTTGGGCAGGTCGGCGGTCATGTCGGTCTCGACGAACCCGGGCGTCACGGCGTTGGACGTGATGTTGCGCTTGCCCATCTCCTTGGCGACCACGCGCGTGTAGCCGAGCAGCCCGGCCTTCGCGGCGGTGTAGTTCGCCTGGCCGGAGTTCGCGCGCTCGGCGCTCACCGACGAGATGTTGACGATCCGGCCCCAGCGAGCCCTCAACATGTCCTCCAAGCCGCGCTTGGTGCAGTTGAAGGCGCCGGTCAAGTTGGTGTCGATGACGCGTGCCCAGTCGTCGTCGGGCATCCGGATCGCCAGGCCGTCGGCGGTCACGCCGGCGTTGTTGACCAGGATCAGCACGGGGCCGTAGTTCGCGCGCACCTCGTCGAACGCCTTCTGGACCGACTCGGCGTCGGCGACGTCGGCCTGCACGTCGCCGCCGGAGCGGCCCAGCGTCGCGACCCTGTAGCCGTCGGCGCGCAGGCGGTCGGCGATCGCGGCGCCGATGCCGCGGGTGCCGCCGGTGACCAGCGCGACCTTCTCGCTCTGCTCAGGCATAGACGTCCTGGCGCTCCTTCCAGGAGACGACGCCCGCGCCCCACACGAAGCCGGCGCCGAAGGCCGCGAGGCCGACGGTCATGCCGGGCTTGAGGAGGCCGTCGGCCTCGGCCTGGGCGAGCGCCAGCGGGATCGAGGCGCTCGACGTGTTGGCCACGCGGTCGACGTTGAGCGCGAGCTTCTCGGCGGGGAGGCCGAGCTCGCGGGCCGCGGCCTCGATGATCCGGGCGTTGGCCTGGTGGGCGACGAACAGGTCGAGGTCGGCGGTGCTCAGGCCGGCGGCGTCGAGCGCGTCGCGCGAGGCCTCGACCATCCGGGCGACCGCGTGGCGGTAGACCTCGCGGCCCTGCATCCGCAGCTTGCGGTCCTCGTTGTCGGCGAAGAGGAGGTCGCCCTGCTCGGGGTCGCAGCCGAGGACCATGCGCGCGACGCCGCGCTCCAGCTCGCCGGCCGCGACGACCACGGCGCCGGCGCCGTCGCCGAAGAGGACGGCGGTGCCGCGGTCCTCGGTGTCGGTGAGGCGGGAGAGCGCTTCGGCACCGCAGACCAGGACGACGTGGGCGCGGCCGGTCTCGACCAGCGCGGCGGCCTGGTCCAAGGCGTACAGGAACCCGGCGCAGGCGGCGTTGAGGTCGACCGCGGCGGCGCCGTGGGCGCCGATCAGGCGCGCGACCTCGGGGGCGAGGCCCGGCGTGACCTTGTCGGGCGTGATCGTCGTGACGATCACCTGGTCGACCTCGTCGGGCAGGCGGCCGGCGTCGGCCAGCGCGGCGGCGCAGGCCTGGGCGGCCAGCGGCGCGAGCGGCTCGCCCGGCTCCAGCCAGCGGCGCGTGCGGATGCCGGTGCGGCGGACGATCCACGCGTCGTCGGTGTCGAGCCGCTGCTCCCAGTAGGCGTTGTCGATCTCGGTCTCCGGCAGCGCGGCGCCGACGCCGAAGAGGCCGGCGGTCAGCCCGCGCGGAAGCGGGCGCCGGTTGCGCGTGCGCGGGGTCGAGGCCGGCGCGCGGCGCTCGGTCGTCGTGATGCGCGTGGGCGCCTCAGTTGTAGGAGTCGCTTCGGTGACCGTCGCTGCCTGCATGACTACGCCGCCGCCAGGGTTCGCTTGACCAATCCGGTGAGCACCGCGCCGGGACCATGCTCGACGTAGCGCTCGATGCCGGCCGCGCGCAGCGCCAGCATCGTCTCCCGCCACCGGACGGCGCGCAGGAGGTTCTCGCTCAACTCACGGCGGACGTCGGTGAACGGCGCGGCCGTCCCGTTGGCGTACACCGGGAAGTGCGGGGTGCCGATCTCCACCTGCGCGAGCGCCGTCGCCAGCCGGGCGGCGGCGGGCTGCATCAGCGGCGAGTGGAACGCGGCGGAGACCTGGAGGCGGCGGGCGCGCGCGCCGGTCTCGTCGCGGGCGAGCTCCTCGGCCTGGTCGATCGCCTCGACGGCGCCGGACAGGACGAGCTGGCCGGGCGCGTTGTCGTTGGCGACGGTCAGGCCCAGGCGGTCCGCCATCGCCCGGACGGCGTGGTCGTCGCCGCCGAGCATCGCGACCATCGAGCCGGGGTGCAGGTCGCCGGCGTCGGCCATCGCCGAGGCGCGCTCGTTGACGAGGGCGATCGCGTCGTCGAACTGCAGGACGCCGGCGGCGACCAGCGCGGCGTACTCGCCGAGCGAGTGGCCGGCGGCGGCGCGGACGTCGGACAGCTCGTCCGGGTTCTCCGCGCGCCAGAGGTCCCAGGCGGCGACGGAGCAGAGGAAGATCGCGGGCTGCTGGAAGCGCGTGCCCTCGTCCAGGCGCTCGAACGGGTCGAAGCCCAGCAGCTCCAGGCCGCGCTCGAACGCGGGCTGGCCGCGGTAGGGCTGGTCCATGTCGGGCGCGTGTGAGCCCTGCCCGGGGAAGATCGCGGCGATCGAAGGCACTAGTCACACTTAGCGCGCCCAGGTACGCAGGTTTCACGATCTCGACACGGGGCCTGAGAGTGTCGAATCACGTCGAACGCACCCGTTGGAGGGGGCCTCGGCGTGCTAGCGCGGTGCGACGACCGTCAACGCGGCGAGGACGGTGCGCCGCGAGGCGGCATCCGGGCCGTACGTGACGAGCCAGTTGGGCCCGATTCTCCGGGCCGTGATGTTCGGCGCTCCGAGCGGCAGATCGGCGGCTTTGAAGGCCGGACCGGCGACGTCGGTGAGCACCGCCGCGGTCACGCGATGCCTGCCGTAGGAATAGAGCGCGGCCGCGCAGGTCCGGAACGCCCGTCCGAGAACCGGTGCGGCGCCGCGCGCGATCGGGACCCCGACGACCTTCTGGTCCTGCGCCGACAGGTGGGGGAGCGCGCGGTGGTGGATCGCGCAGGGGCGGTCCGGGGGGTTCCTCGCGTTCACGGAGACAACCGGCAGCGCGGCCACTCCGCGCGGCGAGCGGTCGGTGTCGACCTCCGAGTTGGCGATCGGGTGATCGGCCGCGTCGAGCAGCCTGAAGACCTGTGGCGCCGGTGGTTGGCTGCGCAGCGCGGCGAACGCGACGACCGCGGTCCAGCCGAACGGGAGCCCGCGGTCGGGACGCGGCGTGATCCGGCGGCCGCCCGGGAGGACCACCGTCGCGACGCGCGGCGCGAGGATCCGGAACTCGATGTCGTGCCACGTGCCGGCGCCGCGCGTGGGGCGGCCGAGCATGAGGTCGCCGCCCGCGATCTGAGCGGCGTCAGCGGACGGCGCCGAGCCGCAGCCCAGCGCCCCGCCGCCACCGAAGTGCATCGTCCAGCACCAACCCGCCTCGCCTGCGCCGAGGTTGGGGCGCAGGGAGATCGAGTAGTGCTTGATCCCGGTGCCCGGCGGCGTGTCGCCGTGCAGCGGCGGCGACGGCTCGCCGCCGGTCAGCGAGACGACCGCCGCCGTCGCGCTGCCGCCGAGCGCCAGCACGGTGATCGCGACGAGCAGCGGGCGGCGGCCCCGGAGCCGCCGCGGCTTGGCGGGCGCGGGCGGCGCGGCCAGGCGCTGCTCGGCGGCGCGCAGCTCGTCGCGGAGGGTGGCGAAGGGGTCGGTCATGCGGGGTTCTCCAGGGTTCGGCGCAGACGGGCCAGGCCGCGGGAGACGCGCTGGCGGATGACCTGCTCGGAGGTGCCGATCGAGGCGGCGATCGCGGTGTAGGACTCGTCGGCGAGGACGCGGCGCAGGACCGCCTCGCGCTGGTCGTCCGGGAGCGCGGCGAGCGCGCCCGCGAGGTCGTGGGACGCGCGCACCTCGACGGCCCGCAACGCGTCGTCGTCGAGCGCGATCGGCGCCATGCCGAGCCGGATCCGCGCCGCGGCGTCGACGCGCCGCCGCGCGGCGGCGTCGGCCAGCAGGTTGCGGGCGATCCCGATCAGCCACGCGATCTCGGGCCCGCGGTCCGGGTCGTGCTGCGCCCGGCGCTCCAGCGCCCGCGCGAACGTCTCGGCGACGACGTCGAACGCCAGGTCGGCCCGGCCGCCGACGCGCCGCGCGACGTACGCGGTCACGACACCTACATGTCGCTCGTAGAAGGCGGCGAAGTCGTCGTCCACATCCACCTCTACCGGCAACCCCGCCGGTTTGTGACCGCTAGACCCTGCCGCGCGCCGGGACCCACGTGCCGTCGGCCTCGCGCGTGAAGTCCTGGAACAACGACGGGGCCTCGGCCACGGCGATCGACGCCACCATGTCGAACACCAGCCGCAGCTCCTCCTCCGCGCCCGGCGCGGTGCGCAGCGCGATCACGTGGCGCAGCGTCCGGGCGTTGGCGGTCCAGACGATGTCGGTGGACAACCCCAGCGGCGCGAGCCGCCGCAGCGCGCTCGTCGCCTCCTTCTTGACGGCGAACGGCACGCCGTCCTCGTCGAGCCCCAGCTCCTGCGCCGCGCGGACCTGCAGCTCCTCGAGCTGCTCGACGATGGAGATCACCCGCTCGCGCATCGGCTCCAGCGCGGGCGGGACCCGGAAGCCGATCTCGCTCAGCCGCACGTAGCGCAGCGACTCCTGCGAGAACGCGCTGCCCGCGCGGTGGCGCACCAGCTCGTGCGTGAACACGCGCGAGACGTCGCGGAACGCGAACGTGAACGACGCGTGCTCCAGCACGCTCCCGTGCCCGGACGCGAGCACGTTGTCGAGGTACTCGCGCTGGTCGGTCCGGATCCTCGTGACGTTCGGGTTCAGCCCCGGCTCCCACGAGCGGTAGCACGCGCGGCCCGCGAACTCGACCAGCGCCTCGGCGTCGGAGCCCGCGCGGCGGTCCAGCCACGACGCGCCCCCGACCGCCTCCAGGTAGCCGCGCAGGCCGTCCGGATCGAGCGCCGGACGGGCGATCAGGAACACCTGCGGCGTCGTCTCGCGCACGCCCTGAGCCTAACTGGCACAGGCTTCCCGACTACCTCCGTCTTTCCTACAAGCTTGCTGTACACTGCCGAACTCCTGAATCCCGAGTGCGATTACCCCCTTTTGGAGGACCCGACCCCGTGAAGTCCAAGCTCCTGCTCTCCACGCTCGCCATCGGCGCCCTCGCGGTCGCCGGCTGCGGCGGCTCGTCCGACTCGAGCGACAGCTCGTCCGCGTCCGCGGGCGGCAGCTCCAGCGGCTCGAAGGGCTCGATCTCGCTGGTCGCCTACTCGACCCCCGAGGTCGTCTACGACCAGATCATCCCCGACTTCCAGAAGACCGCCGACGGCAGGGGCATCGGCTTCAAGACCTCCTACGGCGCGTCCGGCGACCAGTCGCGTGCGGTCGCCGCGGGCCAGAAGGCCGACGTCGTCGCGCTCTCGCTCGCGCCCGACGTCGACAAGCTCGTCGACCCCAAGCTGGTCCCGGCCGACTGGGTCGACCAGACCGCGGCCGACGGCGGCAAGGGCGGCTTCGTCTCCACGTCGCTGGTCTCGTTCGTGGTGCGCAAGGGCAACCCGAAGGGCATCCACGGCTGGGACGACCTCCTCAAGCCCGGCGTCAAGGTCGTCACCCCGAACCCGTTCACGTCCGGCTCCGCGAAGTGGAACCTGATGGGCGCCTACCAGCACGGCGGCATCGGCTACGTCAAGAAGCTGCTCACCGACCACGTCCCCGTGCAGCCGAAGTCCGGCCGCGAGGCGCTGCAGACGTTCACCGGCGGCGAGGGCGACGTCCTCATCTCCTACGAGAACGAGTACTACACCGCGGTCAAGAAGGGCGAGAAGGACATCCAGCTCGTCCAGCCGCAGGACACGTTCCTGATCCAGAACCCGATCGCCGCCACGTCGTCGGCCACGCCGGCCGCCAGGGCGTTCGTCAAGTACGTGTTCTCCGACGCCGCCCAGCAGCACTTCGCCGACTGGGGCTACCGCCCGGTCGTCGCGTCGGTGCTGGAGAAGAACAAGTCCAGGTTCCCCGATCCCAAGACCGTCAAGACCATCGACGACTTCGGTGGTTGGAAGAAGGTCAACGACGAGCTGTTCGACCCCGAGAAGGGCTCGGTCGCCAAGATCGAGGACGACGCGGGCGTCTCGACGGCCAAGTAGGCGATGGGCGTCGCGACGATCACCGGACGAGCGCGCGCCCGCGTGGGCGAGCGCGCCGGCTCCCGGTCCCTCACGGGGCTGGGCGTCGGCATCGTCACGCTGTGGCTGAGCCTGATCGTGCTGCTGCCGCTGGCGGCGCTGACCGCGAAGTCGCTGGACGGCGGCCTCGGCCACTTCTGGGACTCGATCAGCAGCCGTCAGGCCGTCGCGGCGCTCAAGTTCACGGTGATCATCTCGGTGGTCGTCGCGGCCATCAACGCGATCGCCGGCCTGGCGATCGCGTGGACGCTCGTGCGCGACGACTTCCCGGGGCGCAAGTTCGTCAACGCGGTCATCGACCTGCCGTTCGCGATGCCGACGATCGTCGCGGGCATCACGCTGCTGGCGCTCTGGGGCCCGCAGTCGCCGGTCGGCGTCAACCTCGCGTTCACGCAGGTCGCGGTCGCGCTGGCGCTGCTGTTCGTGACGCTGCCGTTCGGCGTGCGCGCGGTGCAGCCGGTGCTGATGGAGCTCGACCAGGAGATGGAGCAGGCCGCGGCGTCGCTGGGCGCGGGGCCGTGGCGGGTCTTCCGCTCGATCATCCTGCCCGCGCTCGGGCCCGCGATCCTGAGCGGTGCCGCGCTGGCCTTCGCCCGCGCGGTCGGCGAGTTCGGCTCGATCGTCCTGATCTCCGGCAACAGGCCGTTCGACACGCAGGTGTCGTCGGTGTTCATCTTCAAGCAGATCGAGAGCGACAACCCGTCCGGCGCCGCGGCGGTGTCGGTCCTGTTGTTGTTGGTGTCGCTCGTCATGCTGATCGCCCTGCGCGCGATCGAGTACTGGGGGAACCGGCATGACCATTAGCGCCCCAGGCCGGATCGGCCTGCGCATCGTCGCGCTCGGCTACCTCGCGCTGCTGCTGCTGGTCCCGATCGGCGTCGTGCTGTACCGGACGTTCGAGCCGGGCCTCGGCGCGGTGATCGACTCGATCACGACGCCCGCGGCGGTCAGCGCGTTCTGGCTGACGGTCGAGATCGCGGCGATCGCGGTCCCGTTGAACACCATCTTCGGGATCGTCGCGGCGCTGCTGCTCGTGCGCTCCAACGTCAGGGGCAAGCGGCTGCTGGAGGCCGTGATCGACCTGCCGTTCGCGATCTCGCCGGTCGTCATCGGCCTCGCGTTGTTCCTGCTCTACGGGCGCGAGGGCTGGTTCGGCCCGACGCTCAGCAACGCCGGGATCCAGATCATCTTCAGCGTGCCGGGCATGGTCCTGGCGACGATCTTCGTCTGCCTGCCGTTCGTCGTGCGCGAGGTCACGCCCGTGCTGCGCGAGATCGGCGACGAGCAGGAGCAGGCGGCCGCGACGCTCGGCGCGTCGCGCACGCAGACGTTCCTGCGTGTGACGCTCCCGGCGATCCGCTGGGGCGTGGCCTACGGCATCGTGCTCTCGACCGCGCGGGCCATCGGCGAGTTCGGCGCGGTCAGCGTCGTCTCGGGCAAGATCGCGGGGGAGACGATCACGCTCCCGCTGCTGGTCGAGAACCGCTACTCGAACTTCGACCTGGCCGGCGCGTACGCGGCGTCGGCCCTTCTCGCCGTCATCGCGCTCGCGACCCTGCTCGTGATGACGGTCCTGCAACGCAAGGGTGATGCACGATGATCGCGGTCTCCGACGTCAACAAGCACTACGGCGACTTCCACGCGCTCCACGATGTCTCGATCGACATCGCGCCCGGCAAGCTGACCGCGCTCCTCGGCCCGTCGGGCTCGGGCAAGTCGACGCTGCTGCGCGTGATCGCGGGGCTCGAGGTCCCGGACTCCGGCCGCGTGATCATCGAGGACCAGGACGTCACCAACGTCCCGCCGCAGCGGCGCGACATCGGCTTCGTGTTCCAGCACTACGCGGCGTTCAAGCACATGACGGTGCGCGACAACGTCGCGTTCGGGCTGAAGGTGCGCAAGCGCCCCAAGAACGAGATCACCGCCAAGGTCGACGAGCTGCTCGGCATCGTCGGGCTGGCCGGCTACCAGGAGCGCTACCCGTCGCAGCTGTCCGGCGGCCAGCGCCAGCGCATGGCGCTGGCCCGCGCGCTGGCGATCGAGCCCAAGGTGTTGTTGTTGGACGAGCCGTTCGGCGCGCTGGACGCCAAGGTCCGCGCCGAGCTGCGCGCGTGGCTGCGCCGGCTGCACGAGGAGGTCGACGTCACGACGGTCCTGGTCACGCACGACCAGGAGGAGGCGATGGAGCTCGCCGACCGCATCGTCGTGCTCAACGACGGCCGCATCCAGCAGGTCGGCGCGCCGCGCGAGGTGTATGACAACCCGGCCAACGAGTTCGTCATGGGCTTCCTCGGCCCGGTGGCGAGGCTCGGCGGCGGCCTCGTCCGGCCCCACGACCTCGTGCTCAAGCCCGACCCCGAGTCCGGCGCGATCGAGGCGCAGGTCACCCGCGTCGTGCACCTCGGCTTCGAGGTCCGCGTCGAGCTGGAGCTGGCCGGCGACGGCGCGGTCGCCGCGCAGCTGACCCGCAGCGAGGCCGAGCAGCTCGAGCTCGCCGAGGGCGACATCGTCTACGTCCGCCCCGACACCCACGCAGAGCTGACGCTGGCCGAGGCCAGCTAGCGGCGGGTCATCCAGGCCTCGGGGTCCTTGACCAGGGCCTCGACACCCTTGGGCAGCTTGTTCGCGGCGAGGTCGGCGAGCGTGACCTGCTCGACGACGCTGCGCAGCGCGGCGCGGACGCCGATCCAGACCTTCTGCAGCGGCTCGGCGGTGCCGGAGTAGTCGACGTCCTCGGGGCGGCCGCCGCGGACGGTCGCCAGCGGGCCCTCGACGGCGCGGATGATGTCGGCGACCGTGATCTCCTCGGCCGGCCGGGCGAGCCAGTAGCCGCCCTCGGCGCCGCGGCGCGACGTCACGAGCCCGGCGTGGCGCATGTCGGCGAGGATGTTCTCCAGGAACTTCAGCGGGATCCCCTGGGCCTGCGCGACCGCGTCGCCCTTCGTCGGTCGCTCGTTGCCGGCGACGGCCAGCTCGATCGCGGCCCGCACGGCGTAGTCGGCTTTCGCGGAGATGCGCACCTCCGCATCGTTCCAGACCGGGCGGTCAGGCGACCCCGACGCTCTTGCGCACCGTGCGCGCCGGCCCGCTGCCGGCCTGCGGCCTGGTCGTGATCGTGACGTCGTAGCGGCCGCGCCTCAGGCCGGTCACCGTGACCGAGCGCGCACCCCTGGCCAGCGACTTCCTGATGGTCTTGGTCGCCCTGCGGGCGCCGTGACGCTTGACGCTGACCGTGACGACCGCCGCGCGCGAGAGCGTGAACCGCAGCACCACGCGGCCGTGCGTCCGGCCGGAGAGCGTGAGCCTGGTCAGCCCGACCGGGACCGTGTCGAGCGTCGCGGTGGCGGCCGGGGCCTGGGGCCTGGTCGCGGGCACGCCGCCGGGCGCGGGGACCGGCGTCGTCACGCCGCCGACCTGCTGACCGCCGTCGCTCGCGGGTGGCGGCGGCTGCTGCTGCGACGGCGCGGGGGCCGGCGTGGCGTCGACCACGACCGCGAACGTCCCGCTCGCCGCGTTGCCCGACGCGTCGGTCGCCGTGCACGTCACGGTCGTCGTGCCGACCGGGAACGCCGACCCGGACGCCGGGTCGCACGCGACCACCGGGCTCGGGTCCTGGTCGTCGGTCGCGGCCGGCAGCGTCCACGTCGCGACCGCGCCGGTCGCGCCCGCCGGCGCCGTCAGCGTCTGGTCGCCGGGCACCGTGAAGACCGGCGACGTCGTGTCGAAGCCACCCGACGCCGCGGCCGCCGCCGCGCCGCCAACGACGGGCAGCGCGACCGTGGTGGTCTTGGCGTTCATCGTGATGTTCGTCGCCGGCCCGGTGCCCCGGATCGACGGGAAGCCCGTGTCGTCGCCGACCAGGATCACGCCGATCTGGTGGCCCGCGGCGAACACGTGGTCCTGCGGGACCAGGATGATCGGGAACTCGGTCTCGACGCCGATGGTGGCCAGCGCCGGGCCCGACAGCGACGTGCGGTTCGACGAGTCCAGGATCCCCTTGGTCACGCGCCACGGCGCGCCCGGGGCGACGGTCGTCCGCGGCTGCGTGACCTCGAGGTAGCAGGCGCTGAAGTCGCCGGTCTGGGCCGTGTCGTCCTGGCCCCAGCAGGTCCTCGTCGTCGTGTTGCTCAACCCCTCGCCGTTGCGCGTGACCTGGGTGCTCGGCGTGGTCCCGCCGTAGTCCACCAACAACGCGCCGAGGTTCGTCTGCGTCTGGTCGAGCGAGGCCTTCAGGTCGACCAGCGGCGTGCCGGAGATCCGGAGGTCGCGCTTGAGCGGCGCCGACAGGAACACGCGCCGCGACGCCTGCGAGCCGCCCGGCGTGTTCATCATCGTCGTCTCGCTCTGGCTGGGCGCGTCGAGCCAGGACAGCGTGTCGAGCGTGCCGCCGGAGGTCAGCGCGACGGTCCCGGCGTCGGTGCTCGCCGCGCCGCTGCGCAGGTGCAGGTCCACGCGCCCGACGCCCGGGTCGGGCCAGTCGCTGAGCGTGCTCCACGACTCGTCGGCGTTCTCGAGGTCGACGCGCGGCTGGTCCATCACGTCGTTGGGGATCCCGTAGAGCCAGTGGTCGAACCACTTGTGCAGCGTGTCGACCCAGGCCGCGCGGCGGACGTCGAACGGGTCCGCGTGGCCCGCGCGCAGCAGCCACAGCTTGCGCGGCACGCCGGCCAGCTTCAGCCCCGCCCACCACGACGCGAGCTGGTCCAGGCGCACGTTGTCGTCCTGCAGCCCGTGGGTGGCGAGGACCGACGCCGTCACGTTCGAGACGTTGGTGAGGTAGTCGCGGGCGTCCCAGAACGCGTTGCGGTCGCCGGTCGCGTCGCCGTCGTCGGCGTCCAGCGTGGCCCACGGCCCGGCGCACGCGGCGCGGTCGGCGGCGTCGGTCACCGCCGACGACAGCGTCCTCGGGTAGTGCGTGTTGAACCGGATCCCGCCCATGCGCGAGTAGCCGTACCAGTCGTCGATCGCCGACTCCGGGACGATCGTCTTCAGTCCGGACACGCCGGTCGCCGCGACGCCCTCGGCCAGCGTGCCGTCGTAGGACTTGCCGATCATCGCCGAGCTGCCGTCGTGCCAGGTCGCGGTGACCGCGCCGCCGGTGCTGTTGGGTCCCGTGAAGCCTGCGACGCGCCCGTTGAGCCAGTCGACGACCGACTTCATGGCGTTGATGTCGGTGGGCCCGCCGTGCATCACGCAGCCGGTCCCGTTCGCCGTGCCCAGCGCCTCGGCGTAGATCACCGCGTACCCGCGCGGGACGAAGTAGTTGTCCAGGAACAGCGGCCACCTGTCGTTGACGCCGTTGGCGTCGGTGTCCCCGATGCACTGGCCTTCGTTGCCGCGGCACAGCGACGCGTAGTACGGGCTCGGGTCGATGATCGCCGGGACCTGCCTCGCCGGCCCGGAGCCGGCCGGGCGCATGATCTCGATCGCCACGTCGTCGGTGACGCCGTTGCCGTCGGTGTCGACGCCCAGCTGCGGGATGTAGACCCGCTCGCGGACCGCCGCGTGGTAGTTGTAGGCCTCGGCGGTCTCGCCGTCCGACCCGAGGGTGTAGGACGTCGCGTTCGCCACGCCCGGCACGAGCAGGGCGAGGCAGAGGGCGGCCAGGACGACGTGCGCGCGACGCATGGCCGCGCACTGTCGCGTCCGCGCCGGACGGCGTCAAGCGCGCCGGAGGATCAGGCGTCGCCGTCGCCCTCCGGCGAATCGCCGTCGTCGGCGGCCGGTTCCTCGGTGGTCTCCGGGTAGCCCTCGGAGCCCTGGTCCTGCCTGCGCGGGTCCTCGGTGTGGTCCGGCTGGTCCTGCGTGGGGTGCTTCTCGTCCTCGTCGTTCATCACGACGAGGGCTACCCGAACCGCGCGGGGGCTAGAGCAGGCCCAGCGCCTTGCCCGCGTGGTCGGCGAGGTTCAGCAGCGGGGAGGGGATGACGCCGAAGACGACGATCGCCGCGCCGGCCAGGACGGCCACGAGCGTGACCTCCCAGTCGTTGCGGTCGGTGACGGGGTCGGCGCCGGCCAGGCGCGGGGCGCCGGCGGCGTCGACGGTCGCGACCTCGGCGGCACTCGCCGGACGCATCCACATCGCGGCGATGACCTTCAGGTAGTAGCCGAGCGAGATGATCGAGCCGATCACGATCACGATGCCCAGCCACGTGTAGCCGCCGTCGGCGGCCGCGTCGATCAGCGTGAACTTGCCGATGAAGCCCGCGGTCGCCGGCATCCCGGCCAGCGACAGCATCGCCAGCGTCAGCGGCCACGCCAGGAGCGGCTTGGACCAGCCGAGGCCGGCGATCGAGCGGATGTCGTCGCCGTAGGGCGTCGCGCGCTCGCGCGCCGCGATCACCGCGAAGGCCGCCATGTTCATGAACAGGTAGATCGACAGGTAGAAGACCGTCGCCTGCACGCCGAGGCGCGTCGCGACGACCACGCCCGCCAGCAGGTAGCCCGCCTGCGCGACCGACGACCACGCCAGCAGGCGCTTCAGCGACGACTGCGACAGCGCGCCGACGTTGCCGACGATGATCGTCACGGTCGCCAGCGTGGCCAGCGCGGGCGCCCAGTCCTGGTGGGCGTCGATCAGCGCGACGTCGAGGATGCGCAGCGCGCCGCCGAACGCGGCGGCCTTGGTCGCGACGGCCATCCACGCGGTGACCGGCGTCGGCGCGCCCTGGTAGACGTCCGGCGTCCACTGGTGGAACGGCGCGACCGACGCCTTGAAGGCGAGGCCGACGATCGTCAGGCCGATGCCGGTCAGCAGCAGCGCGTCCTTGGCGACGTCGCCGTTGATCGCGCCCGCGATGTCGCGGAAGTCCGTGTGGCCGGTGCCGCCGTAGATGAAGGCCAACCCGTACAGGAACGTCGCCGAGCCGACCGAGCCGATGATGAGGTACTTCAGGCCGGACTCCAGCGAGCGCTCGCGCCGCATCTCGGTCGCGCAGAGCACGTAGAGCGGGACGCTCAGCAGCTCCAGGCCGAGGAAGACCGTGACGAGGTTCTGGCCGGCGGCCAGGATGACCATGCCCGCGGCGCTCGTCAGCATCAGCGCGAAGTACTCGCCGTGCGCGGCCTCGCGGGGCGCCAGCGCGCGCCACGACAGCAGCGTCGCGCCGATGCCGGTGATCGCGACGATGAACAGGATCATCAGCGTCAGGTCGTCGGAGCGCAGCGCGCCCTGGGAGCCCTTGGCGACGAACAGGTCCTTGGCGTCGTCCCACTGCCAGACGCCGAGCCCGATCGCGGCGCCGAAGGCGACGATCGTCAGGAACGGGACGATCTGCTCGCGCACGAAGCGCCCGCGCAGCAGGCCGGCGAGCAGCACGACGATCGACCCGCCCAGCAGGGCGATGAGCGGGGAGACCCCGGCCCAGTCGATGGATGGCTTGGAGACGACTGCGAGCAACATGAAGGCCTTACCGGATCACGGTGATGTCGTGGGCACGGGCGTCGCTGACCGTGTCTTCGTTGTGCTGGATCAACGCGGCCGGTGCGACGGCCTTGGCGATCGAGGGCTCGGCCTTGTGCAGGGCGAGCTGCGGGTACAGCGCGAAGAACAGGATCACCGCGACGAGCGGCACGAGGACGAGGCCCTCGCGGAAGCTGATCTCGTGGCTCTCGACCTCCGGCCCGACGCGGTTGTGCATCGTCCGGATGAAGAGGCGCAGCGAGTAGACGGCGGCCATCCCGACGCCGACGAACGCGATCGACGCGATCACCAGCTTGGAGTGGAAGACGCCGAGCAGGATCATGAACTCGCCGACGAAGTTCGACGAGCCGGGCATCGCCAGGTTGGCGAGCGCGACGATCAGGAAGAGCGTGGCCAGGACCGGCGCGCGGAACGCGATGCCACCCATGTCCCGGATGTCCTCGGAGCCGTGCGTGCGCTCGGCGAGGTAGGCGACGACCACGAACGCCGGCGCGACGACCAGCCCGTGGTTGATCGACTGCAGGATCGCGCCCTGCGCGCCGTCGCCGCTCAGCGAGAAGATCCCGAGCGTGATGAAGCCCAGCTGGGCGACCGACGAGTACCCGAGCACGAGCCGCGACTCGGTCGTCGTGAACGCCATCGCCGACCCGTAGAGGATCGAGCCGAGCGCGAGCACCAGCATCAGGTCCTGGAAGTGCGCGGAGGCGTCCGGGAAGGTCGGCAGCACGACGCGCAGGAAGCCGTAGGCGGCGACCTTGCTCAGCACGGCCGAGAAGACGGCCAGCACCGGCAGCGGCATGTTGCGGTAGCCGTCGGGCATCCAGCCGTGGACCGGGAACGCCGGCATCTTGACCCAGAACGCGGCCGCGAAGCAGAGGAAGATCCACTCCTGCGAGCTCTTCGGCAGGATCGCGATCTGCGCCTGCAGGTCGCTGAAGGCGAACGAGATGTCGTGGCCCGTCTGCTGCGAGACCAGGACGCCCGTGGCGATCGCCGCGGCCAGCATCAGCAGCGAGCCGACCAAGGTGTAGATGAACAGCTTGGTGATCGCCGCGACCCGCGTGCCCTCCGGGCCCCAGACGCCGGCCAGGAACAGGAACGGCAGCAGCATCAGGTCGAAGAACAGGACGAACAGCGCCAGGTCCTGCGCCATCAGCGCGCCGAGCACAGCGCTCTCTGCGACGCCCATGAAGAAGAAGAACTGCGGGGCGTGGTCCCATTCCTGCGTCGCGGCCCAGACGATGCACGCCAGGAAGATGAACGCGGCCAGCGCGATCAGGAACAGGTTGAGCCCGTCGACGCCCAACTTGTAGTGGATGCCCAGCGGCTTGATCCACATCTGGTCGGTGACGTCCTGCAGGCCGACGCCGCGGTGGAAGTCGGCGATCGCCCAGATCGTCCAGGCGAACGTGCCCAGCGCGCCGATGATCGTCACGACGCGCGAGATCGCGCCGGGCAGCAGCAGCCCGAGGAACGCCGCGGCGGCGGGCAGCCAGAGGGGGATGGAGAGAGGAAGGCTCACGAGGACTGGATCAGGAAGTACAGGAGCACGGCGGCGGCACCGACCAGCAGCAGCGCCGCGTAGGCGCGCAGGAAGCCGGACTGCAGCGCGCGGACGGCGGCGGAGCCCGCCCGGACGATGCCGGAGGACCCGCCGACGAGCGTGCCGTTGACGAAGATGCGCTCGAAGGTCTGCTGGCCGAAGCGGCCGAACCAGGCGAACGGGCGGACGACGACGATGTCGATCAGCTCGTCGAAGTACCACTTGTTGATGAAGAGCTTGTGCAGCGCCGGGACCCGCTCGCGCAGGCGCACGGCGATCTCGCCGTTGGCCTTGCCCCAGATGGTGTAGGCGATGAAGATGCCGCCGAGGCCGAGGACCGCGCCGAGGACGAGCCCGAACCAGAGCTTGCCGTCGCTGGCCTGGACGTGGATCGTGGAGTCGGCGAACGTCGGCTCCAGGAAGGTGTCCAGCCAGTTGGTCACGTGCGGGATCTCGACGACGCCGCCGATGGTCGCGAGCACCGCGAGCGTGCCCATCGCGGCCCTCATGCCGAAGGCGGTCTCGGCGATGTGGTGCTCGGGGCCCGGGAACCCGACGTCGGTGTCCTCGACCTCGCCGTTGGCGGGGTTGGTCGCCTGCGCGGGGTGGAAGAGGTGCCCGTGCTCGAGCTCCTTGGCCTCCTCGCACGGCTCGCCGAAGAACGCCCGGAAGATCATCCGCCAGGTGTAGATGGCGGTCATGAACGCGGTGATGTAGCCGACCACGTAGAGGACCCAGTGCCAGCCGCCGGCCTCGGCCTGGAACAGCAGGATGTCGTCCTTGGAGAAGAACCCGGAGAACGGCGGGATGCCGGCAAGCGCGAGGCCGCCGATGACGAAGCAGCCGAACGTGTACGGCATCGCCCTGCGGAAGCCGCGCATGTCGTCGAGGTTCTGGTTGGACCCCATCGCGCTGATCAGCGAGCCGGCCGACATGAACAGCAGCGCCTTGAAGAAGGCGTGCGTCATGAGGTGGAACATGCCCGCGACGTAGGCGCCGGAGCTGACGCCCATGATCATGTAGCCGATCTGGGACATCGTCGAGTAGGCGATGACGCGCTTGAGGTCGGTGACGACCATGCCGATCGTCGCGGCGACGAAGAGCGTGACGCAGCCGATGATCATGCCGACGTCGGCGGCCGCGGCCGACTGCTCGATCAGCGGGTGCATGCGGGCGATCAGGTAGACGCCCGCGGTGACCATCGTCGCGGCGTGGATCAGGGCGCTGACGGGCGTCGGGCCCTCCATCGCGTCCGGCAACCACGTGTGGAACGGGATCTGCGCCGACTTGGCGAACGCGCCGATCAGCAGCAGGATCAGGCCCGCGGTGAGGTCGCCGTGGTGCAGCTTGCCGATCGCCTCGGCCTTGTGGAACGTCGACATGAAGTCGAGCGTCCCGGAGGACTTCAGGATGAAGAACGCGCCCAGCGTCAGGCCGATGTCGCCGACGTGGTTTATGACGAACGCCTTGATGCCCGCGCTGGTCGCCGTCGTGCGGCGGTACCAGTAGGAGATCAGCAGGTAGGACGCCGCGCCGACGAAGGCCCAGCCGACGATCAGGAGCAGGAAGTTGCCGGCCAGGACCAGCAGCAGCATGCTGAAGACGAAGTAGTTGAGGTACGCGAAGAAGCGCGTGTACCCGCGGTCGCCCGACATGTAGGCGTACGAGTAGAGGTGGATCAGCGTCGAGACGCCGGTGACCACCAGCATCATCATGATGCTCAGCGGGTCGACGAGGATCGACAGCTTGGCGTCGATCGAGCCGACGACCGCGTAGTCGTACAGCGAGGAGACGATCTGCCGGTGCTCCTCGCCGCGACCCTGCAGCGAGAAGAACGCGATGACCGCGAAGACGAACGCGAGGGCGAGCGCGAACGTCCCGATGACGCCGGACGTCTTGCCCTTCCAGACCTTGAACCCAAGGCCGTTGATGACGGCACCTGCGAGCGGACTCGCAAGCGCCAGCCAGGCGGCGGTGGTGGGACTCATCTACCCGTGCAGCTCCCGCATCTCGTCGACGTCGATCGGCAGGCGGCGGCGGAACATCGCCACCACCAGGCCCAGGCCGATGCAGACCTCGCACGCGGCGACCACCATCACGATGATCGCGAAGATCTGGCCGTCGCCGTTGCCCCACATGCGGGAGAACGCGATCAGGCTCAGGTTCGCGGCGTTGAGCATCAGCTCCAGGCAAAGGAGGATCACCAGCGGGCTGCGGCGCGTGAGCACGCCGGCCGCGCCGATGCAGAAGACCAGGGCGGAGACGGTGAGGTACCAGCCGATGTTCATTACCAGCCGCCTTCCTCGATCGCGGGGCGATCGTCGTCGGGGTCGACGCCGCGGGCGGCGGCGACGGACGCCGACTCGATCCGCGCGGTCGGGTTGATCGTGCCGACGCCCTCCGCGATCGAGCCCATGCCCTGCGGCAGGCGCGTGGCGATCGGGTGGACGAACTCCTCGTCGGAGCCCTCCAGCCCGCCGCGGCGGCGCGCCAGCACGACGGCGCCGACGGCGGCCATCAGCAGCAGGAACGAGGCGGCCTCGAACGGGAACAGGAAGCGCGTCAGCAGCAGCTCGCCGATCGCGCCCGGCGTGCCGAAGCCCGGGGCGTAGTCGGCGCCCTTGCCGTCGATGCCCTTCAGGCCCGAGCCGAGCACGGCGATGAACAGCTCGACTGCGAGCAGCCCGGCGAAGACGATCGACGCGGCCTTCAGGCCGGGACCGCCGGCGGGCCGGACGGGCTCCTCTTGGGTGCCGACGTAGGCGACCACGAAGACGTAGAGCACCATGACGGCGCCCGCGTAGACGACGACCTGCGCCGCGGCGATGAACTCCGCGCGCAGCAGCAGGAAGAGCGCGGCCAGCGACAGCAGGTGGCAGACCAGCGACAGGACGGCGTAGAACGGGTTCGGCAGCGTCGCGACGCCGATCGCGCCGACGATCGCCCCGATCCCTGCGATGAAGAAGAAGACAGCGGACATGGTGGTGACCTTGGACCTGGACCGCCCAGCGGCCGAGGCTACTCGCCTTCCTTGCGCAGCGGCGTGCGCTCGAAGGGCTCCGCGAGCAACATCTCCTTGGTGAAGATGAGGTCGTGGCGGGCGTAGTCGGACATCTCGAAGTCGTTGCCCATCGTGATCGCGTCGAACGGGCAGGCGACCTCGCAGTAGCCGCAGAAGATGCAGCGGCTGAGGTTGATCTCGTAGACCGCGGCGTAACGCTCACCGGCGGACACGCGGTTGTCCGGCGTGTTCTCGGCGGCGACGACGCGGATGCAGTCCGACGGGCAGGCGGCGGCGCACAGCGAGCAGCCGACGCACTTCTCCAGCCCCGTGTCCTCGAACTTGTGGAGGCGATGCCGCCCGCGGAAGCGCGGGTAGACCGGGATCTTCTCCTCGGGGTAGGAGACGACGGACACCGGCGCGACGGACTGGCGCAGCGTGGTCTTCAGACCACGCAGCGTCTCGCCGAAGGCGCGGTAGAAGGAGCCGGGACCGCCGAGGCGCTTGGGCGCGTCGACGACGATCAGCTCGTCCGCTGAAGGGGGCCAGGGGGCCATCTAGTCGGTCACCACCAGGACGATCGCGGTCACGAGGGCATTGAGCGTCGCCAGCGGAAGGAGGACCTTCCAGCCCAGCGACATCAGCTGGTCGTAGCGCAGACGCGGGAACGTCGCGCGGGCCCAGACGAAGAAGAAGATGAAGAACATGGTCTTGCCGATCACGACGATCGGCTGGACCCAGCCGGGCGGGTGGATCCCGAACGGGAGCCACCAGCCGCCGAGGAAGACCGTGACCATGATGAACGAGGCCACGATCATGTTGAGGTACTCGGCGAAGTAGTAGGTGGCGAACTTGCCGCCGCCGTACTCCGTGTTGTACCCGCCGACCAGCTCGCCATCGGCCTCGACGAGGTCGAACGGCGGGCGGTTCGTCTCGGCGAACGAGGCGATCAGGAAGATGATGAAGCCGACGAACTGCGGCACGATGTACCACATGCCGGCCTGGCCCTTGACGATGTCGACCAGTGACAGGCTCTGCGCCGTCATGACGACGCCGACGAGCGCCAGGCCCTGGGCGACCTCGTAGGAGATCAGCTGCGCCGCGGCGCGCATGGCGCCCAGGAACGAGTACTTGGAGCCGGACGACCAGCCGCCGAGCATGATCCCGTAGAACGCGACCGCGCCGAAGGCGAACAGGTAGAGCGGGCCGATCGAGGCATCGACGCCGTAGAGCCCGGTCTTGGTGCCGAAGATGTCCTGGACGTCGCCGAACGGGACGATCGCCAGCGCGGCGACGGCCGCGACGATCGAGATCAGCGGCGCGATCGCGAACATCCAGCCGATCGACGAGTTCGGGCGGAACTGCTGCTTGAACAGCAGCTTGCCGATGTCGGCGATCGGGGTCAGCGCGCCGAACGGGCCGACGCGGTTGGGCCCGTAGCGGTTCTGCATGCGGCCCATGACCTTGCGGTCGGCCATCAGCGCGATCGGGACGATCTGCAGGCCGACGGCGAAGATGACGATCGCCTTGGCGATCTGCATCCACCACGGCTCGTAGTAATAGATGTTGGCGATCACGTTCGTGGGCTCAGCTCAAAAGGGACTACGAGTGGGAGGGCACGGGAGCGCCCTTGCGGATCTCGACGAGCGGGCCGTCGACGCCGTTGCCCTCCAGGAACACGCTGCCGGCGGGGACCGCGGCGCGCAGGGAGACGGTCGCGTCCACGTGGCCGGGACCGTCACCACCGACGACGACCTTCTCGCCGTCGAAGAGGCCGAGCTTCTTGGCGTCGGCCGGCGACAGCTCGACCCGCGAGCGCGCCTTCAAGAACTGCAGAGCGGGGGAGTTCGCGACCTCCGGGCCCGCCCACACGGAGCGGTAGGTCCCGAGGCGCAGGCGGCCGCCGATCTCGTCCGGCCCGGCGTCCGGTGCGGCGATCGACCCGGCCGCGGCGGGCGCGGTCTCCGGAGCCGGCCACGCGGCGGCGTTCTCGGCCGACGCGACCCAGCGCAGGCCCTTGCCGCCGATCAGGTCGAGCGTGAGGCCGCTGTAGAACGGCACCGCGGTGAAGAGGATCTGGCTGGCCTGCGAGCCGGTCAGGACGCTGAGGTCCTGCTGGCCCAGGCGCTTGGCGAGCTCGGTGATGACCCACCAGCCCGGGCGCGTCTCGCCCTGGCGGCTGATCGCCTGGCGCAGGCGCTGGACGCGGCCGTCCGGGTGGACGATCGTGCCCTCGTGCTCGGCGTGCGACTCGGCCGGGAAGACGACCGTCGCGTGCTCGCGCACGCCCGCGGTCAGGTAGCCGGCGTGGGCGATGATCGTCGACGCGCGCTCCAGCCCCTCGTCCCAGAGGGCGCGGTGCGGGTGCGTCTCGAGCGGGTCGGTGCCGACCAGCCACAGCGCGGCGAGCTCGCCGTCGGCGGCGGCCTGGGCGATGGCAGCGGTGTCGCGGCCGGCGGCGGCGGGCGCCAGGCCCGGACCCGCGAACGGCAGGACGCCGGCCTCGCGCAGCCCGCGGGCGTTGGCCGAAGACGGGATGCCGAGCAGGCCCGCGCCGTCGCGGCCGCGGAGGCCGAGCGCGTCGGCGAGGGCGACCAGCGCCTGGGCGCCGGCCGGATCGGCCAGCACGCGCTCGCCGTAGAGGACCACGACGTCGTCGCCGCCGTCCTTGAGCAGGGTCACCAGGTCGGCGAGCTGCTCCGGCACGTCGGTGCCGCCCGCGATCGCGTTGGCGAGCAGCGCGGCGGCGCGCGCCTCGTCGCCAGGGGCGAAGCGGACGACCTGCTTGGCGTTGCTGTCCAGCGAGGACGGGCGCGAGGTCGCGACGGCGAGCGCGACGCGGTTGCGGCGCACGCCCTTGCGGATCCGCAGGTCCACGATCGGCATGTCGTCGACCGGCTCGGCGCCGAGGACGAGGACCGTGTTGGCGAACTCGAGGTCCGGGACCGTCGCCTGCAGCGCCGGGTCGTTGAGCGCGAGCAGCTCGTCGCGGCCGAGCGCGTCGAACGTGCGCGAGTCGATGTCGTTGGTCCCGAGGGCGCGCGCGACGTGCTGGAGGAGGAAGCCCTCCTCGTTGGTCGTGCCGCCGCCCGCCAGGACGCCGACGCGGCCGGCCGCGCGCCTGAGGCCGCCGGCGGCCTCGTCGAGGGCGCGCTCCCACGAGACGGGGCGCAGCTCGCCGCCGTCGCGGACCATCGGCTGGGTGATGCGCTCGTCGACGTGGATCGCCTGGTAGGCGAAGCGGCCGCGGTCGCAGAGCCAGCCGTCGTCGACCTCGTCGTGGTCGCGGGCCATGACGCGCAGGACGCGCTCGTCGCGGACGGTGAAGGTCAGGTTGCACTGGCCCGGGCACAGCGTGCAGACGCCGCCGGCGCCCTCGATGTCCCACGGGCGCGCGCGGAAGCGGTAGGGCTGCGAGGTCAGCGCGCCCACCGGGCACAGCTCGGTGATGTTGCCGGAGAACGGCGCGACGTACGGGTGGCCGTCGAAGGTCCCGACGAACGTGTGCGCGCCGCGCTCCTGGAAGACCAGCTGGTAGTCCTCGGAGATCTCCTGCGAGAAGCGCACGCAGCGGTAGCAGAGGATGCAGCGCTCGCGGTCGATCGCGATCAGCGGCGACAGCTCCAGCGGCTTCTCGAAGTGGCGCTTGGGCTCGATGAAGCGCGACTTGCCGTTGCCCCAGCCGAAGGAGATGTCCTGCAGCGGGCACTCGCCGCCCTTGTCGCAGACCGGGCAGTCGAGCGGGTGGTTGATCAGCAGGAACTCGACGACCGCCTGCTGGGCGGTCTTCACGCGGTCGGTCTGCGTGTGGACGACCATGCCGTCCTTGACCGGCGTGGAGCACGCGGTCTGCAGCTTCGGGATGCCCTCGATCTCGACGAGGCACATGCGGCAGGCGCCGACCGGCGCGCCGAGCTTGGGCTCGTAGCAGAAGACGGGGATCTCGACGTCGCCGTACTTGGCGCCGTCGACCAACATGATGTTCTCGGGCGCGGTGACCTCGCGGCCATCGATCGAGAACGTGACCTGCTTGACCTCAGGGCGGGGCATGACTTACGCGAAGGCTCCTTCGATGAGCGCGAGCTCGGGGGCGTCCGCCGGGTCGTCGGCGATCCCGAGCTTGGCGCGCGCCGCCTCGATGTGGGCCTCGAACTCGCCGCGGAACTTGGCGACCATCGAGCCGACCGGCATCGCCATCGCGTCGCCGAGGACGCAGAGGCAGTTGCCGATGATCTGCTCCTGGACCGAGGCCATGATGTCGAGGTCCATCGGGGTCGCGAGGCCGGACTGGATGCGCTCGAGCATCTTGACGGTCCAGTTGGTGCCCTCGCGACAGGGCGTGCACTTGCCGCAGGACTCGTGCCGGTAGAACTCGGCGAGCCACAGGCAGACGTCGACGACCGAGTTGGAGTCGTCGACCACGATGATCGCGCCCGAGCCCAGCATGGACCCGGCCTTGGCCAGCGTGTTGAAGTCGTAGGCGAGGTCGAGGTCGTCGGCCGTCAGGACCGGGGACGACGAGCCGCCCGGGAACCAGAACTTGACCTCGCGCCCGTCGTCGGGACCGCCGGCCAGGCCGTAGATGATGTCGCGCGAGGACATGCCCAGCTCGATCTCGTAGTTGCCCGGGCGCTTGACGTTGCCCGAGATCGAGATCAGCTTCGTGCCGGTCGAGCCCTCGGCGCCGATCTTGGCGTACTCGGCGCCGCCCATCTCGACGATCAGCGGCACGGTCGCCAGCGTCTCGACGTTGTTGATGAGCGTCGGGCCCTGGTACAGGCCCTGGTTGGCGGGGAACGGCGGCTTCAGGCGCGGGTTGCCGCGCTTGCCCTCGAGGCTGTCGAGGAGGCCGGTCTCCTCGCCGCAGATGTAGGCGCCCGCGCCGCGGTGCACGGCGAGGGAGAGCGTGTGGCCGGTGCCGAGGATGTTCTCGCCCAGGAAGCCGGCCTCGTAGGCCTCGACCAGCGCGGCGTCGAGGATGTCGGCCTGCTGGACGTACTCGCCGCGGATGAAGATGAACGCGCGGTTCGCGCCCGCCGCGTGGGCGGCGATGATCATGCCCTCGATCAGCAGGTGCGGGATCTTCTGCATGAGCTCGCGGTCCTTGAAGGTCCCGGGCTCGGACTCGTCCGCGTTGCAGACGAGGTACTTGTCCATCGTGCCCTTGGGCATGAAGGACGCCTTCATGCCCATCGAGAAGCCGGCGCCGCCACGGCCGCGCAGGCCGGACGCCTTGAGCTCCTCGACCAGCGCCTCCGGCGGCAGCTGGAGCGCCTTGCGCAGGCGGTCGCCGTAGCCACCGCGGCGCTTGTAGACCTCGAGCGTGTGCAGACCAGGCTCGTCGATGTCCTGGAAGATCAGCGGCTGCTGCGTGCTCATGCAGGCTCCTCGGGCGGATCCGGGGTCCCCATCGGGGGCCCGAAGGAAGAAGGCTCGGCCGGCAGCGGCGAGTTGCCGGGCGCCGGGCGGTCGATCTCGGACTCGACCTCGGCGAAGTCGGTGCCCGGCGCGTCCCACTCACGCGAGTTGGCGTGCGGGTCGGCCGACGGGCGCTTGATCAGCTGCTTGGCCGGAAGTGGGTCCTCGCCGTCGCGCACCTGGCGCGCCAGCTCGGCGACGTCGTCGCTCTCGACCGGGCCGAGGAAGACGCCGTCGACCGAGACCATCGGGGCGATGTCGCAGGCGCCGAGGCACTCGAAGCCGCGCACCTGCACGTCGGGGTCGTCGCCGACCGCCTCGGTCAGCTCGCCCAGCAGCTTGCGGCCGCCGCGCAGCGAGCACGAGATGTTGGTGCACACGTAGACGCGCTTGTGGCCCACGGGCTGCGTGTCCAACATGTCGTAGAACGACGCGACCGCCACCAGGTAGGCGGGGGTCAGGCGCATCACGCACGCGACCTGGCGGAAGGCCTCGGGCGAGCACCAGCCGTGCAGCTCCTGCGCGGCCGCCAGCGCCGGGATCGCGGCGGAGCGCCGGTCCGGGTACTTGGCGATGTGGCGCTCGATCTCCTCGCGCAGCTCCGTGGGAACCGGCGTGGTCGCCGGATCCGGGATCTCCTGCGGG
The DNA here is from genome assembly GCF_000424625.1 of Conexibacter woesei Iso977N. GTDB lineage: Bacteria > Actinomycetota > Thermoleophilia > Solirubrobacterales > Solirubrobacteraceae > Baekduia > Baekduia woesei_A. The sequence continues at coordinate 121,118 of NZ_AUKG01000003.1, forward strand.
TCCTTGGAGAGGTCGACGGCGTCGTCCCAGCCGGGGACGCGGGAGCCGTGCGAGTAGCGCTTGACGTCGGGCATCGACATGAAGTGGTTGCTCCTCCGTGCCTTACCGGTCCACGCCGCCGAGCACCGGGTCCATCATCGCCAGCGTGGCGATGAGGTCGGCGATGTAGGCGTCCTTGACCATCGGGAGCGTCGCCTGCAGGTTCACGAACGAGGGGTCGCGCATGTGCACGCGCGCGGGCTTGCTCGATCCGTCGGAGCGGATGAACACGCCGTACTCGCCGCGCGGGCCCTCGATCGGGTAGTAGACCTCGCCCGGCGGGACGCGGAAGCCCTCGGTCACCAGCTTGAAGTGGTAGATCAGCGCCTCCATCGACGTCGCCAGCTCGTGGCGCGGCGGGAGCGCGACCCTGCGGTCGTCGGTGATGTACGGGCCCTCGGGCAGGCCTTCCAGCGCCTGCTCCATGATCCGGATCGACTGCCGCATCTCCTCCATCCGGACGGCGAAGCGGTCGTAGTTGTCGCCGTTCTCGCCGACCGCGATCTTGAAGTCGAAGTCCTCGTAGGAGGAGTAGGGCATGGCCTTGCGCAGGTCCCACGGGTCGCCGGCCGCGCGCAGCAGCGGGCCGGTCACGCCGAGGCCCTGGAGCGTCTCGACGTCGAGGGGGCAGGTGCCGCGCAGGCGCCGCAACGCGATCTCGTTGCGGTTGAGCAAGTCCATGTACTGGTCGATCTTGCTCGGCATGTCCTTCAGGAACTTGGCGAGCTTCTCGGCCCAGCCGGCCGGGATGTCCTCCATGACGCCGCCGACCTGGAAGTAGCGCGTGTGCATGCGCTGGCCGGAGCTGTACTCGAAGAGGTCCAGGATCGTCTCGCGCTCGCGGAAGCAGTACCACCAGACGGTGACCGCGCCGAGGTCGAGCATCGAGGTGCCGAGCCAGACCAGGTGCGACATGATCCGGTTGAGCTCCATGTGGATCACGCGCAGGTACTGGGCGCGCTTGGGGACCTCGACGTCGAGCAGCGTCTCGGTCGCCCCGCAGAAGGCCATCGCGTTGAAGTAGTACGCGAGGTAGTCCATCCGCTCGATGATCGGGATGCCCTTCCAGTACGACTTGTCCTCGGCGGTCTTCTCGATGCCGGTGTGGACGTAGCCGATGATGGGCTTCAGATCGCGGACCACTTCCGCTTCCAACGTGACGAGCAGGCGCAGCACCCCGTGCGTGGCGGGGTGGTGCGGACCCATGTTGAGGGTCAGCAGCTCCTGGTCGGGCGCGGGCGCCCCCAGCGTCTGGGCGCGCTGGAAGACGTCGACGCGCTCTTCCTGAGCGCGGTAGTCGCTGCCGGTGACGTCCGTGGAGCTCATGCCTCACCGTCGATTCCGAAGGTGTAGTCCTTGCCGGCCGTCTCGGCGGCCGTGAAGAGGACGGGCTCGCCGCCGAGCGGGAAGTCGCGGCGCTGCGGGTGGCCCTCGTAGTCCTCGGGCATCAGGATGCGACGCAGGTCCGGGTGGCCGTCGAAGACGACGCCGAACATGTCGTAGACCTCGCGCTCCTGGTGGTTGGCGGTCGGCCACGCGTCGGTGACCGACGGCACGTTGGGCGTGTCGAGCGGCACGCGCAGCTTGACCGAGACGCGGTCGAGCGCGTCGCGGTCAAGCAGCTCGTAGTGCACGCCGAGGCGCGGCTCCTCGGGGTAGTAGTCGACCCCGTGGACGCTCATCAGGTGCTGGAAGCCCTTGCCGCGCAAGGTCTCCAGGACCTCGCCGATGTGGGTGGGCGCGACGTTGATCGCGCCCTTGGCCCGGAAGTGCTCGGTGCCGAGCACGGCGTCGTCGCCGTGCGCGTCGCGCAGCGCCTGGGCCAGCAGCTCGGTGCCGGGGGCGTCAGGCATTCTGCGACGCGCCCTCGTCGCCGGGGACGTTGACGGCGGACTCGGCCTTGATCAGCGCCTCGCCCTCGTCGGGCAGGACCTCGACGGTGCCGTCGGCGCCGTAGCGGTCGCGCCAGCCCATGGCCGGGTCGCTGTGGACCATCGAGCGCAGCTTCAGGATCCCGTGCATCAGCGCCTCCGGGCGCGGCGGGCAGCCCGGGACGTGGACGTCGACCGGCAGGAACTTGTCGGCCGGGACGATCGCGTAGTTGTTGAAGACGCCCATCGACGACGAGCAGGCGCCCATCGCGATCGCGTACTTCGGGTCGAGCATCTGGTCGTAGATGCGCCGGACGATCGGCGCCATCTTGATCGACACGCGGCCGGACAGGATCAGCAGGTCGGCCTGGCGCGGCGAGGCGCGGAACGCCTCGAAGCCGAAGCGCGCGATGTCGAGGCGCGCGCCGACCACGGACATCATCTCGATGGCGCAGCAGGCGAGCCCGAAGGTCGCGGGGAACAGCGAGTTGCCGCGCGCCCAGTTGGCGGCGCGGTCCAAGGTGGTGGTGATGACCCGTTCCTGCACGTACTGCTCGAGGTCGTCGCCCTCGATGTCGCCGCGCAGCATGTCGCGGGCCTGCAACTGGCGGATGCGGAAGTCGTCCGCAGCACCCGCCTTCTCACGCTTGATGATCTCCATGGCCAGTTCCTGTTCTAGCGCTTGTCTAGCGCCACTCGAGCGCGCCGCGTCGCCACACGTAGATGAAGGCCACGACCAGCAACACGATGAACACGACCGTCTCGATCAGCGCGAAGCTCCCGTACGCCCGCAGCTGCACGGCGATCGGGTAGAGGAAGACCACTTCGATGTCGAACAAGATGAACAACATCGCGATCAGGTAGAAGCTGATCCCGAAGCGGAAGCCCTGCTGGACTTCGGAGGGCATGCCCGACTCGTAGGGGTCGCCCTGGTAGGTCGTGGGCGTCTTCGGCTTCGGCCCGAGCAGTGAGCCGGCGGAGATGAAGAGTCCGCCGACGAGACCGCCGAGGATGACGAAGACGATGGCTGGAAGGTAGTCCCGGAGCACTCGGTCTCCCGTTGTATCACCAACTTGTAACTTGCTGCCACAAAGTGGCTACCCGCACTTGGATACCACCGCTGTGACCGACGCTGCCAACGTCCTTGCCCTGATGGTCGCGATCTCAAATGGGATCGCGGGGCTGGTGTCCGCCTTTCTGTGGTGGCGCGTGTCGCCGCAGCCCTGGGCGTGGTGGCTGATCCGCGCCGGTCAGGCCGCCGCGATCGCCGGCGCGCTGGGCACCGGCGTTCTCGCTGCAATGGGGCTGCATCCGGCCGACAGCCTGTACTGGTTGTACGCCTTGCTCCCGGTCGCGGTGTCGTTCGTCGCCGAGCAGCTGCGCCTGGTCTCGGCCCAGATGGTCTTGGACTCGCGTGATCTCGAAGACGCCCAGGCCGTGGGCGCGCTGCCGGAGTCCGAGCAGCGCTCGATCGTGCTCCAGATCGTCCGGCGCGAGATGGGCGTGATGGCCGCCTCGGCGCTGGTCGTCTGCTTCCTGTCGCTGCGCGCGCTGGGAACTGTGTAAGCGTTCTGACGCGCTAAGCGAGCCGGCCGAAGCCGCCGCGGAAGAACAGCAACGGATCGTTCGTCGCACCGGGGCTGTCGTCGGCGCTCAGGTGCGTCACGCGGCCGATCCCGATCGTGTGATCCCCGGCGGGCGTCAGCGACTCCAGGTCGCAGGCGATCCAGGCGAGGGCGTCGTCGAGGACCGGGACGCCGTGGGCGACCGTGTGGGTCGCGGCGTCGAACTTCTCGGTCGCCTCGCGCTTGGAGGCGAAGACGCGGGCGAGGTCCTCCTGGCCGGCGCGCAGGACGTTGACCGCGAAGCGGCCGGCGGACTGCACGATCGGCAGCGTGCGCGACCCGTTGTCGAAGCAGACGATCAGCAGCAGCGGGTCGAGGCTGAGGCTCGTCACGGCGTTCGTGGTCAGACCGGCGGGACCGTCCGGGCCGTGGGCGGTGACGATCGCCACCCCGGTCGCGAAGCTCCCGATGACCTCGCGGTAGCGGGCCGGATCGACTGCGGGCGTCGTCTCCATCGGGGGCTCAGGGTAGTTCAGACGCGGGCGCCGACCAGGTTGCCGCCGTATCGAGAGCGATCGCGTGAACGTCGTTATGAAGCGATCGAATCGAGGTCGGCGCCCGCGTCGGTCCGGAGTTCGCGACGGACGTCACGATCCCTTCGCCGACGTGACCTTCAGCTCGCCGTACTGGCCGAGGTCGTCGTGGTTGCCGATCGTGTCGGTGAGCCGGTACTTCCCGGGCTTCAGCGTGATCGGCTCCTGCTCGGTGCCGGTCTGGCCGGGGTGCAGGGTCGGGGTCCGGCCGTAGAGCTTGGGCTCCTCGCCGTCCTCCTTCTCCCACGCCTCGACGGCGAGGTTGTGGGTCAGGCGACCCTTGTTGGTGGCGACGATCCGGACGCGTCCCGCAGGCACCGTGAGGTTCTGCGGGATCACGCGGTACTCGTCGAGCGTGATGTGGAGCGTGCCGCCGTTCGCGTGGGTGTAGGAAGGTCCGCTCCCGCACCCCACGACCGTCAGCGCGCCCAGGAGGGGTAGGGCGGCAAGCCAGCGCATGAAAGGGTCCCGTATGATGCCCGGCCGCATGCCTCGCCGTCCCCTGATCGCCCTCGCCGCCGTCACCGTCGCCGCTGCTGCGGCCGTCGGCTGCGGCCAGGAGAGCAACGACATCAAGCAGCCCACGGCCTCAACGCCGCACTTCAAGGGCATCGAGGACCAGTACGCGCCGGGCGCGCAGCTCTTCGTCGAGCGCTGCTCGGCCTGCCACAACCTCGGCATCGTCGGTGCCGAGGGCGGCGCGCTGGTCGTCAAGAACCGTGAGCGCGTCGACGGGCCGAACTTCAACGTGCGCAAGGAGGACAAGGACTCCGTCCTCTACGCGATCCGCAACGGCGGGTTCTCCGGCGCGATCATGCCGCAGGACATCGTCGTCGGCAGGGACGCCGACGCGGTCGCCGAGTTCCTCGCGAAGTATGCGGGGCATGGCAAGTCCAAGAACGCCCGGAACTAGCCGCTCCGGCATCGCCGCCCGCGCGACCGCGGGTGGCTCGGCGAGCTAGGCTCCGGCGCCGTGCTCGACCTACGGCTGATCCGACGTGACCCCGACGCCGTTCGCGCCGCCCTGGCGCGCCGTGGGGACACCGATCCCGCGCTGATCGGCGGCGTCATCGCCGCCGACGCGCGGCGGCGGGAGATCATCCCGGAGCTGGAGTCGCTGCGCGGCGAGCAGAACTCCGCGAACGCGGCGATCGCCGCCGCCAAGAAGTCCGGCGAGGGCGCCGACGACGCGATCGCGAAGATGCGCGAGGTCGCGGGGCGGGCCAAGGCGCTCAACGAGGAGCTCGTGACGGTCGAGGCCGAGCTCAACGAGCAGCTGCTGCAGCTCCCGAACCTCCCGGAGGCCGACGCGGCCCCGGAGGACACGGTCGTCAAGGAGGTCGGCGACGCGTGGAACGCCGACTGGGTCCGGGACCACCTCGAGCTCGCCGGCCCGAACCGGATCGACATGGAGCGCGGCGCGCGGCTGTCCGGCTCGCGCTTCGCGTACCTGCGCGGGGACCTCGCGCGGCTGGAGCTGTCGCTGGTCTCGTGGGCGCTGGACCACCTCGCCGGGCACGGCTTCGAGGCGGTCATCCCGCCGGTCCTGGTCCGCGAGGAGGCCTTGTACGGCACCGGCTTCCTGCCCGACACCGAGCAGCAGATCTACCACCTGGAAGCCGACGACCTGTACCTCGTCGGCACCTCCGAGGTCGCCCTGGCCTCGCTGCACGCGGGCGAGATCCTGGAGGAGCTGCCCAAGCGCTACGCCGGCTTCTCGCCGTGCTTTCGCCGCGAGGCGGGCGCCGCGGGCAAGGACACGCGCGGGATCTTCCGCGTGCACCAGTTCGACAAGGTCGAGATGTTCTCGTTCGTCGACCCGGCGACCTCGCGCGACGAGCACGAGCGGCTGCTGTCGATCGAGGAGTCGATCATGCAGGCGCTCGGGCTCCCGTACCGCGTGGTCAACATCGCGGTCGACGACCTCGGCGCCAGCGCGGCCAAGAAGTACGACTGCGAGGCGTGGCTGCCCTCGCAGCAGAGGTACCGCGAGCTGACCTCGACGTCCAACACCACCGACTACCAGGCCCGGCGCCTGGAGATCCGCTACCGCCCGGGCGGGGCGGGGTCGAAGGGCACCGAGATCGTGCACACGCTCAACGGGACCGCGGTCGCGGTCGGCCGGACGCTGATCGCGATGCTCGAGAACGGCCAGCAGGAGGACGGCTCGGTCGCGCTGCCCGAGGTCCTGCGCGGGTACGGCGCGCCGGCGGTGCTGGCGCCGGCCGACGCGTAGCGCGGCGCCTACGCGGCGGCGAGCGCCCGCAGGGCGGGCTCGACGGCGTCGTGGATCGCGAACGTCTCGTCGAGGCGGGTGATCTCGAACAGGCGCAGGACCGTCGGGTTCGTGCAGACGACCGCGAGCGCGTCGACCCGGCGCAGCGCGCTGAGCAGGATCGCGAGGCCGGTCGAGTCGATGAACATGACGCCGCCGAGGTCGAGCACGAGGCGCGTCCTGCCGCCGTCGATCGCGGCGTTCAGCGCCTGCGTCAGCTCCGGCGCGGTCGACACGTGGATCTCGCCGCCGACCTCGATCACCGAGGTGGTGGGGTCGATCACACGCTCGTGCGTCCGGAACCTGGGCTCTGCGAAGGACACGACGACTTACCTTCTTCGCTTCCGGCGCGCGTTGTCAACCCGCGGGCTAGCGGAACGTGACCCAGCGGTGGGTGGTCGAGCGACGCCTCTGCTGGTCGACGGCTGACGCCGTCAGGTAGGCGCGGACCGACTTCTTATGGGCCTTGCGGAGCAGCCTGATGGTCTTGCTCGGCAGCTCGATGTCCCAGGAGCCGAGGCCGGGGCCCTCGGTCCTCTTCCTCATGCTGAGGATCGTCCGGCGCGGCGCGTGGATCCTCTTGGCGGTGGACTTGGGGAGGACGAGCGTCGCGGTGAACGTGCAGGTCGAGGCGCAGGCGATCCGGACGGGCAGGTCGATGCCGTCGACCGGGTCGAAGGTGATCAGCGGCCTGCGCTGGAGGATCGGCTGGACGAGCGCGTTGGGGTCGACGACGTGGAGGTCGAGCGACGTCGTCCCGAGGCTGCCGCGGAGGTCGCGGACGCCGACGGTGACGTGGAAGGTCCCGGCGCCCATCCAGACGTGGGAGACCGATGGGCCGTACGTGGACTGGTCCCAGTGGCCGTCGCCGTCGAAGTCCCAGAGGTAGCGGGTGATCGCCGAGGTCGGGCCGGTGAACGCGGCCCTCAGCGTGACGACCTGCTTGATGTAGTTCTTGGTCGAGCCGGCGGTCAGCGTGCCGGACGGGGCGGTGTCGGGGCCGACGCCGAAGACCTGCAGCTCGCGGAGGTCGACGGTGGTGCTCGCGGGGTCCTGGGGCGCGAGGGCCTGGAGGCGGACGTAGCGGATCTGCGCGGTGTTGGCGGTCGGCGTGATGGTGGTGTTGGTGGCGCGCGCGGTCTGGTCGAAGGTGCCGGACGCAGCCAGGTTGTAGGTGTTGCCGTCGGTGGAGGTGAGGATCCGGTAGGCGCCGAGCGCGGCGCCTGGGTCGTGTCCGCAGGTGGCGGTCGGGTCGAGCACGAAGGCGCGCGCGTCGATCGTCTGCGGCAGCGCGATCGTGATCTGGGCGGGGTCGTCCTGCGTGTGGCCGGCGACGGTGGCGGACCAGCCGGTGGCGCGGTCGTTGTCGGTGGCCGCGGTGCTCCCGCAGCCGGCGGCCGTGCCCGAGTCGTCGTTGCTCGTCGTCGTCGCACCACCCGCCGCCGACGACCAGTCGCGGTGCAGCTGCACGTTCTGCGTGGCTCCGCCCGTGGCCGGGAGAGAGAGACCGTCGATCGCGAGCTTCTCCCAGCCCGCCGGCCCGGACGCGTTCAGCGTGCCGGTGGCGCCGTTGTCGAGGTTGACGAGCACGTACTGGCCCGTGGCGCCGCTGCTGGCCGTCGCACCATCGTTCCACCCGATCGCCGCACCGGTCAGCGGCAACCCCGTGTACGCATCGGTGACCACACCGGTCAACCCACTGCTGGCCTGCGCCGCAGGGACGCATCCAAGCACCACTCCGAGCACGGCCAGGACCGCCGCACCCCTTCCCCCGATCAACCCCATGTCTCCTCCTCCCGCCCTCCTGGCGAGGGCGGCAACATACAGCCCGTCCGTCCCCACCGCCAGTCGGAGGAGACACAACTGTTCCCTCGGTCAGGCCGCAGCGGAGGGGGCGGGATTCGAACCCGCGGACGGGTTGCCCCGTCTCCGGTTTTCAAGACCGGTGCATTCGACCGCTCTGCCACCCCTCCAGAGCGGTGAAGGCTACTTGTGGCGGGGGAGGGTGGGGAGGCGCTTGACGGCGACGGGTGCGGGGAGGATGGGCGTCGTCGCGCGGGGGGAGATCTCGGGGATCCTCGCCGTGACGGGATGGACCCGCGCGCAGCTGCTCGTCGAGGGGTAGACGATCGGCGTCAACGGCTGGACGTGCGGTGTGCCGTCGCCGCCGGTCCAGACGACGTAGCGGGTCTCGGCGCGCGCCGATCGCGGGACGACGAAGGTGTAGGCGTTGTCCTTGACGTCGGCACGGATCGCGGTGCCGTCGGGGCTCGTCAGGAAGGCGGCGGGAACGCCGTCGGGGACGAGGCCGGACACGCTGAGCATGTCGTGCCCCGGCCCGCCGCAGGGATCGAGCGCGACGTCCTCGCGGCCGCGGATGAGGTCCTCGTAGCGGCCGCCGGCACCGACCGGCGCGCCGCCGAGTGCGACGAGCGCCAGGCCGGGGTGGGGCGTGGCCTTCTGGGGCTTGGCCGGCCGCGTGGGCGTCGCCGGCACGGGCGCCGGCAGCGCGGGCAGGGGCGTGGGCGTCTTGGGGTTGTAGACGACGGCCGGCGGCACCAGCGCAGCGACGCCGCAGCCGGGCGTGTTGGGGACGTCGCGGGTCGGGACGACCCACGCGCGGCCGCCGTCGGGTGTCGTCCGGACCAGGCGCGCCGCGGCGGGGTCGAACGGCTCCAGGCCGCGGATGCGCAGCGCCTGGAGTGCGTCCTTGGGCAGCGCGTCGTCGGGCGTCGCCGCGCGGCGCAGGATCCCGAAGGCGTGCAGGAGGTCGTCCGGGACCGGCTCCGGCTTCGGCGCGACCGCCCCGACCGGGCCCGCGATCCGGATCACGCCGCAGGCGATCGCGTAGGGCCGCAGGTAGCGGCTGCTGGCGGCGGCCGCGACGAGCAGCGGGCGCGTCGCGCGCAGCGCGGGGCGCAGGCGCGCCGCGGCGACCGGCACGGCCGGGACCGCCGCCGGGGCGGCGGCAGGCACCGCCGCGACGACGCGCGGCGTGCGCGGCGCCACCGGCGCCGCGTGCCTGCCGCTCCCGTCGGCCAGCGCGGCGAGGACGCCGAGCGCGATGCACGCCAGGGCGAGCGCGGAGACGGCGGGCAGGGTCAGGCGGCGGGACGGCATCGGGCCTCCGGGGAGTGGTCGCAGGTCAAGAGGGGTGCGCCGGACGCGTCGGCGACGTCGACGCGCGTCACGTCGCGGCCACCGGGCAGCGCCAGCGCGAACACGCGCAGCCCGGGCGGGAGATGGCCCTGGGCGATCGCGTCGGCGCCGACCGCGCTCGCCGCGAGCGTCGTTGTCGTGGTCGCTCCGCCGCCGTACGGGCGGGCCCGAACGGCCACCGAGGCGGCGCCCGCGGGCAGGGTCCCGAACGCCCACGTCAGGTTCGACGCCGGGTCGTAGTAGGTCTGGACGCGGCGCGCGGCGATCGCGCGCGGGGTGGCGCCGCCGGCGTCGCAGCGTGCGCCCGCGCCGCCGCCCGGGACGGTCAGGAACAGCCCGACCGCATCGACGTGGCCGTAGCGGCAGGCGGTCGCGCTCAGCCTCCACGCGACCCCGCGCTGCGACCCGGCGCCGACGTAGACCGCGGTCCCGGCGCCCGCCACGTCGCCGGAAGGCGCGCGCAGCGACGGCGGCAGCAGCGGCGGCGGGTCCGGGGCCCAGACGGCGTCGCGCGTGGCGATGGCCGTCGGGACCAGCGCCAGCCCGGCGGCGGCCGCGGCGACGAGCCCGCGGCGGCCGCCGCGCAGGCGCAGCCGCGCGAAGCGAGGCCGGACCTTCGGCCGCGGCGCTGCGGCATCGCGCCCCCAGGCGCCCTCCAGCGCGGCGCCGAGCTCGGCGAGGATCGCGTCCGGATCGCGTGGCGGCACGGCGCTCATGCCGCGCCCTCCATCGCGACCGCCAGCGTCCTCAGCCCGCGCGAGACCCGCGCGCGCACAGCGTCCTCGGAGATCCCGAGCCGCCGCGCGATCACGCCGTAGTCAAGTTCTTCAACAACGCGCAGCCGGACCGCGTCGCGCTGCTCGGGCGACAGGTCCTCGAGCGCGCCCGCCAGCGTGGCGCGCAGCGAGCCCAGCTCGGCCAGCTCCTCCAGCCGCGCCAGCTCGTCGGGCGCCAGCACCGGCGGCTCGACCTGGAGCCGCGCCATCGCGGCGCGCTCGCTCCGGCCGCGCCGCAGCGCGTCGGCCAGGACGTGCCGGGCGATCCCGAACGTCCACGCGGCCACCGCGTCGGCGTCGTCGATGCGACCCGCGAACCGCTCCCGGGACTCCCAGGCGCGCGCGTAGGTCTCGCCGACGAGGTCGACGGCCTGCTGGCCGTCGTAGGTCCGCCGCGTCAGCCAGATCAGCAGCCGCCGCGCGTCGCGTGCGTACGCCGCGGCGAGATGCTGCTCGGTGAGGGGCGGACGACGGGCCACGCGAGGATCTTCGCGTGGCCCTCGATCTTGTGACGCAGGCGCTGCGAGGCGAGCGCTACGCGGCGCTCACACCCACGCCGATCGGGCAGGAGACGCCCGTGCCGCGCATCGAGCAGTAGCCGCCCGGGTTCTTCGCGGGCGAGAGGTACTGCTGGTGGTAGTCCTCGGCGTAGTAGAACGGGCGCCCGTCGGCCGCCTCGATCTCGGTCGTGATCTGGCCCTTGCCGGCGCGCGCGAGCGCGTCGTCGTACTTGCGGCGCGAGGCCTCGGCGGCGGCCGCCTGCTCGTCGCCGACCGTGTAGATCGCCGAGCGGTACTGGGTGCCGACGTCGTTGCCCTGGCGCATGCCCTGGGTCGGGTCGTGGACCTCCCAGAACGTCTTCAGGAGCGTGTCGTAGGAGATGACCGTGGGGTCGTAGGCGACGAGGACGGCCTCGGTGTGGCCGGTCCGGTCGCTGCAGACCTCCTCGTAGGTCGGGTTCGGCGTGCTGCCGCCCTGGTAGCCGACGGCGGTCGAGTGGACGCCCGGGAGCGACCAGAAGGCACGCTCGGCGCCCCAGAAGCAGCCGAGGCCGAAGTAGGCGACCTCGATGCCGTCGGGGAACGGCGGCGTGAGCGTGGTGCCGAGAACGGTGTGCGCGTTCGGCACTCGGATGGGGGTCTCGCGACCCGGGAGCGCGGCCTCCGCGCTCGGGACTGACAGGTTCTTCCGTGTCGAGAAAAGCATGTGCTTCAAGGTCTCGCCACGCTGGCAGGGCGTTACAACGGCATCCGGCGGTCGTTTCCGTACACTTCCCGGACCCCTTGGAGAGGTGGCCGAGTGGCTGAAGGCGCTCCCCTGCTAAGGGAGTATGGGGTTTAGAGCTCCATCGAGGGTTCGAATCCCTCCCTCTCCGTTCCAGTCCGCACGGTCGACACGGCCGGGCTAGACTGGTTGCTCGTTGCGCCCGTAGCTCAGCTGGATAGAGCGTCGGTCTACGGAACCGAAGGTCATAGGTTCGAATCCTATCGGGCGCGCTCAAGAAAGCCCCGCATTCGCGGGGCTTTCCTCGTTCTCGCGGACGGCGCTCGACGACCTGCCGGAGCAACGCCGGGGCTGCGTGCCAAGCCGATCGGTGACGACTGCAGCGATGCGCGCTGCTGCAACGTCAGGTTCTTCGTGTTCCCAAACCCGGACCACCTCCCATCCCGCTTGCGTCAGGATCGCGTCGGTTCGCGCGTCGCGCGCGCGGACTCCGGCGAGCTTCCGAGTCCACCACCCGGCGTTGGCCTTGGGCACACTGCCGTGCTCGGGGCAGAGGTGCCAGAAGCACCCATCGACGAAGACGGCGACACGCGCTCGGCGAAACAGGACGTCGATGCGGTGCCGAGGGAGCTCGGGGACCTTGGCATCGACGCGATACCGCAGCCCAAGCCGGTGCAGCGCGGAACGGAGACGAAGTTCGGGGCCGGTGTCGCGCCGCCGAACCCGCTGCATCCGGATCCGGACCGCGGCTGACGACGCAGGAGGTGCAGGCTCCTGGGACACGGAGCCCTGTATAGCGCTACTTGGCGTGCTCGTTGACGAAGTCGACCAGCCGCTGCGGATCGTGGCCCCAGAAGATGAAGTACCCCTCGTCCTGGAAGCGCGTCAGAGTCCCTAGGTCGAAGTTGCCGTCGAGCATGATGGCGATCACAACGCTCGCGGACCCGAACTTGTCACGCCAGCGTGAGGCCTTGCCTTCGACCTCGCGCGAGACTCGCTTCCAACCGTTCTTCTGGCCGCTGTTGACCTTGCACTCGATCGTCATCAACAGACCGTCGGGGAGTCGGACGGGGACATCGCACTTCATCCCGTGAAGAACGCATTCGCTCGTGAACGAGCCCTTGTCGAGATGATCGATCAACTCGATGTGACCGGATTTCCGCCTCAGCGGGCGCTCGACTTCCGTGAGCCCTGCGTCCGTCGCAAGCACCCGACGAACCTCAGCCTCTTGATCCTTGCTGGCGCTCCCGCGACGCTCGGTGCGGAAGCGCTCGACTGCCAGCAGCTTGGCTGTTCCATTGATCGCGGCCTTGCGCTCGTCAGGCAACGGCGAGCGGTCTTGAGAAAGCCACGGGAACAGCAGCGGATCGGCCAGCTCTCTCACCGTGCTGCACACCGCCGGCGCTGCGGCCTTCACCGCTCTCGCGTTTGCTCTGGCGGCGAACGGCCAGCGTGTGACGGTTCGGAAGTCCTCTTCGGAGATCGGCGGTCCGGCGGTGTACCGGAGCGCCCGCACGATCTCGGGATGAGCAGCGACGACCTCAGGCCGCAGATCGGTGAGATCGGCGGTGACGGCAAGCGCCTGGACCAGCTCTTCGCGTGCGTCTGCGAGCTTCGGCCGGTAGGCCGCCGGAATGGCGTGGCGTACTCGCTCGATGAAGATGGACGTCGCTTTCGCGATGTCCATCTTGAGCTCGTCCTCCGTGTACTTGAAGTCGCGAACGAGATCCATGGGCGCCAGTGTGACACCCATGGATCTCCGTCAACGGAGACTGCGGCTCAGACCAGCTGCTCGACGCGCTTCGCCCGGCGGCGCAACGTGCCGTTCACGCGGTGCTCCGCGGTCGTGTAACGGATCCGCCTTCGGAAGTTCGCCGGCCAAGGAGTCGAGGTCGGGCGCTCTCCTCGTTTGAGCGAACCCTCTGCCAGGCTTGCGCGAGCTTCGCGGCCGAGTGCGTGTGCCAGTTCGAACGGAACGGCGTTGCCGATCTGCCGGAAGCGGCTCGTCAGCGAACCGCTGAAGGCCCAACCGTCTGGGAAGCCCTGGAGGCGTGCACACTCCTGCCAGGTGAGACGTCTGTGCGTGCCGTCGTCCATCTTGAGCCAGTCTGGGGTCGACGCGGCGCGGATCGTGCGCGATGGTTGATCCCAGGCGGCGATGAAGCCGTCCTGTCGGTAGCCCCACTGTCCGCTCGGCCGGTTGTTCATCACCTGCCCTCCGACTCGGATACCGCTCCCCGCCTGGACCTCGGCGAGTTTCTCCTGCATCTGCGAGGAGGCCCAGACCGCATCCCCTTCGCTTTCTGGCAGACCTGCCAGTGCGTCTTTGATGGGTACCCACGGCATCAGCAGGCTGCCCACGTCGAGCGGGTTCTTCGTGTGCGTTGCAGCGGGCGGCATCGAGGGCAGTCGATGACGCCGTGTCCCAAGCATCACCAGCCGAACTCGCTTCTGAGGGGCGCCGTAGTCGGCCGCGTTCGCAAGCGCGAAGCTGCACGCGTAACCGGCACTCTCGAACTCGTCTTGAACCAAACGGAGCACGCCGCCGATCTGTCCGTCGGAGTCACGTGCTGTGACAAGACCTTGAACGTTCTCGAATAGCACGAAGGCCGGCTTCAAGGCCCGCGCGGTTCGCACGAAGTCGCGGAAGAGCAGACCTCTGGCGTCTGCGATGCCCTGTTGCTTGCCAGCGCTGCTGAAGCTCTGGCACGGAGGCCCTCCGGCGAGCAGGGAAGGCGCCTTGTCCGAGCCCCAGAGAGTCTTCAGGTCGCCCTTGGTGAGCTTCGTCAGGTCTGCTCGAGCGATCGTCGCGCCCTCGAGGTAGTGCCGATCCGACCGCTCAATCGGGACTCGTGCTGCTTGCGTCGCCTTGAGGGTCGCGACAGCGTCGACGTCGTTGTCGATCGCAAGTCTCGTTTCGAACCCGGCCCGCTCGAGGCCGGCGTCCAAGCCGCCCGCTCCTGCGAAGAGGCTCACCAAAGTCAACTGCTCCATCGAGACGCACCCTTCCCTTGGCTCCGGCAGAACGGCAACGTCCGTCAACGGAGCTGAAGTGGTTCTGAAAGACAAATACGAACATATGTTCGATCATGTGAGTGAGGCTAAACGGCGTGTCGGACATGTAGAGCCAGGGGAGCGGGCGCGGCCCTGGCGTGGGCTCGGTCGGCGCGATCATCGGTTCACCTCTCTGCTTCTGAGTAGGGCATGCGTCCACGGCCCTCACCGGTCGGACAGTCCTGTTCCACTTCGCTGAAGGAACCCTTACGCTCTTCGGCCGATGAAGCACGGACGCTCGCTCCCCACGCTCCTGGCTGCCCTCGTCCTGATGGCGCTGACCCTCGCGCTCGCCCAGCCGCAGCGTGCCAGCGCTGCTGGGAGCATCGGCGTCAGCATGAACAGCGGCGACCCGACCGAGGGTGGGGCGGTGTCGATCACGGTCTCGGGCAGCGCGGACTCCGGGACCGACTGGTGGGCGGTGGGGACGCAGGCGGGCTTCTGCGCCGCGACGGTCGACGGCAACGCCGGCGGCTACGACTTCACCTACGCGCACTACGTGTCGGGCGCGTTCAGCGACAGCACGCAGTTCACCCCGCCAAACGCGGGCACGTGGACGATCTGCGTCTACCTCGCGAACTCGACGACCGCGGCGCCGAGCGCCGTCGGGCAGACGACGTTCACCGTGCGCAGGGCGACGGCGACCGTGAACGTCGCGATCAGCGCCGACCCGACGGTCGACCAGTGGTCGACGATCACGATGTCCGGCACCAGCGAGGCGACGCGCAAGCTCCGCGCGTGGATCACGCCGAGTTCATGCGCGGCCACCTACGCCGGCAACACCGACGGCCAGACCCTGACCTACGGCGCGACGACCGTCGGCCCCGGCGCCTACAGGACGTCCTACAACTTCCAGACCGGCGCCGCCAACAGCTACACGGTCTGCGCCTACGTCTCCGACCGCGTGAACGACCCGCCCAACGGCTCCGCGGCCCTGGCCTTCACCGTGCGCGGCCCGCACGAGACGATGGCGATCGGCATCGGCGCCGACCCGCACGAGGACGCCTCCCTCCCGGTCACGATCTCCGGAGCCGCCGAGCTCGACCGCACGCTCTACGCGGCGCAGATCGCCGGCGGCCCCTGCCCCGCGCACTACAGCGTCACGGCGGCGGACTCGTCCCTGGACTACAGCGGCCGCTCGATCAAGGCGGGGAACTACTCCGAGTCCTACACCTACACGCCGCCGGCCGCCGGCCACTACCGGATCTGCGCGTGGCTGGGCAAGAGCACGAGCTCAGCCGAGCTGGCGACCAGCGTGGAGTTCGACGCCCGCCGCAGCGCCACGGCGTTGTCCATCAACATGGACGGCTCGCCGTACCTGCTCGGCGCCGGCAGGCGCACCGCGACGATCACCGGCTTCACCGAGGCCTCCGACTACGTCTCGATGGAGTCCCTCGCCGGGACGACGTGCCCGCCGCCGGAGTTCGGGGTCGACGGCTTCGGCGTCGGCGGCCCGTTCTCGCGCACGATCGCCGTCGACCCGGAGCGCTCCCCGAACTACGTCGTCTGCGCCTACCTCTTCCACGACAGGGACGTCTACGCCACCGCCCGCGCGCCGATCAGCGAGCTGGCGGTCCCGGTCCCGGCGATCGGCGAGAACACGCCGAAGGGCATGATCGGCGAGCGCCGCCCGTCGTTCGCGTGGTCGGCCGGCGCCGGGTTCAGCGACGACCTCGTGCTCTCCGACCGCGACGGGGCGACGCTGTTCGTCGTCGGCAGCGACGGCGCGTGGGTCCCCACGGACGACGGGACGCCGAGCACCGGCGGCCAGCAGCTCAAGACCCCGGCGGCCGCTTCCCGCAAGGGCTACGAGCGCCTGCCCGGCGCCGCGACCTACAGGACCGCCGCCGGCAGGACCACGGTCAGGGTCACGCAGCCGCTGCCGCCCGGCGGCTACCGCTGGTCGGTGCAGCGCAGGCGCTCCGACGGCGAGACGGCCAGGACGGCGCCGATCGCCTTCAAGATCGCCGGCCCGGACGTCAAGAGGCTCGCGGTCCGGGCGAAGTCGTTCCCGGTCGCCAACAGCAGGCACCCGGGCCACAGCGAGCTGCGGATCACCACCACGCCGTGGGCCTACGTCCGGATCCAGCTCACGCGCGGCGGCCGCAAGCAGGTCCAGAACCTGCGCTGGGACGGCTCGGCCAGCCACGCGCTGAGCTTCACCTGGACCTGCAGGGCCGGCGGCGGCGCCTACCGCTACGTCGTCACCGCAAGCGACGACGATGACCACAGCTTCACGCGCCACGGCACGATCAGGACGATCTCCCGCGCCCGCTGCGCGTCGCTGCGCGCGGCCGAGCGGCGCAAGGTCGACCGCCGCGTCGCGCAGCGCCGCGAGCGCCAGGCCGCCGCCGAGCGCCGCCGCGAGGCCGCCGCCCGCGCCAGGGCCCAGCGGCTGGTCGACCAGTGCCACTCGATCGGCGGCGTGGTCCGCAACTGGGAGTGGTCGGATGGCACGACGTGGCTGCTCTGCGTCACCCCGTCGGGCGCGTTCCCCATGTAGCAGACCGACATGTAGGACGTATCGCTCAACGGCGACTTCACGCCGAAGTGATAAGAACGCATCCTCATGAAGAAGCATCTGCGGTTCGCCGCCATCCTCTCGACCACGGCGATCGCCGCCTCCGGTCTCGCCGCCTGCGGGTCCAACGACGACAGCAGCACGTCGTCGTCCACGCCCGCGGCCGCGTCCACGACCGCGTCGACGACGCCGTCCACCAGCATCGCCGTCCCGGACAAGATCAAGTCCAAGGGCACGCTCACCGTCGCCGCCGACGCGTCTTATGCGCCGAACGAGTTCTTCGGCAGCGACGGCAGGACCGTCCAGGGCATGGACGCCGATCTTGCTCAGGCGATCGGCAGGGAGCTCGGCCTCAGGGTCAGGGTCCAGAACGCCGGCTTCGACGGGATCATCCCGGGCCTTGCTGCCGGCAAGTTCGACCTCGGCATGTCGTCCTTCACGGACACCAAGGAGCGCGAGAGGACCGTCGACTTCGTCACGTACTTCTCGGCCGGCACGTCCTTCTACACGAAGGCCTCCGGTGGCACCGACGTCACCGGCCTCGCCGACCTCTGCGGCAAGACCGTCGCGGTCGAGAAGGGCACGACCCAGGGCGACGACGCCACCGCCCAGGGCAGGAAGTGCAAGTCCGCCGGCAAGGGCGACGTCAAGGTCTCGACGTTCCCGGACCAGAACGGCGCCAACCTGGCGATCTCCTCGGGCCGCGCGCAGCTCGGCATGGCCGACTCGCCGGTCGCCGACTACCAGGTCAAGCAGTCCAACGGCCAGTTCAAGACCGTCGGCACGCCCTACGGCACCGCGCCCTACGGCATCGCGATCCCGAAGAACTCGGGCCTCGCCGATCCCGTCCTGAAGGCCGTCAAGGAGCTGATCTCCAACGGCCAGTACAAGCAGATCCTCACGAGGTGGGGCATCGCGGACGGCGCGATCACCGACCCCGTGATCAACGGGGCGACCTCGTAGCCGCCTGATGTCCACGACGCAGCAGCCGGCCGGCTCCCCGGAGCCGGCCGGCGGCGTCACCCCCGGCGCCATCGAGGCGGTCCCGGTCCGGCACCCCGGCCGCTGGGTCGCCGCGCTCGTCGTCGCGGTGATCGCCTTCCTCCTCGCCAGGTCCGTCATCACCAACCCCCGCTTCGAGTGGGACGTCGTCGGCGACTACCTCTTCGACGCCCGCGTGCTGCGCGGCATCGTCACGACGCTCGAGCTGACCGTCATCGCGATGGTCATCGGCATCCTCGGCGGGGTGCTGCTGGCGGTCATGCGCCTGTCCCCGAACCCGATGGTGTCGGGCTCGAGCTTCTTCTACATCTGGATCTTCCGCGGCACGCCGGTCCTGGTCCAGCTGCTGTTCTGGAACTTCATCGCCGCCGTCTACCCGCAGATCACGTTCGGCCTGCCGTTCGTGCACCTCGACGCCAACGACCTGATCAAGCCGTTCACCGCGGCGATCCTCGGGCTCGGCCTCAACGAGGCGGCCTACATGTCGGAGATCGTGCGCGCCGGGATCCTCTCGGTCGACGAGGGCCAGGCCGAGGCCGCGCAGGCGCTCGGCATGACGCGCACCCAGACGATGCGCCGGATCGTGCTCCCGCAGGCGATGCGCGTGATCGTCCCGCCGACCGGCAACGAGATCATCTCGATGCTGAAGACGACGTCGCTGGCGTCGGCGATCGCGGTCACCGAGCTGCTCTACGCCGTCCAGCTGATCTACGCGCAGAACTACAAGACGATCCCGCTGCTGATCGTCGCGAGCTTCTGGTACCTGCTGGGCACCACGATCCTCTCGATCGGCCAGTACTTCCTGGAGAGGCGCTTCGGCCGCGGCCGCTCGCGCGCCGAGCAGCTGGGAGTGCGTGCGAGGTTCATGGCGCTCGCGAACCGCGGCGGCGAGCCGCGAGGGGTATGAAAGCGATGAGCGATCCCACGAAGAACCCGATGGTCCGGGCCGAGGAGGTCCACAAGTCCTTCGGCAGGACCGAGGTCCTCAAGGGCGTCTCGCTGACCGTCGACCCGGGCGAGGTGCTGTGCGTCATCGGCCCGTCCGGGTCGGGCAAGTCGACGTTCCTGCGCTGCATCAACCACCTGGAGAAGATCCAGGCCGGGCGGCTGTGGGTCGACGGCGAGCTGGTCGGCTACCGCGAGGCCGGGGACAAGATCCACGAGCTGCGCGAGTCCGAGGTCGCCAAGAAGCGGGCCGAGATCGGGATGGTGTTCCAGCACTTCAACCTGTTCGGCCACATGACGGCGATCGACAACGTCATGGAGGCGCCGGTCCGCGTGAAGGGCGTCGCGAAGTCCGAGGCGCGCGAGCGCGCCGAGGTCCTGCTGGAGCGCGTCGGCCTGGCCGACAAGCTGAAGAGCTACCCGGCGCAGCTGTCGGGCGGCCAGCAGCAGCGCGTGGCGATCGCCCGCGCGCTGGCGATGCAGCCCAAGTTGATGTTGTTCGACGAGCCGACCTCGGCGCTGGACCCGGAGCTCGTCGGCGACGTGCTCGCGGTCATGCGCGAGCTCGCGCAGTCGGGCATGACCATGTTGGTGGTCACGCACGAGATGGGCTTCGCGCGCGAGGTGGGGGACACGCTCGTCTTCATGGACGGCGGCGTGATCGTCGAGCGCGGCAAGCCCGCCGACGTGCTCGGCGCGCCGAGGGAGACGCGCACGCAGTCGTTCCTGGAGAAGGTCCTCTAGCCGCTAGGCCGGAAGCAGCGGACGCAGGGCGTCGAGGCCCCGGACCCAGAGGGCCTCGACGTCGGTGTTCGGCGGGAAGCGGTCGATCAGCTCGAGGTTGACCATCCCGTGTGCGAAGGCCCAGATGCAGCGCGCGGTGACGAGGTCGCCGCCGCACAGCTCGCGCAGCGGCGTGCCCGCGTACAGCTCGGCCTCGGCGACCGCCGGGTCGCTGCGGTCCAGGTCGCGGGCGTAGATCAGGTTGTACAGGTGGGTGTGCTCGTGGGCCCAGCGGCTCCACGCCATCGCGATCGTGGTCAGCGGATCGGCCTGGCCCTCCGGCGTCGCGACCGCCTCGCGCAGGGCCATGCCCTGCTCCTGCAGGCCGGCCGCGATGATCGCGCTCTCCAGCGCACGCTTGTCGGCGACGTGCTCGTAGAGCGACGGCGCGCGGATGCCGATCTCGGCCGCGACGTTGCGCATCGAGAGCGCCTCGGGCCCGTCGGCTTCGAGCAGTCGACGGGCCGCGGTGACGATCTGCGCACGGCGGCTGGTGGGCGCGGTGGCGGTCATCGTGTGACCGATGCTCCCACACAGCGCGCGTCAATTGCTACATGCGATTGATCACGCTCTGCCGGTGTCGGCCCGGTAGGCCCTGGCCGCGAGCACGATCAGGATCGCGCTCCAGACCGCCACGACGATCCAGCCGCGCGCGTCCCAGGCCGAGCCGCCGAGCGCCACGCGGTTGGCCTGCACGAGGTAGTAGGACGGCAGGTTGACCGCGATGTCGTGCACGACGCCGGAGTCGCCGACCGGGAACCACGTGCCCGAGACGAGCGCCAGCAGCGCGGTCCCGCCGCCGAGCGCGGGGCCGATCGAGTCGGTCGTCAGCTTGTGGCCGAGCAGGACGCCGGCGGCGGCGAACGGGATCAGCCCGACGATCATCAGGCCGGTCATCTCCAGCCACTGGTCGGCCGGCAGCCGCACGCCGAGGATCGCGCCCGCGACGTAGAGCAGGACGATCGTCAGCCCCGCCATCAGGTAGGAGATCGTGATCTTCGCGCGCATGTAGGCGAACGGCCGCAGCGGGCTGATGCGCAGCTGGCGGTTCCAGCCCGCCTCGCGCTCGCCGGCGATCCGGGCGCCGGTCGAGAGCATCGCGGTCATCGTGCCCCACGAGGCCATCGACACCATGAAGTACAGCGGCGCGCTGAGGCCCGTGTCCTGCAGGTTGTGCTCGCCGCGGTTGGGCGCCGCGGTCAAGATGTACAAGATCAGCGGGAAGCCGAGCGAGAAGAAGAAGAAGCGCTTGTTGCGCAGCGCCCGCAGCAGCTCGAAGCGCGTGTAGGTCCAGGTGCTCATGATGTTCTACGCCTCGCCGATCGTGATGTTGGTCTCGTCGTCCTCGCCGCCGGTCAGCTCCAGGAACGCCTCTTCCAGCCCGGCGCCCGCGACCTCGACGTCGCTCGCGTTGTCATAGGTGTTGAGCAGCGTCCGCAGCGCGCGGTCCGAATCGGTGCAGCGCAGCGTGATTGCCTCGCCGCGGCGCTCGACGTTCGTCACGCCCGGCAGCGCGGCGAGCACGTCGGTCTCGACGCCGGGCAGCGTCGCCCGGATCGTGCGCAGGCCGACGCGCGCCTTGATCTCGGTCGTCGGCCCGTCGGCGACGACGCGCCCGTGGGCCATCAGGACCGCGCGGTCGGCGAAGTCGTCGGCCTCCTCGAGGTAGTGCGTGGCGAACACGATCGTCGTGCCCTGCGACGCGAACGCGCGCATCGTCGCCCAGAAGGCGTGGCGGCCCTCGACGTCCATCGCGACCGTCGGCTCGTCGAGCACCAGCAGCTCCGGGTTGCTGACCAGTGCGCAGGCGAAGCGCACGCGCTGGGCCTGGCCGCCGGAGAGCTTCTCGGTCCGCTGGTCGGCGGCGGCCTGCAGGCCGCACAGCGCCACGACCTCGTCGACGTCCATCGGGTTGGGGTACAGCGAGGCCATCATCGCGATGAGCTCGCGAACGGTCAGGAAGCGCAGGAGCGAGCCGGTCTGGAGCATCGCGCCGACGCGACCGCTCTGGACCGCCTCCTCCGGCGCGCCGCCGAAGAGCGAGACGCTGCCCCTGTCGGGCCGCGCGAGGCCGAGCAGCATGTCGATCGTCGTCGACTTCCCGGCCCCGTTGGGGCCGAGCAGCGCGACGGTCTCGCCCGGTGTGATCGCGATGTCCACGCCGCGGACGGCGCGGACCGGTCCGTTCGGCGTGCTGAACGTCTTGACCAGCCCCTGCAGCTGGATCCCGGCGCCGGACGCGGCGGTGCGCGCCGCGGCGGCGTCGGGTGTCGTGGTCGTGGTGAGCGCCATGGCCAGAACATTGCCCGACCTGCGTTCGGGCGGCCATGCGGCCACCTCCCGAGGCGCGCGTGACAGACGTCACGGCGCCTCGGCGACCCGTGTCACGCCCCGGTCGTGACGGGCTGCTCGCTGTCCTCCAGCGCGGCGGTGCGCGCGGACATCGAGCGGCCCATCGCCAGGACCTCCTGGTCCATCAGCGGCACGATCGACGGCGCGCGCCGGACCGTCTCCATCTCACCGATCTTCGTGGTCAGCGCGGGCTTCAGCCAGCGGATCGCGTTGACCCACTTCGGCACGCTGATCCGGCGGGCGCGCCGCTCGATGCCGGTCGCGAACGCGTCGGCGCAGGCCTCGACCGAGGTCGTGCCGCCGAGCGGGCCGGGCAGGGTGTCCAACATCTTCTGGAACGCGGTCAGGTCCCTCTTGGCGTCCTGGACCAGCGGCGTGTCGATCCACGACATGTGCGCGCTGCCGACCTTGACGCCGAGGTAGGCGACCTCGGGGCGCAGCGCGTTGGCGAAGTGCTCGGCGCCGGCCTTGGAGGCGTTGTAGGCGACGAGCCCGGGCGCGGCGGCGTAGGCGGCCAGCGAGGAGACGACCAACACATAGCCCTTGCGTTCGATCAGCGCGGGCAGCGCGGCGCGGACGGTGTGGAAGACGCCGTTGATGTTGACGTCGACGACCTGGCGGAACGTCGCCGGGTCGACCGCGAGGACCGAGCCGTAGGACGCGATGCCCGCGTTGGCCACCACGACGTCGAGGCCGCCGAAGACCGAGACGCCGTGGGCGACCGCGGCCTCCATGTCCTCCAACTTGGTCACGTTGCCGACGATCGACGTCGCGTTGCCGGCGCCGAGCTCGGCCTCCAGCGCGGCCAGCGGCTCGCGGTCGAGGTCGACCAGGACGACCTTCGCGCCCTTGCCGACCAGGCGCCGCGCGGTCTCCGCACCGACCCCCCGCGCGCCGCCGGTGATCAGGACGACCTGCCCCTTCAGCTTCTTCATGAACGCCACCGTACCCTCAACCGCGCCGGACCGCGCCCATGATCGTGGCGGTGAAGTCAGCGAGGCGGTCCGGCGCGTACTTGGTCGGGTCGCTGAGCACCAGCTTGGCGCCTTCCTCGCCGAAGGCGACGAGCAGGCGGGAGAAGAGCTCGGGGTCGAGGCCCTGCGGGCCGCCGCGGCGGGCGATGCCCTGCTCGGCGACCGGCTGCAGCAGGCCGACGAGCCCGGTCCGGACGCGCGCGAGCGTCGCGCGCAGCTCGGGCGGCGCGCCCTCGACGGGGAACAGCGCCAGCCGCCACGTGTCGGGCTCGGCGACGACGAGCGTCAGGAACGTCCGGACCGCCTCGATCAGGACCGTGTCCGGGTCCTCCTCGAAGTCGATGTCGGGGATGACCTTGCGGATCTGGCCGACCGCGCGCTGCTCGGTGCGCTCGATCAGCGCGTGCAGCATCCCCTCGAGGTTGCCGAAGTGCGAGTAGATGACCGTCCGCGCGATCTGGGCGTCGCGGGAGACGCGGTCGATCGACACCGCGCCGTAGCCCTCGGCCAGGACGATCTGCGAGAGGACGTCGAGCAGCTGGTCCCGGCGCTCTTGGGCGGACATGCGGGGCATCGGTCCGGATAGTGTATGTACACGGCTGTACGTACAGTCGTGTACATTGCCGCGCATCATGCTCCAAGCCGCAGCCGACACGCCCGCCGCGGGCGCACCGCTCCAGCAGATCCTGATCGCCTCGCTGTTCGCCTCGATCACGACGGCGGTCCTCCTGACGCTGATCATGCGCCACCGCTCGGGGCGCTCGGACCTCCTGTCGCGCGTGGGCGCGACGACCGGCCGCGCGCTCGGCATGGAGCCGTGGGCGGCGCTGCCGTTCCTGATCGCGACGCTCGCGCTCGGCTCCGGCGCGTTCGGCGTGTTCTGGGACATCTCGCTGCACATCGACACCGGTCGCGATCCCGGACCGCTCGCGAACCCCGCGCACTACTTCATCCTGCTCGCGCTGTACGGCGTCTTCGCCGCGGGGCTCGTGGCGTGCGCGCTGCACGAGGGCGCCGAGCGGCCGTCGCCGGTGGCGCTGAGGGTGCCCGGCGGCTCGGGCCTGACCGTGCCGGTCGGCGGCGCGCTGCTGATCACCTGCGGCGCGTTCGCGCTGACCGGCTTCCCGCTCGACGACTTCTGGCACCGGATGTTCGGCCAGGACGTGACGCTCTGGGGGCCGACGCACCTGGTGATGATCAACGGCGCGATCCTGTCGGTCCCGGTGCTGGCCGTGCTGGCGCTGGAGGCGCGCCGCGCGCGCCGTGCGGACAGCGAAGTGGCCGGCGCGCCCGAGCACGGCCCGCGCACGCTCTCGCTGGCCGAGCAGATCGTCCGGACGCTGCTGCCCGCCGCGCTGCTGTTCGCGATCGCGTTCTGGGCGACCGAGTTCGACTGGGGCGTCCCGCAGTACCGCGTCGTCTGGCACCCGCTGCTGCTCGCGCTCGCGGGCGGCCTGGCGCTGACGACCGGCCGGACCGTCCTGGGTCGCGGCGGCGCGCTGCGGGTGTTGTTGGTGTACCTGCTGATCCGCGGCGCGGTCGAGGTCGCGGTCTGGGTCCTGGGCCGCAGCGTCCCGTCGATGCCGCTGTTCGTGGTCGAGGCCGCGTGCGTCGAGGCGCTGGCGCTGGTCGTCAAGCCCGAGGGCGGCGGGACGCGCGCGCTGCGCTTCGGCGCGTTCGCGGGGCTGATCTGCGGGACGGTCGGCTTCGCGGCGCAGTACGCGTGGACGCACGTCTGGGCGCCGGTGCCGTGGACGCCGTCGCTGCTGGCCGAGGGGCTGCCGACCGCGGTCCTGGCCGGCGTCGCCGGCGGGTTGTTGGGGGCCTTGCTCGGCTCGGGCCTGCGCCGCGAGCTGCCCGCGCAGGCGGTCCGGCGCCGCGTCGGGATCGGCGCGGCGGCGGTCCTGGTCGCGCTCGGCGCCAACGCGTTGTGGGTGCACAACCCCGCGGGGCTGGGCGCCGACGTGACGCTGACGCCGGTCGCCGGGCACACGGGCGCCGCCGACCGCGAGGCCTACGTGACGGTCCGCTTCTCCGACGCCGCGCTGGCGCGCCGGGCCGAGATGCGCCAGGTGCTGGCGTGGCAGGGCGGCAAGCGCGTCTCGCGCCACCTCGACGAGATCGCGCCCGGCGTCTTCCGGACCGACGGCCCGGTCCCGCTCTACGGCGACTTCAAGACCAACCTGCGCCTGCAGTCCGGCCGCACGTTCGTGGCGCTGCCGCTGCACCTGCCGCGCGAGCCGTCGATCCCGACGCCGGGCGTCGTCCGGCCTGCGCACTTCCACGCCGCGTTCGTCAGCGACGTCCAGGCGATGCAGACCGAGCGCAAGGACTACGTGCCCGGCTGGCTGTGGACGCCGAGCGCGATCCTCATGTTGGTGTTCTGCGGCCTGTTCATCCTGGGGATCTCCACGGGCCTCGCGCGGGTCGCGGATGGTCCGGACGGCACGCCGCAGCCGCGCGAGCGCAGGCGGCGGCGCGCGGTGCGCACCGCCGCTCCGGCGACGAGCCGGGCCTAGGCCGCGGCGGGCGCGGGCGCGCGGTCCAGGCGCGCCTGCGCGGCGGCGGCGAAGTCGCCGATGGTGCTGGCGATCAAGCCCGGGTCATCCCACATCGGCGTGTGGCCGATCCCGGGGTGGATCCGGAACTCGAGCCCCGGGATCTCCGCGCGCAGGCGCGGGGAGTGCGAGCCGATCGGCAGGATCCGGTCCTTCGACCCCCAAGTGACCAGGACCGGGACGTCGATCCTGTCGAGGTCGAGGACCGGCGACTTGCCCTCGCGCAGCACCTGGTAGACGTCGTCGACGATCGAGCACGCGACCGACGAGCGCGCCATCTGCAGCGCCTCGGCGGCCGGGACCTGGTGGCCGCGCGTCATGACGTCGCGGAACGCGACGCGGCGCAGGCCCGGGCGGGCCAGGACCCTGGGGAGGAACGGCAGCGACCTCTTGGTCGTCGCCTGCATCCGCGAGAAGACCTTGATGACGCGCTCGACCGCGGCCCTGTCGTCGGGCGCGATCCCGCCGGCGGGCGAGATCCCGACGACGCTGCGCGCGCGGCCGCGCTTGGCCAGCTCCAGCGCCAGCGCGCCGCCCATCGAGTTGCCCGCGAGGTGCGCGGTCCCGACGCCGAGGCTGTCGAGGTGCCCCTCGAGCAGGTCGGCGGCGCGGCCGATCGAGTGCGGCGTGTCGGACTCCGGCAGCGGCTCGCCGCCGTCGTGGCCGTGCAGCGTCGGGGCGATCACCTCGAAGCGCGGGACCAGCTCGCCGAGCACCGGCAGCCAGCAGCGCCAGGTCGCCGTGAAGCCGTGGATCAGGACGAGCGGCTCGCCCTCTCCGGCGCGGTACAGGGCAGGGGAGATCTCGGGCATGGTCGAAGGATCATAGGTGTTCCTTGGAGCGCGCGCGACCGTTCCTGCCTCCTGGCAGGACGCGCACCTAGGCGGGACGTGGGTTCCCGCTTACGATCCGCCGCCACGCCATGGCTGCCGCGACCGTCCCGACCACGATGCGCCTGCTGGTCTCCTGCCCGGACCGGCCGGGGATCGTCGCCGCGGTCTCGCGCTTCCTGCTGGAGGCGGGCGCGAACATCCTGCACGCCGACCAGCACTCGACCGATCCGAGTGGCGGCGAGTTCTTCCTGCGGATGGAGTTCACGCTGCCGCCGGGCGTCGACCCGGATGCGCTGCGCGTCGCCTTCGGCAGGGGCGTGGCGGAGCCGTTCGTCATGCAGTGGTCGCTGTGGGACGTCGGCGCGCGCAAGCGCGTGGCGATCCTGGTGTCCAAGTACGACCACGCGCTGCAGGAGCTGCTGTGGCGCTGGCGGCGCAGCGAGCTGCAGGCCGACGTCGTGCTCGTCGCGTCCAACCACGAGGACCTGCGCGGCGACGTCGAGGGGCTCGGGATCGCCTACCACCACGTGCCGGTCACCGAGGAGGGCGGCGGCAAGGCGGGGTCGGAGGCGGCGCTGCTGGAGCTGCTGGGCGGCGTGCGCCCGGACCTCGTGGTCCTCGCGCGCTACATGCAGATCCTGTCCGGCGACTTCCTCGATCGGGTCGCTGCACCGGTGATCAACATCCACCACTCGTTCCTCCCGGCGTTCGCGGGCGCCGGCCCGTACGAGCGCGCGAAGGCGCGCGGCGTGAAGCTGATCGGCGCGACCGCGCACTACGTGACCGAGGAGCTCGACGCCGGCCCGATCATCGAGCAGGACGTCATCCGCGTCACGCACCGCGACGACGCGGCCGCGATGGCCCGCCGCGGTGCCGACATCGAACGCGCCGTCCTGGCTCGCGCCGTCGCCTGGCACTGCGAGGACCGCGTGCTGCGGCACGGGTCCACCACGGTCGTCTTCTCCAGCTAGCGCAGGCTCAGGCGGCGCCCGCCTGCGGTTCGTCGAAGGGGTCCGCGAGCACGTCGCGGAAACGCTCGTCGTCGCGCAGGGCGTCGATGAACGCCTCGCCGAGCGAGGTCAGGCCGAGCTCCGAGGTCTCAGGAACATGGGGCTCGGCGGCGTCCTGGTACGCGCGCCGGAAGCGCGCGCCGCAGCGATCGTCACGTCGGGTGGCCATGCCTCTTAGGACGGCCCGACCCCGATCTTGTGACCGCATTCCCAGGCTCCCCGGAAGAACTGGCCTCCCGGGGAGCCTGCGATGTGACAGGTCCTACGGTTGACGTTCCGTCAGCTGCGCTTGCGCGGCTTGCGCGGCTTCTGCGTCGGCTCGGGGCGGCCGGCCGAGGGATCGGGCGCGCCGACGGCGTCGAAGAGCATCGCGACCAGCGCGGTCTCGGTGCGGCTGCCGTTGGCGCCGGAGCGCCTGGTCGAGGACTCCTGGATCTTGTGGGCCTCGTCGACGAGCTTGGCGACGGCCTTCGAGAGCTGCTCGGCGCCCTTGGCGTCGAGCGAGAGGCGCAGGCGCTCCAGGCGCGCGTGGTCGCCGTCGAAGCCGCCGACGCCGGCTGCACGGGTCGCGACCTCGGTGGTCTGGGCGAGCTCCGCGCCGATGACGGCCTGCTTGGCGATCACCGAGACCGAGTCCCAGGTCGCGCCCCCAGACTTCGGCCGCGGCTTGGCCCGGTAGTGATGCTCGATCGCACCGCGGCGCGGCGTCTCGCGAACCAGCTCGAGCAGACCGAGCTCGTTCAGCTGGCGCACGTGGTAGGAGATCGTGCCGAGGGTCGCGTCGAGCACCTGGCTGAGCTCGACCGGGCTCGCGGGCTGCTCTTCCAGGATCCCGAGGATCCGGACGCGGAGGGGATGCGACAGCGCCTTGACGTACCGCTGATCGTCGACGCTCGTGATTGAAGGCATGTGCTTCCTCTGAGGTGTGGGAATGTTACTTCGTGAATCATCGCTCAGAATTGCGAACCGTGCGACGTTTCTTTCGCTGCAACGCGCCAACTGGCAGGTGCTTACGCGAGTTTCTAGAAGTTTTCGGTGAGCAACTGGTACATCCAGGTCCTGGATCGCGCGAATTGCGCGTCCGTTTAGGATCCGCTTCGTGTCCCGGAACCTCGCAGGCAAGACCCTGTTCATCTCCGGTGCCTCTCGAGGCATCGGACTCGCAATTGCCGTGCGCGCCGCGCGCGACGGCGCGAACGTCGCGCTGATCGCCAAGACCGCGGAGCCGCACCCCAAGCTCGAAGGCACGGTGTACACCGCGGCCGAGGAGATCGAGAAGGCCGGCGGCCAGGCGCTGCCGATCGTGGGCGACATCCGCGACGACCAGAGCGTCGCCGACGCCGTCGCCGCGACCGTCGAGAAGTTCGGCGGCATCGACATCTGCATCAACAACGCCAGCGCGATCAACCTGTCCGGCACCGAGGCCATGGACATGAAGCGCTACGACCTGATGCAGAGCATCAACACGCGTGGCACGTACTCCGTCAGCAAGGCGTGCATCCCGCATCTGAAGAAGTCCGACAACGGCCACGTGCTGACGCTGTCGCCGCCGATCTCGCTGCAGCCGCGCTGGCTCGGTGGCCACATCGGCTACACGATCGCCAAGTACGGGATGTCGCTCTGCACGCTCGGCATGGCCGAGGAGTTCCGCGCCGACGGCGTCGCCTTCAACGCGCTCTGGCCCAAGACGCTGGTAGCGACCGCGGCGGTCCAGAACCTGCTCGGCGGCGACGCCGCGATGGCGAAGTCCCGCAAGCCCGAGATCGTCGCCGACGCGGCCTACGTGATCCTGACCCGCGATTCGCGGGAGTACACGGCCAACCTCGCGCTGGTCGAGGACGTCCTCGCCGAAGCGGGCATCACCGACCTGTCCGCCTACTCCTACGGCGGCGACGACGCCGAGCTTCAGGCGGACCTCTTCGTCGACTGAACCACCCGGTCAGGGACCCCTCCACGCTGAGGGGTCCCGAAGACCGGCACTGCATGATCGATCAGCGGTCGTGCGCTTCTGGGGTGTTCACAGCCGGTTCCCAGCATCGAAGTGGTGCATGAGAGTTCTGTGAACGCGCGCGTTTCGTGCCGGAGGGCTCGGGTACTCCGGAAAACGTGCTGGTAGGGGAAACGGGTCAGAGGGTGTCGCGGCGTGCCTTGACGGCGGCGCTCGTGGTGATCGCGGTGCTGCTGGGCGCCGCCGGGCAGGCGCAGGCCATCGGGATCACGGGGGTGAGGGCCGCGCCCGACGACCCGCGTGCGGGCGCGCACTCGAACTTCAACCTCAGCTTCAACGTCGCCAACCCGTCCGACCACCTCAAGGACCTGACGGTGGACCTGCCGACCGGGTTGCTCGGCAACCCGATGTCGACCACGCAGTGCACGGAGGCCCAGCTCAACGCCGACGCGTGCCCGGCCGACTCGCAGGTCGGCACCACCACCACCAACGTCACCGCGCTCGGCCTCCCGCTCAGCGTGCCCGGCACGGTCTACAACGTCCAGCCGCCGGCCGGCGCGCCGGCGCAGCTCGGCCTCGTCCTGCGCCCGGTCCTCGGGCTGCTCGGGAAGATCTACATCGACGTCAGGATCCGCGTCCGCGACGAGTCCGACTACGGGCTGCAGACGATCATCAACAACCTGCCCAGGACGCAGGCCGGGCTGCCGATCGAGATCGACTCGCTGTCGCTCACGCTCGACGGCGCGCTGACCAACGGCAGGAACTTCATGGTCAACCCGACCACCTGCGCGACCGCGACGACGAAGGTCACCGCGGACTCCTACGCGTCGTCCAGGCCCGTCACCGCGACCGGCGCGTTCACGCCGACCGACTGCGGCGGCGAGCCGTTCCAGCCCGGCATGCAGATCGGCATCGACCAGCCGACGCCGGACACGATCACGCCGCACTCGATCGGGCTGACCCAGCCCGAGGATGTCAACGGCCGCGCGGTCTCCCACGTCAAGAAGGCGGTCGTGCGGCTCCCGGCCGGGACGTCGTTCAACCCGTCGATCGCCCCGACGCTGCAGCTCTGCTCGTCGGCGCAGTTCGGCGGCCAGGGCGACCCGAACGTCAAGTGCCCGGCCGCGTCGCTGGTCGGCCACGTCGCGTTCGACAACCCGCTGCTCGGCACGGTGCCCGGCGACGTCTACTTCGGGCGGGAACCGAGCAACCCCTACATGTTGTACATCATCGGCCAGAAGTCGGGCGTGACCGTGAAGATCAAGGCGGTCGTCGATCCCGACGACGACACCGGCCAGATCACGACGACGTTCGACAACCTGCCGCAGGTGCCGTTCACGAAGTTCAACCTGTCGTTCATCGGCGGGCCGCGCGGCGTCCTGGTCACGCCGCCGTCGTGCGGCACCTACACCGGCTCGATCACCGCGACGCCGTACAGCGGCGGCCCGTCGCAGACGCCGACCACGCAGTTCCAGATCTCCGACGACCAGAGGGGCGGCTGCTTCCCGAGGGAGAGCCCGACCGTCTCCGGCGACGTCGACAACCACAAGGCCTTGGCGAGCCCGTCGATGGACCTCGACGTCGTCCGGCCGGTCGACTCGCGCCGGCCCGCCAAGCTCGACGTCGCGCTGCCCAAGGGCCTGCTCGGCAAGATCAACGCGATCCCGCAGTGCAGCGGCGCCGACGGCAACGCCGGCACCTGCGCGTCCAACACGCAGATCGGGACCGTGACCGTCCAGGCCGGCTCCGGCCCGCTGCCGATCACGCTCAGGGGCAACGTCTACCTCGGCACCGGGACCGCGAACGCGGTCGCGCGGATCTGGCTCGACATCCCGGTCAGGGTCGGGCCGATCGACCTCGGCGTCTTCACGCTCGGCAACCTGCTCACGCTCGGCAGGACCGACGGGCGCGTGCACGTCAACGCGAGCATCCCCGCGGCGTTCAAGGGCTTCCCGCTCGGCCTGCGCGAGCTGAAGCTGACGATCGACCGCAGGGGCTTCCTGCAGAACCCGTCGGGCTGCGACGCGCGCTCGTTCGACGTCACCGCGACCGCCTACGACGGCACGACCGGCTCGGGCTCCGGGCCGTTCCAGGCGCGCGCGTGCGACGAGCTGAGGTTCGCGCCCAAGGTGTACACGTCGGTCGAGGACCCGAAGGTCAAGGCCGCCAACTCGCAGCCGCCGTTCGAGACCGAGATCGTCCCGAACGCGACCGACTCGGCGCTGCAGCACGTGCAGGTGCTGGTCTCCGCCGCGATGCAGCCGAACCCGGCCGCGCTGTCGGAAGGCCTCTGCCCGCCCGCGCAGCTGGCCGCCGAGCAGTGCCCGGCCGGCTCGCTGATCGGGACCGCCACGGCGACCACGCCGTTGTTGAAGGACACGCTCAGGGGCAACGTGTACCTGAGCGACATCGGCACGCCCGCGCCCGACGAGGAGGGCGTCGAGCTCCCGTACGCCTCCGTCTTCCTGAAGGCGCCGGGCGTCGACCTGCGCCTCGACGGCCAGCTGCGGCTCAGCCCGAACGCCGGGCGCCTGCAGGCCGACTTCGACGGGTTGCCGGACGTCCCGCTGACCGACTTCAAGTTGTCGTTCTACGGTGCGCGCACCGGCCACGCCGGGCCGTTCACCAACGTCGCCGACCTGTGCTCGGCGGAGTTCGCGCCCAGCGACGCGACGCTGTTCAGCCAGGCCGAGCAGAGGGCGGTCGCCCAGCCGGTGCTCGACGCCGCCGCGTGCCGCAGGGGCGCGCTGGTCCGTGCCGACGTCTCCGGCCTCGGGACGTCCAAGCCCGCCGCCGCGATCACCGTCGGCCGCTCGCCGACCAACCGCGACAACTTCCGCCAGGTCACGATCCTGGTGCCCAAGGGCCTCAGCGGCCGCCCGGCCAAGGCCGGCGCGATCTCGGTCCTGTCCAACGGCAGGCGCCTGGCCAAGAAGCACTGGAAGCTGACCAAGGGCAAGCTCACGATCAGGATCCCCTCCAAGGGCGCGGGCAAGGTGCTGGTCGTCTTCAAGAAGGGCGCGATCGTCCCGACCGACGCCACGCGGAGGAAGGCCCGCCAGGTCACCTCCGGCCTCTCCGGCGCCCGTCCCGTCAAGTTGAGGTTGTCGGTCTACGCGACCGAGCTCAAGGGCCGCAAGACCAGGACGACCGTCGACGTCGACGGCCGGCCCTAGCGCCGCGGCGCTAGATCACGCCGACGAGCGCGGCGCAGACCCAGTTCGACGCGCCGGCGCCGTTGTTCCACAACTTGGCGGCGAGGCGGTCCTGCTCGGCCTTGGAGGCCTTGTAGGCGGCGGAGGTGGAGCCGCCGAGGCCCTTCCAGGTCGCGGGCATCATCTGGTAGTAGCCCGACGCGCCGGCGGAGTTGGGCGGCAGGTTCTGGCCGCCGGACTCGCACTGCACGACCGCCCACGGGATCGACCAGGGGCCGCCGGGGCCGGCCTTGTCGACGGCCGCCTTCGCGCGCGCCGCCAGCAGCTTCTTCAGCGTCCTCTGCGCCGACAGGCGCGACGAGCGCGTCGCCTGCAGCGCCGCCAGGCGCGCCGCGCGGGCCTGCGCCAGCGCGTCCCGGCGTGCGGCCGCCGCGGCCTCCATGCCGGCGAGCGCGTTGCGCTCGCGCTGCACGGCGGCGGTCTCGGCGATCCGCTTGGTCTGCAGGACCTTCAACTTGATCGTCTCGCTCGTCGCGTCCCTGCGGGCGTCCTTGACGAGGTCGACGATCTGGGTGTCCGAGCGCTCCACACGATGGAGGAACTCCATGCGGTCGAGGAGATCGGCGAAGCCGTGCGCGTCGAGGACGACTGACACGATGTCGGGCTTGTCGGTCATGTACTGCTGGCGCAGCATCTCGGTCAGGACGCTGCGGCCCTCGGCCAGGCGCTTCTTCAGCCGCGCCAGCCGCTTGCGCTCGAACGCCAGGTCGGTCTGCGTCTGGCCCAGCCGCGCCTGCGAGGCGTTCAGCTCGGCCTGCGCGTCGGCGAGGCGGCCGTCGATGATCGCGACCTCCCTGGCCATCGCGCGCTCCAGCCGCCCGAGATGCGCGGCGGCGTCGCCGAGCGCGGCCTCGCGGACCCTGCTGCTGTGGATCGTCGAGCGCAGCCTGCCCTCCGACGCGCCGTGCGCGCGCGTGACCAGGAACGTCAGCGCGCAGAGCGCGACGAACACGGGCAACACGGCATGGGGAAGGCGGCGCACGGACACGGCGGCCGCGTCACGCTAGCGAGGCGAACCCCTTCAAACTGCAGGGGGAATTGCAGGCTGCGGCAGGTCCCGCAGCGCCGCGAACGCCGGGCCGAGCGCGTCGTAGAGCGCGTCGAAGACCGGCAGCATCGAGGCGTACATGTCGCGCGCCGCCGGATCCGGGGTGCGCGTCTCCTCGACGGCGATCAGCTCGGCGGCGCGGTCGAAGGACGCGATCACGCCCAGCGCCTCCATCCCCAGCAGCGCCGCGCCGAAGCCCGAGCCCTGGTGGCCCTCGGGGAAGCCGACGTCCTGGCCGAGCGCGTCGCACAGCAGCTGCCGCCACAGCTCGGAGCGCGCGAAGCCGCCGGTCGCGCGGATCTCGCGGACCTCCTGGCCGGCGTCGCGCAGCGAGGCGAGGACGAGCGCGAGCTGCTGGCAGACGCCCTCCAGCGCCGCCCGGACGAGGTGCTCGCGCCGGTGCGCGCGCGTCAGCCCGACGTAGGCGCCGCGCGCGAGCGTCGACCAGTGCGGCGCGCGCTCGCTGAGCAGGTAGGGGAGCATGATCAGCGCGTCGGAGCCCGGAGGCGCCTGCGCGGCGATCTCCATCATCTTGCTCTCCTCGTGGGCGCCGAGCTCGGGCGCCAGCGCCTCCTGGGCCCACTGCAGGACGACGCCGCCGTTGTTGATGGCCCCGCCGACGACCCAGCGGCCCTCGCTCAACATGTAGGAGAAGACGCGGCCGCGCGGGTCGACGACCGGCCTCTCGACCATGCAGCGCAGCGCGCCGGAGGTCCCGATCGAGCAGGCGGCGACGCCCGGCGACGTCGCGCCGACGCCGAGGTTGGCCAGCGGGCCGTCGCCCGCGCCGAGCACGAGCGGCAGCGCGCCGGAGCACCCCAGCTCGCGCGCGCCCTCGGCCGAGAGCGACATGATGTGCTTGGTCGGCGCCAGCTCGCACAGCTGCTCGCGCGCGATCCCGGCGACCTCGAGCGACTCGTCGAGCCACTCCAGCGTCTGCACGCTCATCAGGCCGGTGGCGCTGCCCGACGAGTGCTCGGTGATCCACGCGCCGGTCATGCGGTGCACGACCAGCTCCTTGACCCCGCACCAGCGCGCGACCTGCGCGTGCAGCTCCGGCTCCTCCTCGCGGAACCACACCAACTTGGTCAGCGGCGACATCGGGTGCAGCGGCGTGCCGGTCTGACCGTGCAGGTGCGGGCGCTCGCGCTTGAGCCGCTCGGCCTGCTCGGACGCGCGCTGGTCGGCCCACGTCAGCAGGTCGGTCAGCGGGGCGCCGTCACCATCCACACCAACAAGCGAGTGCAGCGCGGTCGAGAACGACAGCCCCGCCACGTCCAGGTCCGCCTCGCGCGCGGCGGCGAGGGCGCGGCGGGTCGCCTCGACCACCGCGTCCACCACGACGCCCGGCTCCTGCACCGCCCACCCGGGCTGCGGCTCCAGCAGCGGGTACTCGACCTCGTTCGCGCCGGTCTCGTGGCCGTCGGCATCGAACGCGCCCGCCTTGGCGGACGTCGTCCCGATGTCGATCCCGACGACGACAGCTCGGGTCATTCGGTCACCACGATCACACGATCACGGACAGGATCATGACGCCGGCCATCCCGACGCAGGAGATCAGCGTCTCCATCAACGACCAGGTCTTGAACGTGTCCTTGACCGACATCCCGAAGTACTGGTTGATGAGCCAGAAGCCGGCGTCGTTGACGTGCGACAGGAACAGCGAGCCGCAGCCGATCGCCAGCGCCAGCAGCGGCGCGTTGACGCTGTGGTCGTGGGCGACGATCGGCGCCATGATCCCGGCGGCGGTCGTGATCGCGACCGTGGCGCTGCCCGTCGCCAGCCGGATCAGCACCGCGACCAGCCACCCCAGCAACAGCGCCGAGATCCCCGCCGACTCGACGCCCTTGGCGATCGAGTCGCCGATCCCGGAGTCGATCAGGATCTGCTTGAACGCGCCGCCCGCGCCGATGATCAGCAGGATCGTCGCGGCCGGGGCGAGGCCCTCGGTCAGGAAGTCGCGCAGCTGGTCGCCCTTGAAGCCGCGGGCGTAGCCGAGCGTGTAGAGCGACACGATCACGGCGATCAGCAGCGCGATGATCGGGTCGCCGACGAAGTCGATCCACGTGCGCACCGTGTCGCCCTCGTCGAACGTCAGGTCGACGAACGTCCGGACCAACATGATGGCCACGGGCAGCGCGATCGTGAACAGCGTGACGCCGAAGCTCGGCGGGTTGTCGTGCCTGGAGGACTTGGCGACCTGGTCGATCAGCGCCTGCGGCGGGTTGGCGGTCGCCCAGCGCGACGCGTACCTGGCGAAGATCGGCCCGCACAGCGCGACGGTCGGGATCGCGATGATCAACCCATAGGCCAACGTCGTCCCGAGGTTGGCGTTGAGCGCGCCGATCGCGATCAGCGGCCCGGGGTGCGGCGGGACCAGCCCGTGCAGGACCGACAACCCGCACAACGCCGGCAGGCCGAGCAGCAGGTAGGTCCGGCCGTCGATCTCCACGCCCTCCTCGTGCAGCTCGCGCACGACGGTGAAGATGATCGGCACCAGCAGCACGACGCCGATCTCGAAGAACAAGGGGATCCCGACGATCAGCGCGATCAGCGCCATCGCCCACGGCAGCCGCTTCGGGCCGGAGTGGTGGATGACGGTCGTCGCCACCTGGTCGGCGCCGCCGGACTCGGCCAGCAGCTTGCCGAGCATCGTGCCGAGCGCGAGGACGATGCCGACGTTGCCGAGCGTCGAGCCCGCGCCGTCCTCGAAGGAGGACAGCACCTTGTCCGGGCCCAGCGGCGCGGCGAGCCCGAGGCCCAGCGCGCCGATCGTCAGCGCCAGGAACGGGTGCAGCTTGAAGCGCGCGACGAGGATCACGATCGCGGCGATCGCGATCACGAGCTTGATGATCAGGAGGGTGTCGTGGTGGTTCCACATGGGCGTGGCGACCCTACCCCGAACGCCGTCCTCCCGATCCTGTGTTAGGGTTCCCTAAGGCATGACCAACCGTCAAGGTAGGAGATAGTAAGTGGGACGCTACACGGGACCGGTCGAGCGGCTCTCGCGGCGCGAAGGCGTCGAGTTGTACTTGAAGGGCCTGCGCGCCATCAACGGCAAGTCCGCGCTGACGCGGCGCGGCCCGCTGCCGCCCGGCCAGCACGGCAACCGGCGGCCGAACAAGGCCTCGGTCTTCAGCACGCAGCTGCGCGCCAAGCAGCTCGCCAAGCGCTACTACGGGGTGCGCGAGAAGCAGTTCCGGCGCTACGTCGACCGCGCCGAGCGCGCCGGCGGCCGGACCGGCGAGCAGTTGTTGGTGCTCTTGGAGCGCCGCCTCGACAACGTGGTCTACCGGCTCGGCTTCGCCTCGACCCGCGCGCAGGCGCGGCAGTTCGTCGGCCACGGCCACATCCTGGTCGACGGCGCGCGCGTCGACATCGCGTCGTTCGCCGTCAGGCCCGGCCAGGTCATCACGCTCAAGCCCGACGCGCCGATCGAGCCGCTGGTCCGTGAGGCGACCGAGCTGACCTCGGGCATCGGCCCGTGGCTGCAGGCCGACTTCGACGGCCTCGCCGGCAAGGTGCTGCGCCTCCCCGAGCGGCGGGAGATCCCCGCGCCGATCGAGGAGCAGCTGATCGTCGAGTTCTACTCCCGCCGCTGATGAGCGACTTCGCGCGGTTGGCGGGCCAGCAGTGCCCGCCGCACGAGGCGCTGGCGCTGGAGCTGGCGGTCGAGCTCGGCGGCGCCGGCGGCGTCGAGATGGCCAAGCGCACGCTGACCGTGATGGCGCGCGGGCTGCCGCAGGATGCGACCGAGCCGCTGCAGCAGCTCGAGGCGCTGCGGGTCGTCATGGGGCGCGCGATGAGGCCGCGGACCGACGGCATGTACCTGCTGCCGGAGATCCTGCGCGCGGGCAAGGGGCATCATGTAGGGGTTGCCGTCGCGCTGGCCGCGCTCGGCGAGCGCGCGGGCTGGAACGTCGCGCTGGTCGGGCACAACATGAAGCTCTACCTCGCCCACCGCGACCTGGCGCCGACCGCGATCCTCGATCCCGGCCGGCCGGAGGCGCTGATCGACCCGCGGATCCTCGAGGTCGACCTCGCCTGGCGCTGCGCCCACGAGGCGACCGGCGTCATCCTGCGCCACCTCGCCGTGCACGCCGAGCGCTCCGGCGACCTGACCCGCGCGCTCGGCGCGTCGGCGCTGCTGCTGGCGCTCCCGGTCGACGAGCAGTCCCGCAGCGCGCAGTCGGCGATGCACCAGCGGCTGCTGTCGCGCCTGAACTGAGTACCGTCTTGCGCATGGCCCTGCTGTCGCGCACGTCGCCCACCTGGCCGGTCGCGGCCGGCTCGCTGGCGCTCGGCTTCGCGGTCGCGCAGGCGACGGGCGTCCGGCCGCTCGGCGGCGTCGTGCTGGTCGCGGGCTGCGCGTGGTGCGGGCTGCGGTGGAGGGAGCGGGTCGGCAACGGCAAGACCGCCGGGCTCGTCGGGCTCTACCTCGCGGCGTTCGTCGGCTCGCATGTCCTGGGACATGCGATCGGGGCGTGGCCATCCGTGGCCGTGGTGAGCGCCGTCGTCGCTGCCGGCACCTATGCAGTGGCAGACGGGCGGCCGGCCCGGCGCGTCGTCAGCGCCTAGGCCGAGCGCGCGGTCATCCCCGCCTGCGCCCCGGCGCCGCCGGCAATCCCCGAGCCGTGCGGCGCTCGCACCGGCATCGCGGGCAT
This sequence comes from Conexibacter woesei Iso977N, assembly GCF_000424625.1. Taxonomy (GTDB): domain Bacteria; phylum Actinomycetota; class Thermoleophilia; order Solirubrobacterales; family Solirubrobacteraceae; genus Baekduia; species Baekduia woesei_A. The sequence goes on from NZ_AUKG01000003.1 coordinate 159,527, forward strand.
CCCGGCCTGGGCAAGTTGCACCTGACGGGCGTGCAGGTCCAGCTCCCGGGCCAGGATCGCCTGGATGCGATGCGCGTGCGACTGCATGGGCGCATCCTCTTATCCACCTAGGCGCGCTTCAGCGGGGGTGGCTCCCGAACCGAGGTACGGCGGACCGAACCTCTAGGTGCCAAAGCGACTACTTGCTGGAGGACTGCGCCCAGATGTTGATGCCCGCGTCGACCGCGTGGCGGTCGATCTGGGCCAGCTCGTCCTCGGAGAAGTCGAGGTTGTCGAGCGCGGCGAGGTTCTCGTCGAGCTGCCTGACGCTGGAGGCGCCGATCAGCGCGCTCGTGACCCGCTCGTCGCGCAGGACCCAGGCGATCGCCATCTGAGCCAGCGACTGGCCGCGGGCCTTGGCCATGGTGTTGAGCTGCTCGACGTGGTGCAGCGCCTCGGCGGTCAGCATGTCGGTCCTGAGGAAGCGGCCCTCGGCCGCGCGCGAGTCGGCCGGGACGTTGCCGCCGAGGTACTTGTCGGTGAGCATGCCCTGGGCCAGCGGCGAGAACGCGATGCAGCCGATGCCCTCGCGCTCCAGGACGTCCAGGAGGTCCTCCTCGACCCAGCGGTTCAGCAGCGAGTACGACGGCTGGTGGATCACGCACGGCGTGCCGAGGTCGCGCAGGATCTGCGCGGCCTCCTCGGTGCGCTGGCCCGAGTAGGAGGAGATCCCGACGTACAGCGCCTTCCCGGCGCGGACCGCGGCGTCGAGCGCGCCGCAGGTCTCGTGCAGCGGCGTGTCGGGGTCGAAGCGGTGGCTGTAGAAGATGTCGACGTAGTCGAGGCCCATGCGCTGCAGCGACTGATCCAGCGACGCCGTCAGGTACTTGCGCGAGCCCCACTCGCCGTAGGGGCCGGGCCACATGTCGTAGCCGGCCTTGGTCGAGACGATGAGCTCGTCGCGGTAGGGCTTCAGATCGGTCGCGAGCACCCTGCCGAAGTTGGTCTCGGCGCTGCCCGGGGGCGGGCCGTAGTTGTTGGCGAGGTCGAAGTGCGTGATCCCGCGGTCGAACGCACGCAGGGCGATCGCGCGCTGGTTGCCCAGCGGCTTGTCGTCGCCGAAGTTGTGCCACAGGCCGAGGCTGATCGCCGGGAGCTTCAGGCCCGAGCGGCCGGAGCGGCGGTAGGGGATCTGCGCGTAGCGGTCGTCGGCGGGCACGTAGGTCATGCCGTCGATCCTACGAGTACGGCGCGAGCACCTCGCGGAACGCGTCCGGCCACGGGGTCTTCTTGAAGGTCTTGCCGTCGACGCAGACGTGGCGCAGGAAGCCGGAGGCGACCGCGTTGGTCTCGCACGTGATCGCGAAGCGGCTCGTCAGCGACGTGGTCGTGGGCTCCTCGAACGTCACCGCGATCTCCAGCAGGTCGTCGTAGCGGGCGGGGGCGTGGTGGCGGACGCCGGACTCGGCGACGACGAAGTCGACCCCATGCACTTGCACGAGCTCCGGGTACGTGAGCCCGGACGCCGACCGCAGCGCCTCGGTGTGCGCGAGGTCGAAGTACATCAAGTAGTGGGCGTTGAACACGTGGCCCTGCATGTCGCACTCGGCGAAGCGGACGCGCAGGGCGGTGACGAGCGGCGTGGGCATCGCGCGGGACCCTACGTCGTCAGCGGTTCTGCCACGCGGCGACGGCCGCCTCGGCGGTCACGAAGCGCGCCCCGTGGGCGGCGAGGTCATCGACGAACTGCTCCAGCGCGAGCAGGCGATGGCCGCGGCCGATGATGTAGGGGTGCATCGTGATCGTCAGCACGCCGCGCTGCAGCTCGCGCCGCATCCAGGCGAAGTCGCCGCGGGCGTTGTCGAAGAACGTGGTGGCGCTGAACGACGGGACCTGCACGTAGTCCGGCAGCGCGACGTACTCGAAGTGCAGGAAGTCGTCGAGGTGCCAGCTGACCGGCAGCTCGGCGACCGCCGAGCTGCGGCCCGGCTGGAGCGGCTCGCCGAGCGCGACCGCGTCGCCGACCCGCGCCTGGTAGGGCGTGAAGTCGTCGCCCATCATGCTGCTGTCGTAGGCGAAGCCGTGGCGCTCGAGCAACATGATGGTGTGCGGGCTGAGGTCCCACGACGGCGAGCGATAGCCGCGCGGCGCGCGGCCGGTCAGCTCCTGCAGCAAGACGGAGGTCTTGACCAGCTCGGCCTCCTCCTCGTCGCGGGAGAGCCGGGCGGGCGGGACGTGCGACCAGCCGTGGTTGGCGACCTCGTGGCCGGCGTCGGCGATCGCGCGGACGAGGTCCGGGTAGGTCGCGGCGGTGTAGCCGGGCACGAACCAGGTCGACGGCAGGCCGCGGCGCTCCAGCAGCCTCAGGATCCGCGGCGCGGCGACCGCGCCGAACTCGCCGCGCGAGACCGGCGTCGGCGTCGTCAGCCCGCGGGCGATCATCCCCGAGGAGGTGTCGAAGTCGAAGCTCAGGCAGACGAGGTGCTGCGTCACCGTGCGCGATGATAAAGGCGATGCGCCTGCTCTTCGTCTGCATGGGGAACATCTGCCGCTCGCCGACCGCGGAGGCCGTGATGCGCGCGGTGATCGCGCGCGAGGGGCTCGACGGGGAGGTCGAGATCGACTCGGCCGGGACCGGCGCGTGGCACGTCGGCAACCCGCCGGACCGGCGCTCGACCGCGACGGCGGCCGCGCGCGGGATCACGCTGGAGGGCGCGGCGCGGCAGGTGACCGCGGAGGACTTCGAGACCTACGACCTGCTGCTGGCCGCCGACGCCGAGAACGTCGCCGGGCTGCGCGCGGTCGCGCCGTCGGAGGAGGCGGCGGAGAAGATCGTGCTGCTGCGCTCGTATGACCCGGACGCGGTTGCCGCCGGCGACCTCGACGTCCCGGACCCGTACTACGGCGGCCCGCAGGGCTTCGAGCACGTGCTCGACCTGGTCGCCGCGGCGTGCGAGGGGTTGTTGAAGGACTTGCGCGCGGAGGGCCGCGTCTCGCCGTGATCGAGGCGGTCGCGCTCGAGCCGATCCCCGGCGGCGACCTCAACGCCGCCTACCGGGCGACGCTCGCCGGCGGCGAGGTCGTGTTCGTCAAGACGTCGCCGGACGCCGCGCCCGGCGCCTACGCGGCGGAGGCCGCGGGCCTTGCGTGGCTGCGCGCGGCCGGCGGCCTGCCGGTCCCGGAGGTCCACTCGTTCGACGAGGACTTCCTGGCCCTGGAGTGGATCGACGGCGGCGGGCGCCCGGATCCTGCGCGGCTCGGCCGCGGCCTGGCGCACGTCCACGCCGCGGGCGCACAGCGCTTCGGCGAGCTGCCGGGCGGGGGCGAGGACTACGTGTTGGGTCCGCTGACGCTGCCCAACGCGGCGGGCGACGACTGGGCGGCGTTCTACGCGGGGTCGCGGCTGCTGCCGCTGGCGGAGCAGGCGGCGGGGCGCGGGGCGCTCGATGCGGACGGGCTGCACGCGATCGAGGCGGTGGCGGGCAAGATCCACCACTTGGTCGGTCCCGATGAGCCGCCCGCACGGCTGCACGGCGACCTCTGGTCCGGCAACGTCCACGCCGCGGCCGGCGGCACGCCGTACCTGATCGACCCCGCCGCCTACGGCGGGCACCGCGAGGTCGACCTCGCGATGTTGTCGCTCTTCGGCGCGCCGTCGCGGGAGTTCTACGACAACTACGACGCCGTCGCACCGCGCGCCGAAGGGCATCAAGAACGCGTCGAGCTGTACCAGCTGCTGCCGCTCCTGGTCCACGCCGTGCTGTTCGGCGGCGGGTACGGCGACGCGGCCGCCCGCGCCGCGCGGCGCTACGTCTGACTAGAGTCCGCCCATGGGCAACATCACGGGAGAGCGGTCGGTCGAGATCGACGCGCCGATCCAGAAGGTCTTCGACATCGCCGCCGACATCGAGGGCGCGGTCGACTGGATGGGCGCGATGAAGGACGTCGACGTCCTGGAGCGCGACGCCGACGGGCGCGCGAAGATCGTCGAGACCGTCAACGACGCCAAGGTCAAGACGGTGAAGACCAAGCTGGCGTTCACCTACAACTCGCCCACGGAGATCCGCTGGCGCCAGGAGAAGGGCGACGTCAAGTCGCTCGACGGCTGGTGGACGCTGGAGGACCTCGGCGGTGACCGCACCCGCGCGACCTACGCGCTGGAGGTCGACCCGGGCCGCATGCTCGGCATGCTGATCCGCGGGCCGGTCGAAGGTCAGGTGCGTGACTTCCTGCTCGGTGACGCCGCCGACGGGCTGAAGCGCACCGCGGAGGCCTGAGCCGGCGGCCGCGGCGTTGGGGCGCGTTCGCGTTCGCTAGCGTCGAGGCGGCATGGCCGCGCAGGGTCCGCCGACGCGACAACCACCACCGCCGCCGCCTTCCGCGGCCTCCAGCTCCTCCAACGGCATCGAGCTGACCACGCTGTTCATCAGCGCGGTCGCCTCTGCCGTGGCGGCGTACGTGGTCTCGAAGATCTGGGCGGCCGGCACGCTGTTCGGCGCGGCCTTCACGCCGGTCATCGTCGCGCTCGTCAAGGAGGGGCTGCGCAGGCCGACCGAGAAGGTCGCCGACGTCGCCAGCACCGCCGCCGCCGTCGTCCCGCTCGGCTGGACGCGCAACAGCGCCTCCGACGGCGGGCTGGTCCCGGACCCCGACGCGCCCGAGCCGCTGCCGGTGCGCGATCCCGAGGCGCCGGTCGTCGACCCCGACGCGCCGCACGTCATCCTGCCGCCGGTCGTCGCGACCGAGCACGCGCCGGTCTCCGTCTACTCGACGAGGGGCCGCCGCCTGCGCTGGCGTCTGGCGGTCGTCACCGGCCTGCTCGGCTTCGTCGTCTGCGTGCTCGTCTACACGGTCCCGGAGCTGGTCTCGGGCGACTCGATCGGCCGCCACGGCTCCAGCGCGACGACGATCTTCGGCGGCCACAGCCGCCACCACAGGAGCAAGTCCACCACCTCGACGACCAAGACCACCGACACGACCGGCACCACGTCCACGACGTCGACGACCAAGACCACCAAGACGACGCCGGATCAGACGCAGACCACGGCGACCACGCCGCAGCGCTCCTCGGCGACCCCGCAGAGCACGACCGCGCCGCCGGCCACCACGACGCCGACGCCGTCGAGCGCGGCGCCGCAGTCCTCGACCACGCCGTCCAACGTCCAGGGCGCCGCGCCGACGCCCGACGCGACGGCCGTCCCCGCGGCGCCCTAGGCGCTGCGCTCGGAGCGCTCGGCTTCCGCGAGCTTGTCGCGGAGGTACGCGGCCCTGTCGGCCCGGCGGCGGTGCGCACGCTCGTCGCCCTCGACGTCGCTGTCGCGGGCGAAGCGGTCCTCGGCGCGGGCGCGGTCGGCCTGCTCGCGCAGGTGCTCCTCGCGCTCGTCGTCGGTGTCGCGCCGTGTGGTGCTCATCTCGGTCCTGTAGTACCCGTCGACGATCTGACCAAGCAGCCAGGCGTGGTCGTAGCGGTGGGGGAGCTGATCCCGCATCTCCCCGCCCCCTAGGCCGCGACGAGCGCCGTCAGGTTGCGGCGCGCGCGGTGGACGAGCTGGACGGCGGCGTTCTCGGTCAGCGCGAAGTGCGCGGCGAGGTCGTCGTAGCCGGCGCCGTCGAGGGCGCGGAGGGCGAGCGCCTCGCGCTGGCGCGGCGGCAGCTCGCTCATACGGGCGAGCGCGGCGCGGAGGTGCTCGTTGCGCGCGACGACGTCGCAGCAGTCGGCGCCGCCCTCGGCGATCGGCTCGGCGCCGAGCTCGCCGCGGCGGCGGGTCGACGCGCGGTCCAGCTCGCTCAGGCAGGCGTTGCGGACGCAGCGGAACAGCCACGGCCGCAGCTCCACGACGCGCCTCTTGCCGAGCAGCGCGAGCTGCGTGCGGGTGAGCGCGTCGTGGACGGCGTCCTCGGCCAGCGCCGCGTCGAGGTAGCGGCGGGCGTAGCGGCGCAGGGCCGGCGCGTGGCGGCGGTAGATCGCGTCGAGGGCGGAGAGATCCCCTTCGGCGAGCCGGCGGGAGAGGACCGCGTCGCTCATGTCGGCGACGCGAACCGGGGCGGAGAAGGAGGGGCGGGAGAGCTGCACCGGAGTCATGCCGGCGAAGTTAGGTCCGCACCGGCCGCTTTCCAGTGTCACCCTGGTCTCACGGAGGCGATTTGGCCTGTTGGCCGCACCATTGGGTACGGGAGACCGCACCTCCGCGTCGTAGAATCCGCCCCCTGACGGCTCCGGAGCAGACCCAGTCGACCATCGCGATCCGCCGCGCCGACCCCGGTGACGCGGCGCAGATCGCCGCGATCTACAACGAGGGGATCGCCGAGCGCCAGGCGACGTTCGAGACCCGCCCGCGCGGCACCGCCGAGGTCGCGGGGTGGACCGTGCGCCCGCTGCCGGTGCTCGTCGCCGAGCACGAGGGGCGCGTTGTCGGGTTCGCCCGGATCGGCCCGTACAGCGAGCGCGAGGTCTACTCCGGGATCGGCGAGCACGCGGTCTACGTGGGGTCGGACGCGCGCCGCCTCGGCGTCGGCCACGCGTTGTTGGAGGCCTTGGCCGTCGCCGCCGAGGAGATCGGGTTGTACAAGTTGACCTCGCGGATCTTCTCCACCAACACGGCGTCGATCGAGCTGCACCGCCGGTCCGGGTTCACGATCGTCGGGACCCAGCGCCACCACGGGATCCTCGACGGCGTGTGGCGCGACTGCGTGCTGGTCGAGCGGCTCGTCGGCGACGCCGCGCGCGCCGGCGACGACGCCTAGCCCGCGAGGGCGAGCGTCACGCGGTCGGCCAGCAGGCGGCCGCGCAGCGTCAGCACCGCGCGCCCGGCGGCGAGCGGCTCCGGCTCCAGGAGCCCGTCGGCGGCCAGCTGCGCGGCGGTCGCGCGATTGTCCCCGTCGAGCTCCAGCCCGTCGCGCAGCCGCACCGCGAGCATCACGTGCTCCAGCCGCGCGGCATCGTCATCGGGTTGCTCGCGCCCCGCCGCGGGCGACGCGCCCTCGGCCAGCAGCGCCATCCAGCGCGCGGGGTGCAGGACGTTCCACCAGCGCACGCCGCCGACGTGCGAGTGCGCGCCCGGTCCCGCGCCCCACCAGTCGCCGCCGCCCCAGTAGCCGAGGTTGTGGAGGCAGCGGTCGGCGTCGGTCCGCGCGTAGTTGGCGACCTCGTACCAACGCAGCCCGGCGTCGCCGAGGATCCGCTCGGCGGTCTCGTAGCGCGCGGCGAGCACGTCGTCGTCGGGCGCCGGCAGCTCGCCGCGGCGCACGCGCGCCGCGAGCTTCGTGCCCGGCTCGACGATCAGCGAGTAGGCCGAGACGTGGTCGGGCTCGGCCTCCAGCGCGGCGTGCAGCGAGCGTTCCCAGTCCTCGGCGCGCTCGCCGGGCGTGCCGTAGATGAGGTCGAGCGAGACGTGCTCGAAGCCGGCGGCCCGCGCCTCGCGCGCCGCGGCGACCGCGCGGCCGGACGTGTGGTGGCGGTCGAGCGTCTCCAGCACGTGCGCGGACGCCGACTGCATCCCGAGCGAGATGCGCGTGAACCCGGCCTCGCGCAGCGCGGCGAGCGCGACCGGGTCGACCGACTCCGGGTTGGCCTCGGTGGTGACCTCGGCGCCGGGCGCGAGGCCGATGTGCTCGCGGATCGCGTCGAGGATCCGGGCCAGCTCAGCGGGCGGCAGGAGGGTCGGCGTGCCGCCGCCGAGGAAGACCGTCTGCGCGCGCGGCGCGGCGTCCCCGAGCACGCGCCGCGCGAGCGCCAACTCGGCCCGGATCGCGGCGCCGTAGCCCGCGGGCGTCGCCTCGCTCGGGATGTAGGTGTTGAAGTCGCAGTACCCGCAGATCGACGCGCAGTACGGGACGTGCACATAGACGCCGAACGGCCGCCCGGGCTCGCCGAGCCCGCGCAGGGACGCCTCCGGCAGCGCGCCGTCGGCGGGTGGTGCTTCGCCGTCGGGCAGGCGCGCCATGTCGGCCACAGCGTAGGCGTTCGGCGCCTCGTGCGTGCGCGCGCGAGTGACCTACGGCTCGGGAAGCCGGTCCCGGAACCCGCCCGCGCCCGCGACGTGCGCGCCCGCCGCCCGGACCCGGGACGCCAGCTCGCGGTCGGACGTCACGACCGTCAGGGTCGCCGGGTCGCCGTCGGCCGCCACACGCGCGGCGACCGCGTCGTCGGCGGCGTTGCGCCCGCCGGGCGCGAAGCCGACCGTGACGCGCGGCGCGCCGTCCTGGCCGACCGCGCGCTCGCGCCCGTCGAAGACGACCGCGACCTCCTCGCCGGAGCCGGCGGCGAACGCGTCGAGCGCCGCGACCAGCCGCGCCATCGCGCCCGTCCGGTCGCGCCACCAGCCGTCCGGCCGCGCGCCGATCACGTTGTTGCCGTCCACGAGCCACCGCATCGTCGTGTCGATGATGCCCGCTATGGTCGCTGCCCGATGATCGCCCGCGCGGCCGCCCTGCTCGCCGTCGTCGCCGCCCTCGCGGGCTGCGGGAGCAGCAGCGACGGCGCGTCCGGCGCGCGCGCCGACTACGTCAAGGCGCTGAACTCCGCGCAGTCCGGGCTGGCGTCGAGGTTCACGAAGCTGGGCGAGAAGATCACGCCCACCAGCTCCGCCAAGCAGGATCGGGCCACCTTGGGGGCGTATGAGACCGTCGTGGACTCCACCGTCAGCCAGCTGCGCGCGATCGACCCTCCGACCGGGCTCGAGACGCTGCACCGCCGGTTCACCGCGCAGCTCGCCGGCTACGGCAGCGCGGTCAGGACCGCGCGCGCCCGGATCACGGGCGACGACCCGCGCGCGATCCTCGCCGCGCAGGGCGACCTGCAGGCGTCGCTGCAGCGCACGGGGCGGCAGCTGAACGCCACGATCGAGGCCATCAACAAGAACCTGAAGGACTGAGCGCGGCCGTGCTCGCCCGCCGGCTGCGCGCCGCGCCGATCACGATCCCGACGCTGCTCGCGGTCGCGATCTTCCTGGCCTGGATCCCGCTCGACGGCGGCCAGGCGATCACCCGCTGGGCGCCCGGCGGGATCCTCGTCGTGGCGCTGCTGGCGCTCGCGGTCTTCGGCCTGCCGTGGTCGTGGCGCGGGCTGGGCGCGCCGGTCAGGATCGCCGCGCTCGGCCTCGCGGCCTTCACCGCGTGGAGCTTCCTGTCGATCGCGTGGGCCGACGACCAGGGCATCGCGCTGGAGGGCGCGGACCGGACTCTCCTGTACCTCGCGGTCTTCCTGCTGTTCGCGCTCTGGCCGCAGCGCCCGGCGACCGCGGCGTGGGTGCTCGGGCTCTGGACGGTGGGCGTCGGCGCGATCGCGCTGATCACGCTGATCCGGGTCGGGACGCTCGCCGACCCGACCAGGTTGTTCGACTACGACCGCCTGCTGCGCCCGGTCGGCTACGCCAACGCGCAGCCCGCGACGTGGCTGATGGCGTTCTGGCCGGCGGTGACGCTGGCGGCGACCGGCCGCGTGCCGTTCTGGCTGCGCGGGCTGTTCGCGGCGCTGGCCGTCGTGCTGATGGACACCGCGCTCCTGAGCCTGAGCCGCGGCGCGCTGCTGTCGCTGCCGGTCGTCGTGCTGTTGTTGGTGGCGTTGGTCCCGGGGCGCCTGCGCAACATCGCGGCGCTGGTCCCGATCGCGGGCGCCGCGGCGCTGGCGCTGCCGAAGGTCCTGGACGTCGGCGACGCGATCGACGCGAACCCCCAGGGCGACGTGCCCGCCGCGTGCGCGGCGGTGTTCCACACCATCTTGATCCTGGCCGTCGCCGCGGGCGTGGTCGTCGCGGCCGTCGCGGCGTGGGAGACGTTCCGCCCGCCGTCGGAGCGCGCCGCGGCGCGGATCCGGACCGGCTGGCGCGGGCTGGTCGTCGCCGGCGCGGTCGTCGGCGTGATCGGCGGGCTGGTCGTGGTCGGCAACCCGGTCCACCGCGTCGACCACGCGTGGCAGTCGTTCAAGGGCGGCTACTCGGACAACACCGGCTCGTCGAACCGCCTCACGGCCGGGCTCGGGTCCAGCCGCTACGACTTCTACCGCGTCGCGCTCAACGTCTTCGCCGAGCACCCGATCGCGGGCGCCGGGGCCGACAACTTCTTCCAGGACTACCTGCAGCACGGCACCTCCACCGAGACGCCCAAGTACCCGCACAACTTCGCGCTGCGGACGCTCTCGCAGACCGGGCTGATCGGCACGCTGCTGCTGTTCGGCGCGCTCGGCGCGGCGCTGGTCGCCGCGTGGCGCGGGATGCGCGCCGCCGGGCGCGACCCGCTCGCCGCCGCGGTCGCGGGCGGCGCGACGCTGGGGTTCTTCTACTGGATCGCGCACGGCATGTCCGACTGGTTCTGGGAATGGGCGGGGCTCGGGGCGCCGGCCTTCGCGCTCCTGGGACTGGCCTGCGCGCTGGCGCCGCGCGCGGATGTCCGGGAGGAGACCGCCGAGGCGGCGGCGTCCCCGAGGTTGGCGCGCGCGCCGCTGCTGCTCGCGGGCGGCGCGGCCGTCCTGCTGCTGGCCGCCGCCGTGGTCCTGGCCGGCCCGTGGCTGGCCCAGCGCGACGTCGACGCCGCGGCCAAGGTGTACACGTCGCGGCCGTTCGAGGCCTACTCGCGCCTGGACCGCGCCGCCAGGCTCAACCCGCTGTCGGATCAGCCCGCGCTGATCAAGGGCTCGATCGCCCTGCGCTACGGCGACCTGCCGCGGGCGCAGGCCGCGTTCCAGGACGCGCTGGCCCGCAACCCGCGCGGCCAGTATGCGACGCTCGAGCTCGGCGGGATCGCGTCGGTCCAGGGCGACAGGGCGACCGCGCAGCGGCTGCTCGATCGCGCGTCGGCGCTGGCGCCGCGCGACGAGAACGCGCGCGAGGCGGCGAGGGTCGCCCGCGCCGGGCACGTCGTGAACCTCGTGAAGCTCAACCAGCGGTTGCTGGAGTCGGGCGAGCAGCTCGCTGGGTGACCCCGTGGGTGAGGAATTTCACCCGCGGACGATGTCCTCTCACGCCGACAACTTCATCGAACGCACAGATCCCGGTGGTACGGTCGAACGACTGCCGGGCAGCGCGGAGGGGTGTCGGCGGTAGGACAGGGTCAGACGATGAAGTTCGCGCAACGATCGGCAGGGAAGGCCTACGAATGATGCCCCACGCGCCTAGGCACGTCGGTGTCCGCCTCATGACTCCCCACGCTTCGCTCTCACGCCTCCTCACGCTGCTCGCGACCGCCGTCGCGGCGGCTGCGCTCCTGCCCGCCGCGGCGCTCGCGGGCAGCCCGCTGCTGTCCGGCTACGCGGCGCCCGGATCGAGCGAGCAGGCGGTCCTCGGCGGCGGCGTCGTGGGCGGTGGCTCCGGCGGCGGTGGGAGCGACAGCGACAACAACTCGGGCGCGAGCGGCTCGCTGGCCGTGACCGCGACCACGAACAGCGCGAACGCTACGGGCTCCTCGAGCCGTTCTTCGTCCGGGTCGGGCTCCACGCTGAAGTCGACCCCGCACCGCAAGAACTCGGCGTCGCATACGTCTTCGCATACGAAGAGCAGCACCACGTCCACCGGATCCACCACATCTTCCAGCAGCCAGACATCGAGCGCGACGACGCCGACCGCCCGCCCGGGCGCGCCGGCGGTGGTGGCCTACCGCACCACGGCCGGCTCGGTCTCGTCGTTCCCGCTGACGGCGGGCGAGATCCTGATCGCCCTGCTCGGGCTGCTCGCGATCGTGCTCGCCGCGCTCGGCCTGCGGATCGTCATGCGCGACGGTGGCGGCGACGGTTCGTCGATCTCTCAAGTCGCGGTGCGTTGAGGCCGACGAACGCTGGTAGACGGGGAATCTCCAGGTGAGCCGAATCGAAGTCAGCCAGCAGAGCGCCCAAGCGGCGCCCTTGCACGCGCCGGTCGGCGCGGGGCCCGGCGTTCTCGCCGGGCAGTCGCTGCTGCGCCGGCACGAGCCGTCCGGACTTCGCCGCCTGCTGCAGTCGGCGGTCCTGCGCCCGGCGCTCGACGCGATCTGCCTGGCCTTCTCGCTCGTCCTCGCCTTCCGCTGGCCGCAGGAGCCGGTGGCGCTGAACGAGGCGTGGACGATGCTGTTCTTCCCGCCGATCGTGATGCTGCTGCTGCTGATCCGCGGCATGTACGAGCGGCGCCTGCGTCCCACCATCTTGGACGGCGTCGTCCCGATCGCCGGCAGCGTGTCGATCGCGGCGATGTTCGTCGTCGTGCTGCAGATCTACGTCGGCGGCGAGAGCGCCGTGTCGTCGGTCGCCGCGCACCTGTGGGCGGCCGCGCTGGTCAGCGTCGGCGCCGAGCGCGTCGCGCTGCTGGGCCTGCAGCGGGTCGCGCGCACGCGCGGCCTCGACGGCGCGCCGACGATCATCGTCGGCGCGGGCAACGTCGGCATGCGCCTGGCCCGGCGCCTGGAGGTCAACCCGCAGTACGGGCTGACGCCGGTCGGGTTCCTGGACGCCAACCCGCTGGAGATCTCGGCCGGCTCGGCCGACTCGCCCGGGATCCCGGTGCTCGGCTCGCCCGACGAGCTGGACTGGATCGCGCAGCTGACCGGTGCCGAGCACGTCGTCATCGCGTTCTCGTCGGAGCCCGACGAGCGCCTCGTCGACCTCGTGCGCCGCTGCGAGGCGCTGGGGTTGGAGGTCTCGCTCGTCCCGCGCCTGTTCGAGTCGCTCAACCACCGCGCGACCTACGAGCCGCTCGGCGGCACGCCGCTGATGGGCCTGCGCTCGGTGCACCCGAAGGGCTGGCAGTTCGCGGTCAAGCACGCGTTCGACCGCATCGGCGCGGCGCTGCTGATCCTCGCGTTCTCGCCGCTGATGGCGACGATCGCGCTGCTCGTCAAGCTGTCGTCGCCGGGCCCGATCGTCTTCCGCCAGCGCCGCGTCGGCCGCGACGGCACGGTCTTCGACCTCTACAAGTTCCGCTCGATGCGCCCGCCGGACCCCAACGCGCAGTCGTTCCAACCGGGCGAGGGCTCGGCGCCGGGCGGCGTCGAGGGCACCGACCGCCGGACGTGGATCGGGCGCCTGCTGCGCCGCACGTCGCTGGACGAGCTGCCGCAGTTCTTCAACGTGCTGCGCGGCGACATGTCGCTCGTCGGCCCGCGGCCGGAGCGCCCGGAGTTCGTCGAGCTGTTCGAGTCCGACATCCGCCGCTACGGCGATCGTCACCGCGTGAAGTCCGGCGTGACCGGCTGGGCGCAGGTGCACGGGCTGCGCGGGCAGACGTCGCTGAGCGACCGCGTCGAGTGGGACAACTACTACATCGAGCACTGGACGCTGGGCCTGGACGTCAAGATCCTGGCCCTGACGATGCTCGAAGTGCTGCGCCCCGCCGAGTAGCGCGCGGCGTTCCTTCACTACGCTGTCCGGCGTGAGCCGGTTCTGGATCTGGATGCAGGCGCTGATCGTCGTCTGCGTTCTCGCAAGCGTGATCATCGCCACGATCAAGCTGTCCTGAGGGACATAGACTGCCGCGCATGTACCGGCAGATCGTGGTGGGCACCGATGGCTCCGAGACCGCGGCGAAGGCCGTCGGGCAGGCGGCCGAGCTGGCCGCGTCCGTCGGCGCGACGCTGTTGGTCGTCTCGGCGTTCGAGCCGGTCAGCGGCTCGCGCCTGAGGGAGGAGGCGGCGCAGGTCCCGGACGACGTGCGCTGGATGGTCAACCCGCGCGAGGACGTCGACGCGACGCTGTCGCGCGCCGCCGAGCTGGCCGCCGAGAAGGGCGCGGACTCCAAGACGTTCGCGCGCCAGGGCGATCCGGCCGACGCGATCCTCGACGTCGCCGAGGAGCAGGGCGCCGACCTGATCGTGGTCGGCAACAAGGGCATGACGGGCGCGAAGCGCTTCCTGCTGGGCTCGGTGCCCAACAAGGTGTCGCACCACGCGCCGTGCAGCGTGCTGATCGTCCGGACTACGTAACGGGGACGGCCGGGTCCGTCGCGGCCGCGGCGTTGATCAGGCCCCAGCCGTAGCTCTTGTCGTAGCCCCTCGGGCCGAGGTCGCGGGCGGTCGCCTCCAGGCGGTGCTCGATCGCGGCGGCCGACGGGTCGGCGCCGAGGATCCCGGAGGCGACGATCAGCGCGGCGGTCGCCGAGACGTGCGGGACCGCCATCGAGGTGCCCTCGTAGGAGTGCGGGATGCCGATCTTGTCCTTGTGGACGCCGATCAGCGTCATCTGCGCGATGTTGCGCCCGGGCTTGCCGCCGTAGGCGCAGCCGGGGTCGGTCAGCTCGGCGTCGTCGCCGCCGCCGGGCGCCACGAGGTCCAGGCCGTGGCCGGTGTTGGAGTAGTCGGCCAGGCAGCCGTGCTCGGTCGTGCCGCCGACCGACAGGACGTTGTCGTTGCGCGCCGGGTAGGCGACCGCGGGGTCGCCCTCGTTGCCGGAGGCCGCGACGACCAGGACGCCCTTGGCGCGCGCGTAGGCGATCGCGTCGATGAGCTCCGGGATCACGTCGCGCGTGACCGTGGAGTCGAACTCCAGGCTCATGTTGATGATCTTGGCCCCATGGTCGGCCGCCCAGCGGACGCCCTGGGCGATCACCGGCGCGTCGCCCTCGCCGAGGTCGTCGAGGACCTTGACGGGCATGATCGACGCGCCGTAGGCCAGGCCGGTGAGGCCGATGCCGTTGTTGGTGGTCTCGGCGATCGTCGAGGTGACGTGCGTGCCGTGGCCGTTACGGTCGTTGGCGTAGTCGTCGTGGCCGATGAAGTCGTGGCCGGCGACGAAGCGCGTGCCGGCGAGGTCCGGGGAGGCGGGCGTCCTGCCGAACCTGCGGTAGGCGACGCCGGTGTCGAGGACGGCGACCTTGACGCCCTTGGCGCCGGGGCGCCCGGCGGCGATCAGGTGCGCCCACGCGTCGGGCGCGTCCACGCCCGCGGGGCCGGTGAAGTTCCACTGCACGGCGGCCCAGCGGCCGGGCTTGACGCCGCGGCCCGGGTCGTCCGGGAGGTAGGCGCCGGTGCTCGTCGCGTGGGCGACGACGTTCGGGACCGCGTAGCGGACGCGCGCGCTGCGCTTGAGGCGCGCGATCGTCGCGACGGCGTTGGTGGTCCGGACCGTGTGGAACGCCGTCGAGCCCTTGTAGCCGACGACGACCGTCGCCGCGGACGAGGCGGAGGCGGGGAGCACGGCGAGGGACAGAGCCGCCGCAGCGGCGGCGAGCAGGCGTGAGGAAGGTGCGGGGCGCAAAGGCGGTTCTACGGAGGAACCCTCGCTGCGGCGAGAAGTTCCACCATCATGACGATCGGATGAGCATGCCGGATCTGCATGAAGGCTTCATGAGGCTCGCGCTGGACGAGGCGCGCGCGGCCACCGAGCACGGCGACGTGCCGATCGGCGCGGTGGTCGTGTCCGATGCCGGTCAGGTGCTGGCGCGGGGCAGGAACGAGCGCGAGTTGCACGAGGACCCGACCGCGCACGCCGAGGTGCTGGCGCTGCGGCGGGCTGCCGAGGCGCTGGGAAGTTGGCGCGTCCTCGATGCCACGTTGTACGTGACGCTGGAGCCGTGCACGATGTGCGCGGGCGCGATCGTGCTGTCGCGGATCCCGCGCGTGGTCTACGCGGCGCCCGATCCGAAGGCCGGCGCGGCGGGCAGCGTCCTCGACGTGCTCGCTGACGAGCGGTTGAACCACCGCCCGGAAGTCGTCGGCGGGGTTCTCGCTGACGAAGCGGCAGAGCTCCTGCGGTCCTTTTTCCGCGCTCGTCGGTAACCTCTCGCCTTCCGCCGTACCCGGAGAGGTGCCGGAGTGGTTGAACGGGGCGGTCTCGAAAACCGTTGTGCGACTTCGTCGTACCGAGGGTTCGAATCCCTCCCTCTCCGCTGGAACGCTCGAAGGCCGCCTCACCAGGCGGCCTTCGCTGCGTATTTGCAAGTCGTGGCGGGCGGCGGCCGCGAATGGTGAACTTCGCTGCGTGAGGTTCGATCACGTCGCATCGCTGTTGCAGGCCGCCGGGATGGCGGAGGCGCGGGACGCCCCGCTCGATCTTGTCGATCTCGCCGAGGAGTCCGGAGAGCTGATCGAGGTCGTCGACGAGCGCCTGCGGACGCTCGAGGACCTCGGGTTGTTGCTGGACGGGCGCGAGGTCGGGATCGGCGTGCCGCCGTTGCTGCTGCGCGCCGGGCGCCAGTACCTGCGGGCGCGGGGCGGGGTCCGGCCGGAGGTGCTGGCGTTCGCGCCGCGGGTGATCGACGACCTCCACGCGCGCGAGGCGCTGCTGGAGGCGAGCGCGGTGCTGGTCGACGACTTCGGCGACGCGATCGCCGAGGGCAACGCGGTGGCCTTCGCGATCTCCGTCGTGCCGCCCGAGGCACGCCCCGCGATGACGCCCCGCCTGGCCGTCGCCCTCTACGGCGCGGCCGTAGCGCTGATCGCCCGCCTGGTCGACGGGGAGCCGGCAGCGTGCGTGGCGGAGGAGGTCCTGGCCGTGGCGTTGCTCAACGAAGCCCGCTCCTGGCTCTACGAAGCCGACCTCGACACCACCGAGCGAGCAGCAGCCCTCGAAGCCCTGCCCTCCCTCTTCTCCCTCTTCGAAGACTCCGACGCCCTCGGCGGCGACGTCAACCCCGACATCACCACCTGGTTCCACCCCTTCCACGGCCGCCCAGCGGCGGGCCACCTCGGCGCCTGAGCCGCTTCGGTACACGCCGTCACGGCGCCGCGGACCGTTTGGCGGTCTCCGTCCGCCTAGGTTCACGCGGTCACCGACGCGGTGGTGCTGCGGGCGGCCGTGTCCGCGGCCGCAGTCCCGTCTCTGCCGGCGCTTGGTGTATCGGCCCGTCGTCCATCGCGGCACCGCGACCGTCTGCCGGTCTCCGCCGCCGGCCCCTTACAGGGCCGCGGTCCTGCCGGACCGCGGCGTGGCGATCAGGTCTGCGGTGCGTAGGTCTGTGCCAGGACGCCGTTGGGCATCTGCTGCGAGGAGAGGAGGGCCAGCTTCAGCGGCTCTTCGGTGTCGGGGTAGAAGCGGGCGCCGGAGCCGAGGATCAGGGGGAAGACCTGGAGGTTGATCTCGTCGACCAGGCCGGGCACCGCGAGCAGCGAGTGGGCCAGTGTGCGGGAGCCGGCGACGAGGAGGTCGCCGTCCGCGCTGTCCTTCAGGCCGGCGACGTGACCGGCGAAGTCGTCGGCGACGACCTCGGTGTTCTCCCAGGGCGACGAGCCGAGCGTCGTCGAGGCGACGGCCTTCCGCATGGAGTTGATCTTGTCGGCCATCGGGTCGCCGGCCCGGGACGGCCACGCGCCGTAGAACCCCTCGTAGGTCTTGCGGCCGAGCAACAGCACGTCCTTGCTCAGCTGCTCCTCGCCCTTGTACGCCCCCAGCTCGTCGCTGAAGTACGCCCCGACCCACCCGGCATGCTTGTACCCGGGCTCGCCACCCGGCGCCTCCATGACGCCGTCCAGCGAGACGAACTCCGTGATGATCAACTTGTTCTTGCTCATGGGCCCAAGACGGTACGGCCTCCCAGAACTCATCGCACGCCCTTGTTGACCGCGTGGTCAATGGGTCGGTACCGTCAGCGGCAGTGACGACCTCGAAGGGGACGCGTCTGTCGCCGGATGCCCGGCGGGAGCAGCTCGTGGAGCTGGGGCTGGAGCTGCTCGGGCGGACGCCGCAGGAGCAGGTGAGCATCGAGGCGATCGCGCGGGCTGCCGGGATCTCGAAGGGGTTGTTGTACCACTACTTCCCGACGAAGTCGGACTTCGTGGTCGCGGTGCTGCGGCGGTCGCGTGCGGAGCTGGAGCGGCGGATGGCGCTGCCGGCCTCGGCGGTCGGGCTGACGATCGGCGAGCGGCTGGACGCCTCGATCGACGGCTTCCTCGGCTACGTCTCCGAGCACGCGATCGGCTTCGAGGCGATCGCGCGCGCACGCGGCGGGGAGGACGAGCAGGTCAAGGCCGTCATCGCCGAGAACCGCGGCAAGCAGGTCGACGCGATGGTCGTCTTCGCCGCAGCGCTCGCACAGTCCGACCGATCAGCGATCGAGACCCCGGCACTGCGCGTCGCGCTCGAGGGCTGGCTGGCGTTCTGCGAGGGCGTCGTCGGCCAGTGGCTCGCGCGGCCCGGCCAGATCGAGCGTCCCGCCGTCCGCCACCTGATCCGCGCCAACCTGCTCGGCGTCCTCCAGGCCGCCGCCGCACTGGACGACCCGGCCAACCCGGCGCCGGCGCGCCTCGCGCACGCCGCCGCCGCGTTGCAACTCCAGCCCGCCGGCCCGCTCGCCGTCTAGACGTCGCTACGACCGCGTCTCGGCGAACGCAACGGGGGACGCGCTCTCGGCCGGAGCGGCGCCGTCGCCCGCCGCGCTCCTGCGCGCGACCGCGCCGCGCCGCGCCCCCGCGAAGACCCACGTCCTCAGCGCCACGTAGCGCGTGATCGTCGCCACCAGCGACGCGCCGACCAGCACCGCCAGCTCCACGCCGCGCGACGCGCCCGGCGCCACGCCGTGCAGGACGCCGAGCGCCCCGTCGGTCAGCCCGAGCGTCAGGAAGAACACCGCGGCGCCCGCCGCGTGCTGCTTGACCAGCCCCTCGCGCCCGAGCACCCCGAACGTCAGCCGCCGGTTGGCGGCCGTGTTGGCGACGGCGGTCAGCGCGAGCGCCACTGCGTTGGCGACGCCCGCGCCGATCCCGCCCTCCCGCATCAAGATGAACAACAACGCGTAGGCCACCGTGGACGCGACGCCGACCGCCGCGAAGCGCGCGACCGGCGTCGCGAACGCCAGCCGCGCCACGCCGCGCAGGTCGTCGACCGCGGTCCGGACGATGTCCACGCGCGAGTCCGGGTCGTCGACCCAGTCGACCGGCACCTCGTGGGTCCGCAGCCCGCCGCGCTGAGCCAACACCAACAACTCGGTGTCGAAGAACCAGCCGTCGTCGCGGATCTGCGGCAGCAGCAGCGCCGCGGCCTCGCTCGTGACGGCCTTGAACCCGCACTGGGCGTCGGTGAAGTTCACCCGCAGCGACGCCTTCAAGATCTTGTTGTAGGACCGCGAGATGAGCTCGCGCTTGGGCCCGCGCGTCACGTGCGCGCCGCGCGCCAGGCGCGAGCCGATCGCCACGTCGCTGTGGCCGCTGAGCAGCGGCGCGACCAGCGGCAGCAGCGCGCGCAGGTCGGTCGAGAGGTCGACGTCCATGTAGGACACGATGCGCGCGCCGCTGTGCGACCACGCCTCCCGCAGCGCCAGCCCGCGGCCCTTGCGCTCCAGGCGCAGGTGCCGGACCTCGGGCAGCTCGCGCGCCAGGTCGGCGGCGATGAACGGCGTGCCGTCGGTGCTCGCGTTGTCGGCGATCGTGATCGACCACGTGAACGGGAAGCCGTCGCTGAGGAACGCGTGCAGCCGGCGGATGCTGGGCTCCAGCGCGAGCTGCTCGTTGTAGACGGGGACGACGACTTCGACGTCGGGGCGCACAGCGGGGGCGGGGAAGCGGGGACGGGTCGACGGCATGGGAAGGAAGATCGACCCGCGTCGTGGGAGCGCCCTCGGATCTCCCTGAGAGCTGGCTGAGCAGTCCGCTCGCAGACGGCTCAGGAACGTCCCAGGAAGCGTTGGGGATCGGCTCAGGCCCGGCGCCGATGCTGCTGGCATGTCAACCGCGACCTCTCCGTCCGTGCGCGTCCCGCGCGGCTCCTCCTCCGCCAGGAACCGCCTGCGCGCGCTCCGCGTTCCGATGCCCCAGCCGGAGCTGCTGGCGCTGCTCGTCCTCGCTGCAGTCCTGAACCTCTGGGCGCTGGACAAGAACGGCTGGGCCAACACGTACTACTCGGCGGCCATCAAGTCGATGTCCACGAGCTGGCACAACTTCTTGTACAACTCGTTCGACGTCGCGGGCCTGCAGACGCTGGACAAGCCGCCGCTGGCGATGTGGGTGGAAGCTTTGAGCGTTCGCGTCTTCGGCTTCTCCTCGTGGGCGATGCTCGTGCCCGAGGCGCTGATGGGCGTCGCGACGGTCGCGTTGGCCTATGACATGGTCCGGCGCGTCTTCGGCCGCGCGGGCGGCTTCGCGGCCGGCCTGGTCCTGGCGTTGACGCCGATCGCGGTCGCGATCTCGCGCCACAACAACCCGGACGCGCTGGTCGTGCTGTGCTCGACCGCGGCGCTGTGGTTCACCGTGCGCGCGGCGCTGGACGGCAAGACGAAGTGGTTGGTCTGGGCCGGCGTGATGGTCGGCGCGGGCTTCGAGACGAAGATGGGCACCGGCCTGCTCGTGCTGCCGGCGCTGGCGCTCGCGTACTTCTGGGTCGCCCCGCGGGGGCGGCTGACCGCGGTCAAGCAGCTGCTGGCCGGCGGCGTCGCGACCGCGGTCGTCGGGCTCGCGTGGCCCGTGTTGGTGTGGTTGACCCCGGCGGCGGACCGCCCGTGGATCTCCGGCACCAGTGACAACTCGATCTGGTCGTTGATCCTCAACTACAACGGCACGGGCCGGCTGGACGGCCAGGCCGGCGGGCCGGGCGGCGGGACCGGCGGCGGCCCGGGCGGTGGCGGCGGGGGCGGCGGCATGGGCTCGGTCTTCGGCGGCGACACCGGGATCTTCCGGCTCGTCGACTCCTCGCTCGGCGGGCAGGCGGGCTGGCTGATCGGCATGGCGATCGTCGGCGGGATCGGCGTCGCGGTCGCCTCCGGGCTCAAGCGCCGTGACCCGCGGACCGGCTTCATCCTCGCCGCGGGCGGCGCGTTCGCGACCTGCGCCGTGGTGTTCTCCTACGCCAAGGGCATCTTCCACCCGTACTACGTGTCGATGCTCGCGCCGTTCACCGCGGTGCTGATCGGCGCGACGGTCGGGACGATCCTCAAGGGCGGCCTCGTCGCCCGGATCGTCGGGCCGCTGGCGCTGCTGGGCGGGCTGGCGACCGAGATCCTGGTGATCCACCGCGGCGCGACCGACGTCGACGGCCTGATCCCGCTGGCGATCGTCGCGGCGGTCGGCGGCGCGGTCGTCCTGGCGCTGAGGATGCCGGCGAAGGTGCGGGCGATCGCGGTCGCCGCGGCGCTCGGCGTCCTGCTGATCGCCCCGGCGTCGTGGGCGGTCGACACGCTCGGCCACGCCACCAGCTCGACGTTCCCGGCCGGTGGCCCGTCGTCGCAGGGCGGCTTCGGCGGCGGCGGCCCGGGCGGCGCCGGTGGCGGCGGACGCGGCGGCTTCGGCGGCGGTCCCGCCGGCGGCACGCAGGGCGGCTTCACGCCGCCGACGCAGAGCGGCTCCGGCTCCTCGACGAGCGGCCAGGCCACCGCGCCTCCCGGCTTCTCGATGCAGGGCCAGTCCGGTTCGACCGCCCAAGGCGGCGGCATGGCCGGCGGCGGCGCGATGTTCGGCGGGAACACCAACCTGACCGAGGCCATCACCTACGCCAACGCCCACGGCGGCGGCACGATCGGCGTGTCCTCGCAGCAGGGCGCGGCGACCGCGATCATCCAGTCCGGCGCGAGGGTCGCGGGCCTCGGCGGGTTCTCCGGCCGCGAGTCGGAGGTCACCGCGCAGTGGCTGGTGCAGGCGGTCAGGGACGGGCGGATCCGCTACGTGCTGACCGACGGCACCAGCGCCGGCGGCGGCAACGACGGGCGCGTCGGCTCGACCGAGCTGATGGCGATCGTCCAGAGGGTCGGCAGGGAGACGAGCGTGTCCGGGATGTACGACCTGCAGGGCACGGCGGCCGCGATCCTCGCCGCTGCGAGCTGAGCAGCCAGTTCACCACCATCTCGCCGCGCGGGTCAGTAGCCTGCGCGGCGAGACGCCGGTCCTGCCTGGACCGTCCATCCCCGCAACACACGCTTCTCTCCGGTGCATCGGCGCCGGGCCGGGACGGGTGGGACGGCGAGGCTCAACCCCGCGATGGGGCCGGTGCTCAGCGAACGGCAGCGACCGCAGGACCCCTTGGGAATCTTCATGAACAAGGTGGCCCGGCACCGCTACGATGGTGGACGTACCGCTGCCCGTTCGGTTCTCCGAGGCTCCTCCTCCTAGCGCGCGGCAGGTTGACAGAGGAGCCGGGAATAGAGGCGGCGTTGACTGGTCCTCCGGAACTCGGGATCGACGGTGAGGGGCCCATGGAGGAACAGGGCAGCCCCCTGGCGATGATCTCCGCCGAGATGGTCCGGATCTACAAGGAGCAGTTCGGGCGCGGGCCGACGAAGGCGCGTGCGTCCTGGGCCGGCCGCGACACGCTCATCGTCCTGCTCGAGGACACGCTGACGCCCGCCGAGCGCAACCTCGTGACGCTCGGCGAGTACGCCCGGTTGCGCGAGACGCGGACGCTCTTCCAGAACGCCTGGGTTGCGCAGTTCTGCGCACCGGTCGAACGCGGAACCGGTCGGAAGGTCAGAGCGTTCATCAGCGGCATCGACGCGCAGTCCGACGGAACGTCGGCCGAGGTCTTCGTGCTGCACCCCGAGGGCTACGCCGGCCCGTCGCGCGCCAGCGTCGATGGTGAGCCGCGCGCCACCCTCGATCCGGATCTTGCTTGATCGCGGTCAGCAGGGGTAGTCTCCTTGGACAGAGTCGTCCGGTCCTCGGCGATCGCGACGTTCCAGGGTGACCGCGGTCCTGTGAACACGGGGCAGGGGCGGGCGCGCCGGGGCTGATCGACCGGCAGGCCGCGCGAACATCGCCTCTCAGAATCGAGCCGTCATGAGCTCTGCGCCGGACCCGATGTCGTGGTCATGGCCAGCCGAAGCGTCCACGGTCCGGCACACCGTGGTCGAGTGGCTCCGCGGTCAGCAGCTCACCGACCCGCCGCTGAGCGACATCGCGCTGCTGATCTCCGAGGCCGTGACGAACGCGGTCATCCACGCCTACGTCGGGCATCCGAGCCCCGGTGAGGTCAGCGTGGTGATCGACGCGGGGGCGGAGGAGGTCCTGGTGGAGGTCTCCGACCGCGGCAACGGGCTGCGCCCGCGACCGGACTCGCCGGGGCTCGGCTACGGCCTGGCCGTGATGGTGGCGGTGGCGAAGCGCTTCGAGGCACAGACGGCCGAGGACCGAGGCACGCGTGTGCGCGCCTGGTTCAGCCGCGATCCGGCGGTGGCCACGCCGGCGGATTGAGCACGCGGGGATTGCGTGCCGGCCCGGCGCCCTTCCGCGGGGCGCCGGGCACGCGCAATCGCGCCGGGTGGCGCTTGCGACTTGCGCGCGACCGGCGCCTCGGCGAGCATCGGGGGCATGGCCCCCGTGGACTACGTCGTCGTCGGTGCCGGCTCAGCCGGCTGCGTGCTCGCCAACCGGCTGACCGAGGACCCGTCGGTGCGGGTCCTCCTGATCGAGGCGGGCGGCAAGGACCGCTCGCCGAACATCAGGATCCCGGCCGGCTTCGCCAAGCAGTTCCACACCAAGTTGGACTGGGACTACGCCACGGAGCCCGAGCCGGCCCTCGACGGCCGCTCGCTGTACATCCCGCGCGGGAAGTCGCTCGGCGGGTCGTCGTCGATGAACGCCATGTTGTACGTCCGCGGGCGCCCGCTCGACTACGACCTCTGGGAGGCCGAGGGCGCTGCGGGGTGGGGCTGGAACGACGTGCGCCCGTACTTCCTGAAGGCCGAGAACAACGAGCGCGGGGCGTCGGAGCACCACGCCGTGGGCGGGCCGCTGAACGTCATGGACGAGCGCTCGCCGCGGCGGCTGACCAGGCGCTTCCTGGAGGCGGCCGAGGCCGTCGGGATCCCGCGGATCGCCGACTACAACGGCCCGGAGCAGGACGGTGCGTCCTTGGTCCAGGTCACGCAGAAGGGCGGCAAGCGCTGGTCGACGGCCGACGCGTACCTGCGCCCGGCGCTGGACCGGCCGAACCTGGAGGTCCGGACCAACGTCCACGTCGCGCGGGTCGCCCTGGAGGGCACGCGGGCGGTCGGCGTCGTCCTGCGCGACGCGCGCGGGCGGGAGGAGACGGTGCGGGCCGAGCGCGAGGTGCTGCTGAGCGCGGGCGCGATCGGGTCGCCGCAGTTGTTGATGTTGTCGGGGATCGGGCCGGCCGACCACCTCCGGGACGTCGGGGTCGGCGTGGTCGTCGACAACGGTGCGGTCGGGGGCAACCTGATGGACCACCCGTACGTGGTGTGCGTGTGGGAGTCGACGGTCGCCGAGTCGCTGTACGGCGCCGACAAGCCCAAGCCGTTGTTGGAGTGGATGCTGCGCAGGTCCGGGCCGCTGACGTCCACGGTCGCCGAGGCGTTCGCGTTCGTCCGCTCCCGTCCCGGGCTGCCGGCGCCGGACCTCCAGTACCACTTCGCGCCCGCGTACTTCGTGGACAACGGCGCCGAGGAGTACGACGGCCACGCGTTCACGATGGGGCCGACGCTGGTGACGCCGAAGTCGCGCGGCGAGATCCGGCTGGCCGCCGCCGACCCGCTCGCCAAGCCCAAGATCCTCACCAACTCGCTGAGCGAGCCGGAGGACATCGCCGCGCTGGTGACCGGCGTCGAGCTGGCGCGCGAGCTGGCGATGGCCGAGCCGCTGGCCTCCGCTCGCGGGCGCGAGATCTACCCGGGCGCGGGGATCCGCGACGACGCCGACGTGGAGGACTTCATCCGCCGCAACGTCGAGCTCCTCTACCATCCGTGCGGGACCTGCCGGATGGGCGGCGACGACGCGGTCCTGGATCCGGAGCTGCGCGTCCGGGGCATCGAGGGCCTGCGCGTGGTGGACGCTTCGGTCTTCCCGCTGATCCCGGGCGGCAACACGAACGCACCGACGATCATGGTCGCCGAGCGCGCGGCGGACCTCATCAAGAACGGCGTTGCCGCTGCGGCGGCGGCCGGGGCTGCGGCGGGTACGTCCGCGTAGCGCGCGCTCCACTTCGGCGCGCGGGGCGGGGCGGCGCGCGCCGCTGAGCCAGAACCGCGCGGCCTCGAGGGCCGGGGCGTCCTAGTCTGGGAGGCCATGGCCATGGACTGCACGTACCGGCTCCGGATCCCGCACGTCGCGGGGCAGCTCGCGAAGGTCGCCGGCAAGATCGCCGAGCACGAGGGGTTGATCGGCGATGTCAACACCGTCTCGGTCGCCAAGCACGAGGCGCTGCGGGAGATCACCGTCGAGGTCCGCGACAAGGACCACGCCGAGGAGCTGGCCGCGGGCTTGAACGAGCTTCCGGGCGTGACCGTCGCGTGGTTCCACGACCGCGCGTTCCTGGCGCACGACGGCGGCAAGCTGGAGGTCGTCGGGCGGCGGAAGATCGAGACCAACCAGGATGTGCGCGACGTCTACACGCCCGGTGTGGCCCGGGTGTGCACGGCGATCGCGGAGTTCCCGGCGATCGCGCGGCGCTTCACGTCGCTCGGTCGGTCCGTTGCCATCTGCACGAACGGCACGCGGGTTCTGGGGCTCGGCGACATCGGGCCGCTGGCGTCGTTGCCGGTGATGGAGGGCAAGTCCTTGTTCTACTCGCAGCTGGTCGGGATCAGCGCGTCGCCGATCCTGATCGACACCAAGGATGTGGACGAGTTCGTCGAGACGGTCGTCCGGATCGCGCCCGGGTTCGGCGGGATCCACCTGGAGGACATCAGCGCGCCCGCGTGCTTCGAGATCGAGCGGCGGCTGATCGAGGCGTTGGATCAGCCGGTGATGCACGACGACGTCCACGGGACCGCCGTCGTCACGTTCGCCGCGGCGATCGCCGCGTGCCGGCAGGTCGACATCCGGCTGGATGACGCCGTCGTCGGCCAGATCGGCTTGGGCGCGGCGGGGTTCGGGATCGCGTCGCTGATCCACGATGCCGGGGTCAAGCGCGTGATCGCGAGCGATCCGAACGAGGCCGCTCAGGCCCAGGCGCGTGAGCGGGGGATCGAGATCGGGACGCTGGAGGAGGTCATGGCGACCGCCGACGTCGTCGTCGCGACGTCCGGTGTCCCGGGGTTGATCCGCCCCGAGATGATCCGCCCCGGCCAGGTCATCCTCGCGCTGACGAACCCCGTGCCGGAGATCGACCCCGACGCGGCACTGGCCGCCGGCGCGGCCTTCGCCGCCGACGGGACGAGCGTCAACAACGTCCTCGGCTACCCCGGCATCTTCCGCGGCGCCCTGCTGGCGGGCGCGACGGCGATCAACCTCGAGATGAAGCGCGCCGCCGCCTGGGCCCTCGCCGGCCTGACCGTCGAATCCGAGCTCGTCCCCGACGTCCTCGACCCCCACGTCCACGACACCGTCGCCCAAGCCGTCCGCCAAGCAGCAACCGACTCCGGCGCCGCCAACCCGGACCGCGCCTCGGCGCAGTTCTAACCACCGCACCGCCTCTCGCTCCACACGGCCACGACGTCGTTTGCAGCGCCGCCGTTCGCTTCCGCGGCCGTCGCTTCTGGCGCCGCCAGCGCCTTGGCAACCGATTCTAAAGTGAGGCGCGCCTTCAGGCCGATGGCGCGGTCTGCAGGATGCAGATGAGGTCGGTGAGGCCGGCGAAGGTGCGGGGGTCGTGGCCGGAGGTGGTGGCGATGGGGGAGAGGCGGTAGCGGATGGTGTTGGGGTGGACGAAGAGGGTTGCTGCTGCCGCTGAGATGTTCATGTCGGCGGCGGCGAAGGCGCGGATGGTCGCCGTCGCCTGCTCGCGTTCGGCGTCCGGCAGCGCGGCCAGCGACGCGCCCTTGCCGGCGATCAGCGCGCGGGTTGCCGCGTCGGCGCCGGTCAGCGCGGCTTCGAACGCCGACAGCTCGGCCAGGGCCAGGACCGGGCGCTCGACCGAGGTGTAGGACAACGTCAGCGTCGCCTCGCGGTAGGCGCGGGCGACGCCGGGGAAGCCGGCGGGGGTCGCGCTGACGCCGCAGCGGAGGTCGTCGTCACCCAGTGCGCGGCGCAGGCGCGACGTCACCTCGGACGTGTCGGCACCCGCGGTGAGCAGCACGACCTCGCCCTGGCGGATCGTCGCCACCGGCCGCGCCTTCCCGAACCCCAGCGCCTCCTCCAGCCGGTCACGCGCGGCCGCGCCGTCGCCGCGCGCCAGCACCAGGATCAGCGGGGCCGTCGGGTCGAGGCCGGGCGCCGCGGGGTGGCGGCGATCAAGGCCTACAGGTTGCCCGGCGATCAGGCGCTCGACGAGGTCGCGCGCCGCCCGCCCGGACTCGGTCGCGCGGCGCGTCTCCTCGCGCAGGTAGGCCTCGGCGGCGTGCGTCGTGATCGTGTCGATGGCGTCGAGCGCGAAGCGCGCCAGCGCCAGCCCGTCGGCGCGGGAGATCCGCAGCCGCGCCGCCTCCTCGGCGCACGCGTCCCAGTAGTGGAACAGCGCGGCGCGGTAGGCGTGCAGGAACGCCTCGAGGTCGATGCCGCGGTCGAGCCGTAGCGCGGCGTGCTCGCGGACGATCGGGACGTCCTCACGCGCGATCGGCGTGCCGGTCGCGAACGCGTGGCCGAGGATCTCCGCGGTCGCGGTCGCGAGCGCCAGGACCTCGTCGGCCACCGGCCGCCCGGCGCGGCGGTAGGACGGGACGTCGCTGAGGATCCGCGCGACCATCGCCTGCGCGATCTCCTCGTGGCGGGCGACGAGCGCGGCGCCGACGCGGCGGATGGCCTTCGACGGATCGGCGGGCATGGTTAGCCGATCCTACATTGATCAACGAGTATCGTTGGCCGATCGGCCAAGGACGCCGGACGCGCTGTGCGCCATCGTTGTCGGCATGAGCACGAGCGACACCATCAACAACAGCCTCGACGGCCAGACCGCGCTGGTCACCGGCGCGACCGGCGGCCTCGGTCGCGCGATCGCGCTGCAGCTGGCTCGCGCCGGCGCCACGGTCGTGGTGCACGGGCGCGACGCCGAGCGCGGCGCGGCGGTCGTCGCCGCGATCGCGGCGGAGGGCGGGAGGGCGCGCTTCGCCGCCGCCGACCTCGGCGAGCCGGCCGGCGCGACCGCGCTGGCCGAGGCCGCGGGCCCGGTCGACATCCTGGTCAACAACGCCGGCTTCTCCGCCTGGGGCCCGACCGCCGGATTCGCGCCCGCGGCGTTCGACGACATGTTCGCCGCCAACGTCCGCGCGCCGTTCCTGCTCACCGGCGCGCTCGCGCCCGGGATGGCCGAGCGCGGGCACGGCAGCATCATCAACATCGGGTCGATGGCCGGCAGCATCGGGCTGACCGAGGGCGCCGCCTACGGCGCGACGAAGGCCGCGCTCGCCTCGCTCGCGCAGTCGTGGGCGGCGGAGTACAGCGTCCACGGCGTGCGGGTCAACACCGTCGCGCCCGGCCCGATCTACACCCGGCCCGAGGCCAAGGAGCTGTTCGACGCCCTTGGCGCGACGACCGCGATGAACCGCGCCGCCCAGCCCGAGGAGATCGCCGCCGTCGTCGCCTTCCTCGCCTCGCCTGCCGCGAGCTACATGACCGGCGCGACCGTCGCCGTGGACGGCGGCCGCACCGCCATCTAGCTCGCGGCCAGCTCGTCGTTCAACCGCGACAACAACGTGCGCAGGCGCGCGAAGTCGCGAGCGCCGAGCAGCTCGGTCCACTCGGACTCGACGTCGGCGACGGCGGCGCGCATCGTCGCCGCGACCTCGCGGCCGCGGACGGTGAGGTGGATGCGGCGGGAGCGCTGGTCGTCGGCGTCGGGCCGGCGTTCGAGGTAGCCGAGCTCCTCCAGCTGGCCCAGCAGGTAGTTGAGGGCCTGCTTGCTGATCTCCGCCTGGGCGGCGATCTCGCTCGGGCGGCGGCCCTGCGGGCCGGGCCAGCGCAGGACGACGAGGTGCGCGGGGACGATGTCGGTGAACCCGCGCGCGTGCAGCGCCGCGAGCATCCGCGCCCGGACGACCTCGACCGGCATCCGCAGCAGCGCGCCGATCAGCGGCGGGCCGAGGGGTGCGTCGGAGGGATCGGTGCTCACGGCAGGGATGGTAAAGCCACTTGACGACCACCGCACGGCCGGGTACGTTGGTCAAGTCGCTTTACTTCCACGGAGGGAGACTCCCGATGCCACACGACCCGATCTCGCTCGGCCCGATCACCATCACCTTCTCGGTCGTCGCCGAGGAGTCCAACGGCACGGTCACCGTGCAGCGCTGCGACGTGGCCGCCGGCTCCGGCGTCCCGCTCGCGCACAGCCACGACGGCTTCGAGGAGACGATCTACGGCCTCGAAGGCCGCTGCGCGTGGACCCTCGACGGCGAGGACATCACCATCGGCCCCGGCGACACGCTCTGCATCAGGCGCGGCGCCGTCCACAGCTTCATGGCCGGCGACCACGACGTCGCGTTCCTGGCGATCGCGACGCCCGGCGTCTTCGGGCCGGACTACTTCCTCGAGCTCCGCGACGTCGTCCGCGCCGCCGCCGGCGGGCCGCCCGACCCGGCCGCGATGGCCGAGGTCATGCGCCGCCACGGGCTCACGCCCGTGCTGCAGCCCGCCTAGGCCGTCGGCGGCGCCGCTTCGCGCAGCGTTCCGTCCTCGGGGTTGAAGACGAAGCCGCGGATGTGGTCGCGGTGGGGGAGCTCGCGGGCGGAGCGGAGGCGCTCCAGGGAGGCGGCCAGCGTCGCTTCGAGGTCGTCGAAGCCGCCCAGGCGCCAGTTCGGCAGGACGCCGTCGTCGGCGAGCATCTTGCGGTAGTCGTCCTCGGACGCGTGGTGCAGGCCGCAGCTGTCGTGCATCACGACGACGATCTCCTCGGTGCCCAGCAGGCGCTGGGAGATGCTCAGCGACCGGATCGCGTCGTCGGTCGCCAGGCCGCCGGCGTTGCGGATGATGTGCGCGTCGCCGCGCTCGATCCCGAGCATCGGGAACAGGTCGATGCGGGTGTCCATGCAGGACAGGACCGCGACCTTGCGGCGGGGCCGCGGGCTGAGGCCCGGCGCGGCCAGCTCGTCCGGCCGCCCGGCGGCGACCTCCAGCATCTCGTCGGCGTTCTTCGGCATCGACGCGGATGCTACGAGAACGACGGCGCGCGGAGCTTCACCCCGCGCGCCGCCATCCAACGCCTACAACTAGGCCGCGACCGGCGCCTTGTCGGAGTACTTCTCGCCCGCCTCGGCCTTCTCGACCAGCGAGGCCGGCGGCTCGAAGCGCTCGCCGTACTGCTCGGCCAGCTCACGCGAGCGCGCGACGAAGCCGGCGACGCCGCCTTCGTAACCGTTGATGTACTGCAACACGCCGCCGCTCCAGCCCGGGAACCCGATGCCGAAGATCGAGCCGATGTTCGCGTCGGCGACCGACTCGATCACGCCCTCATCGACGCACTTGACGGTCTCGAGCGCCTCGGCGAAGAGCATCCGCTCCTCGAGGTCGCGCAGCGAGATCGCCGACGGATCGCCGACGACCGGGAACCACTCGCGCAGGCCCTTGAACAGCCCGGTGCGCTTGCCGTCCTCGTAGTCGTAGAAGCCCGCACCGCGGAGCTTGCCGGCGCGACCCTCCTCGAGCATCTTGTCGATGACGCCGAACGCCGGGTGGTCGACCCACTCGCCGCCCGCGCCCTCGATCGCGTCCTTCGACGCCTTGCGGATCCGGGCCATCAGCTCCAGGTTGAGCTCGTCGCTCAACTGCAGCA
The DNA here is from genome assembly GCF_000424625.1 of Conexibacter woesei Iso977N. Classification (GTDB taxonomy): domain Bacteria; phylum Actinomycetota; class Thermoleophilia; order Solirubrobacterales; family Solirubrobacteraceae; genus Baekduia; species Baekduia woesei_A. Next base: position 189,912 of record NZ_AUKG01000003.1, read on the forward strand.
CCGGCGCCGGGTAGCCGGCCTGCGACGAGGCCTGCTCGATCGTCTGGGCCGGGACGCCCTCGGCGAGCATCGCGATGCCCTCGTTGATGAACGTGCCGATGACGCGCGACGTGAAGAACCCGCGCGAGTCGTTGACGACGATCGGGGTCTTCTTGATCAACTTGGAGAAGTCGAGCGCGCGGTACAGGGCCTCGTCGCTCGTCTGCTCCCCCTTGATGATCTCCAGCAGCGGCATCTTGTCCACGGGGGAGAAGAAGTGCAGGCCGATGAAGTCGGCCGGCCGCGAGACGTTCTCCGCCAGCGCCGTGATCGGCAACGTGGAGGTGTTGGAGCCCAGCAGCGCGTCGGCCGCGAGGTGCGGCTCGATCTCGGACATGACCTGCTTCTTGACGCCCGGGTCCTCGAAGACGGCCTCGATCACCAGGTCGGCACCCGCCGCGGCGGCCGGGTCGGTCGTCGGCGTGATGCGGGCCAGCAGCGCGTCGCCGTCCTCCTGGGACTGGCGGCCGCGGCCGACGGCCTTCTCCACCAACTTGACGCTGTAGTCCTTGCCGCGATCGGCGGCGGCCTGGTCGACGTCCTTCAGGACGACCTCGATGCCGGCCTTGGCCGACACGAACGCGATCGCCGCGCCCATCATGCCCGCGCCGAGCACCACGACCTTCTTGGGCGTGAAGCGCTCGATGCCCTCCGGGCGGCCACGGTCGCCGTTGACCTGCTGGAGGTCGAAGAAGAACGCCTGGATCATGTTCTTCGACACCTGGCCGGTCGCGAGGTCGGTGAAGTACCGGCCCTCGATCTCGAAGCCGGTGTCGACGTCGACCTGCGCGGACTCGACCGCGACCGACATGATGTGCTTGGGCGCCGGGTAGTTCGCGCCCTTGAGCTGCTTGCGCAGGTTGGCCGGGAACGCCGGCAGGTTCATCGCGAGCTTCGGGTTGCTCGGCGTGCCGCCCGGGATCTTGTAGCCCTTCTGATCCCACGGCTGGCCCGCGAAGTCCTCGCCCGCGTTGGCCTCGATCCACTTCTTGGCGGCCGGAAGGAGGTCGTCACGGGTCGGGACGACCTCGTCGACGAGCCTCATCTCCAGCGCCTGGGCCGGGCGCTTCTCCTGGCCCTGCAGCAGCAGCTGCATCAGCGCGTCGACGATGCCGAACATCCGGACCGTCCGGACGACGCCGCCGGCGCCGGGCAACAGCCCCAACTTGACCTCGGGGAAGCCGAGCTTCGCCTTCGGGTCGTCGACGATCACACGGTGGTGCGTGGCCAGCGTGATCTCCAGCCCGCCGCCGAGCGCCGCGCCGTTGATCGCCGCGACGACCGGGACGCCGAGCGACTCCAGCCGGCGCAGCTGCGCCTTGACGACCGCGATGCCGGCCTGGAACTCCGCCGACTGGTCCTTGGTGACCGTGATCAGGTCGTTGAGGTCGCCGCCCGCGAAGAACGTCTTCTTGGCCGACGTGATGACGACGCCCTTGATGTCGTCCTTCTCGGCCTCGAGGCGGTCGACGGTCGCGCCCATGGACGCGATGTAGGCCGCGTTCATGGTGTTGGCGCTCTGGTTCGGGTCGTCGAGCGTCAGGACGACGATGCCGTCATCGCCCTTGTCGTACTTGATGGTGGTGGACTCGCCCATGCTCTAGATCGCCTCCACGACGGTCGCGATGCCCATGCCGCCGCCGACGCAGAGCGTCGCGAGGCCGTACTTGCCGCCGGTGCGGTGCAGCTCGTCGACGAGCGTGCCGAGGATCATGCCGCCGGTCGCGCCGAGCGGGTGGCCCATGGCGATGGCGCCGCCGTTGACGTTGACCTTCTCCATGTCGAGGTCCATGTCGCGCACGAAGCGCAGGACGACGGCCGCGAAGGCCTCGTTGATCTCGACGAGGTCGAGCTGGTCGGCGGTCAGGCCGGCCTTGGCCAGCGCCTTCTTGGACGCCGGAGCCGGACCGGTCAGCATGATCGTCGGGTCAGCGCCGCTCACCGCCGTGGCGAGGATGCGCGCGCGGGGCGTGAGGCCCAGCTCGTCGCCGATCGCCGAGCTGCCGATCGCCAGCAGCGACGCGCCGTCCACGATGCCTGAGGAGTTGCCCGGCGTGTGGACGTGGTTGATCTTCTCGACCCAGTGGTACTTCTGCAGCGCGACGGCGTCGAAGCCGCCCATCTCGCCCATCGCGGCGAACGAGGGCTTCAGCCTGCCCAGCGTCTCGACCGTCGTGCCCGCGCGGATGAACTCGTCGTTGTCGAGGACGACGTTCTCGTTGAGGTCCTTGACCGGGACGACGGAATCGTTGAAGCGGCCCTCGGCCTGCGCGGCCGCGGCGCGCTCCTGCGAGCGGGCGGCGTAGGCGTCCACGTCGTCGCGGGAGAACTCCTCGACGGTCGCGATCAGGTCCGCGCCGACGCCCTGCGGGATGAACGACGTGTCGTAGTTGGTCTCCGGGTCCATCGCCCAGGCACCGCCGTCGGAGCCCATCGGGACGCGGGACATCGACTCGACGCCGCCGACGAAGACGAGGTCCTCCCAGCCGGAAGCGACCTTCTGGGCGCCGATGTTCACGGCCTCGAGGCCGGAGGCGCAGAAGCGGTTGAGCTGGACGCCGGCGACGGTGTCCGGCAGGCCGGCCTTGATCGCGGCGGTCTTGGCGATGTCGGCGCCCTGGTCGCCGACCGGCGAGACGCAGCCGAGCACGACGTCGTCGACCCGGTTGGGGTCGAGCCTCTCGTTGCGGACGAGCATCTCGTGCATCAGGCCGACCACGAGGTCGACGGGCTTGGTGCCGTGCAGGGAGCCGTTGCTCTTGCCCTTGCCGCGCGGGGTCCGGATGGCGTCGTAGACCAACGCCTCTGAGGCTGCCATTCCTCGTTCTCCTCGTAATCGAATTCGGGGCGCGGAAGCTACCACAGAAACATTCAGTCGCGAACGCAAGTAAGCTGTTCCGACGCGATGTCCGTGCAGTCCCGTAACACAGCGCCGCAGAAACGCCGCAACCAGGCCGAGCGCAGCGCCGCCACGCGCGAGGCGCTGCTGAACGCGACGCTCGAGTGCCTGGTCGAGGACGGCTACGCGAACACCACGACCGCGCGCGTCGCCGAGCGCGCGGGGCTCAGCCGCGGCGCGCACCTGCACCACTTCCAGACCCGCGACACGCTGCTGGCCGCCGCCGCCGAGCACCTGACGCAGAGGCGCGGCGAGGTGCTCTCGCGCGCGGTCGAGGCGCTGCCGCCGTCCGGCCCGGACCGCGTCGCGCGCGGGCTCGACCTCGTCTTCGAGTCCTACAACCACCCGCTCTACCAGGCGACGCTCGACCTCTGGGCCAACGCGCGCACCGACGACGAGCTGCGCGCGCACCTGATCCCGATCGAGCGCCAGCTCGACCGCCAGACGATCGAGCTGTCGCGCAAGCTGTTCCCGGACGCCGCCGAGCGGCCGGACTTCGAGCGCCTCGTCGAGCTGGCGCTGGCGGCGATCCGCGGCCTGGCGGTCCTCGACACGCTGCACGCCGACGACGGTGCCCGCGCCGAGCGCCAGTGGCCCGCCTGCCGGGACCAGCTCGCCGCGCTGTTCGAGGCCGCAGGCGCTTAACCCCAGCCGCCTTGACGGGCAACCGTCCGGCTGGTTCAGTGGGCGCTCAATCCGGTACGCCCGTGTATCGCACCGCCTCGCGCGTGCGTGCGCGCGCGTGTGAGGAGGAGCCGCGCCCGCCGGAGCCGGCCATCTTGTCGTTGTAGGAGAAGGAGCTTCCGATTCTCACCCTGTCCCGGGTCCGCGCGGCGTCTGCCGTCGCGCTCATCTGCGCCCTGGCGCCCGCCGCCGCGCATGCCGCCGACGGCACCGTGACGTCGTTCGACGGCACGTCGATCGTCACGCACACGTTCATGGCGGCCGGCGGTGGCGCCGCGCCCACGATCCTCGAAGGGCCCGGCTGGGCCGGCGCGGGGGAGACCGACCCGAACGCCCCGATGGTGAAGGGGCTGACCGACGCGGGCTACAACGTCGTCACCTGGGCGCCGCGCGGGTTCGGCGCGTCCGGCGGGATCGTCTCGATCGACACGCCGTCGATCGAGGGCCGCGACGTCTCGGCGCTGATCGACTGGGTCGCCACGCAGCCGTGGGCGCAGCTCGACAGGCCCGGCGACCCGCGCATCGGCATGGCCGGCGGCTCCTACGGCGGCGGCATCCAGTACTCGACGGCGATCGCCGACCACCGCCTCGACGCGCTGGTCCCGGTCGTCGGCTGGTTCTCGCTGACGACCTCGCTGTACAAGGACCAGACGTTCAAGCAGGGGTGGGACACGTTGTTGTACGGGTCGGGTCTGGGCGCGGCCAACGCGACGGCACCCGGGTTGGACCAGCACATCACCGACGCCTACAACGAGGGCTCCAGGACCGGCGTCCTGAGCGCCGCCGACGCCGCCTGGTTCGCGGCACGCGGTCCGGGCGCGGCGGTCAAGGCGATCACGGCGCCGACGATGGTCGTGGGCGGCACGGTCGACACGCTGTTCCCGCTCGACGAGGACGTCAAGCTGTACAACACGATCAAGAGCGGCGGCGCGCCGGTCAAGATGGTGTGGTTCTGCGGCGGCCACGGCGAGTGCCTGACCGGCACCGGCGATCCGGGCGGCGACAGGCCCGCGACGCTGACGCTCGGCTCGAGGCACCTGACCGACGCGATGATGGCGTGGTTCGGCAAGTACCTCAAGAAGGACAACAGCGTCAACACGGGCGCCGGCTTCGAGTGGCTGGCCGACGACGCCAAGTGGCGCAGCGCGCCGTCCTACCCGGCGACGTCCGCGGGCTCCGTCGTCACGACGGGCAAGGGCGTCCTGAAGGTGACCAAGGGCTACGTGTCCGGTGAGGCGATGAAGGCCACGCCGGCCAAGGCGAGCCAGGCGCTGCAGATCAAGGTGAAGGTGTCGAAGGCCGCGCAGCTGCTCGGCGCGCCGACGTTGTCCTTGTCCTACTCCGGCACGGGCGCGCCGAAGGGCACGAAGGTCTTCGCGCAGATCGTCGACAACAAGCGCAGGCTCGTCGTCGGCAACCAGGTGACGCCGATCCCGGTGGTCCTCGACGGCAGGACCCACACGGTCACGCGCCCGCTCGACCCGATCGCCGCCTCGGCGCCGAAGGGTACGACCTACACGCTGCAGATCATCTCCAGCTCCAAGGTCTGGGCCCCGCAGCGCTCGGCCGGCACCCTGAAGGTGTCGAAGGCGAAGCTGACGCTCCCGGCCGTCAGGGGCTGAGCTCGCGCGTCAACGGCAGTTCGGTGTTCTCCGCGAACACTGAACTGCCGTTCACGCCTTCGCGGCCTCCTGGACAAACCCCACAAATCCGGTAGGGTTTTACCCATGTCCGAAGACGCCGCCATCACGTACCGCCCGGAGACCGTCGCCCTGCATGGCGGCCAGAGCCCGGACCCGACGACCAACAGCCGGGCCGTGCCGATCTACCAGACGTCGTCGTACGTCTTCAACGACACCGAGCACGCGGCGAACCTCTTCGCGCTGGCCGAGCCGGGCAACATCTACACGCGGATCATGAACCCGACGTGGGACGTGCTGGAGCAGCGGCTCGCGCAGCTCGAGGGCGGCGTCGCCTCGCTGGTCACGGCGTCGGGCCAGGCGGCGGTCACCTACTCGGTGCTCAACATCGCGCGGTCGGGCGACAACATCGTCTCGGTCTCCCAGCTCTACGGCGGCACCTACAACCTGTTCGCGCACACGCTCCCGCAGTACGGGATCGAGGTCCGGTTCGTCGACGCTGACAAGCCGGAAGAGCTCGCGGCCAACGTGGACGAGAACACCAAGCTCGTCTTCGGCGAGACGATCGGCAACCCGCGGCTGAACGTCCTCGACGTCGCCGCCTGGGCCGACGCCGCCCACGCGCACGGCCTGCCGCTGATCGTCGACAACACGGTCGCCACGCCGCTCGGCGCGCGCGTCCTGGACCTCGGCGCCGACGTCGCCGTGCACTCGCTGACGAAGTTCATCGGCGGCCACGGCACCTCGATCGGCGGCGCGCTCGTCGACGCGGGCCGCTTCGACTGGGTCGCCAACGGCGCGCGCTTCCCGGGCCTCACGCAGCCCGACCCGTCCTACCACGGGGTCGTCTGGTCCGACGCCCTCGGCCCGGCGGCGTACATCGGCCGCGCCCGGACCGTCCTCCTGCGGAACACGGGCGCGGCGCTGTCGCCGTTCAACGCGTTCCTGTTCCTGCAGGGCATCGAGACGCTCCCGCTGCGCATCGAGCGCCACAACGCCAACGCGCAGGCGATCGCCGAGCACCTCAAGCAGCACGACGCGGTGACGTGGGTCAACTACCCCGGCCTCGCCGACGACAAGTACAACGACGTCGCCCAGCGGGTGCTGAGGGGCGGCGGCGGCGCGCTCGTCACGTTCGGCGTGGAGGGCGGCCTGGAGGCGGGCCGCACGTTCATCGAGTCGCTCGGCCTCTTCAGCCACCTCGCGAACATCGGCGACGCCAAGTCGCTGGCGATCCACAACGCGAGCACCACCCACTCCCAGCTGAACCCCGAGGAGCTCGCGGCCGCCGGCGTCACCGAGGACACGGTCCGCCTCTCCGTCGGGATCGAGCACGTGGACGACCTGATCGCCGACCTCGACCAGGCGCTCGCCAAGGCGCGCGTCGGCGCGCCGGCGTAACGAACGTCCGGAGCGGCGGCGACTGATGGCGGCGACCGCTCCAGGCACGACGGTCCAGCGGGTCGTCCTCTACCACGAGGACGACCCGCTGCGGCTCGTCTGCGGCCGCACGCTCGCGCCCGTCGAGGTCGCCTACACGACCGCCGGGACGCTGAACGCCGACGCCTCCAACGCGGTCTTCGTCTGCCACGCGCTGACGGGCGACGCGGTCGCGACCGGCCCGGACGGCTGGTGGAGCACGATGATCGGCCCGGGCAAGGCGATCGACACCAACAAGCTCTTCGTCATCACCCCCAACCTGCTCGGCGGCTGCCGCGGGACGACCGGGCCGTCGAGCGACGACCCGTCGGGCAACACCTATGGGTTGGACTTCCCGCCGCTGGCGATCGCCGATCTGGTCACGGTCCACCGCAAGCTGCTCCAGCACCTGGGCATCGACCGGCTGCACACCGCGATCGGCGGCTCGATGGGCGGCATGCAGGTGCTGCAGTGGCTGCTGCAGGACCACGCGCAGATCGAGCGCGCGGTGATGGTCTGCGCCTCGCCGCGCCTGACCGCCCAGAACCTCGCGCTGTCGCACGTCGCCCGCCGCGCGATCCTCGACGACCCGGACTTCCACGACGGCCAGTACCTGCGCCACGGCACGCGCCCCGCGCGCGGCCTGGCGACCGCGCGCCGCCTCGCGCACGTCACGTACCTCAGCGAGGACGGCATGGCGCGCAAGTTCGACCGCGCCGAGCCGGAGGACCGCGACGCGCCGCCGAGCGCCGCGCGCGACTGGCTCGCGCCGCGGTACGACGTCGAGACCTACCTGGAGCACCAGGCGGCGATCTTCCTGGAGCGCTTCGACGCGTTGTCCTACCTCTACCTCACGCGGATCATGGACGCGTTCGACCCCTTCAACAACGGCGCGTGGACCGATCCGGTGCTCACGAACGCCACGACGCGCGCGCAGGTGATCGCCTTCAGCTCCGACTGGCGCTTCGGCCCCGAGCACTCGGTCGCCGTCCGGCGCGGCCTGCGCAAGGCCGGGCTGCGCGCCGTCGAGTCGCACGTGATCGCCTCGCCGTGGGGCCACGACTCGTTCCTGCTCGACGTGCCCGAGTACCTCGATCGGGTGAGGGCGTTCGTTAACACCTAGTTCACGCGGGGAGTAGGGTGCCGCGCCATGTCCCGCCCCACCCGCCTCACGGCGCGCGCCCTGGTCCCGGCGCTCGCCGCAGCGCTGCTTGCGCTGCCCGCCGCCGCCAACGCGTCGACCGCCGCCCCGAGCGGCGCCGGCTGCGACCGTCTCGACGACGCGGCCTGCCTGCTGCCGTTCCCCAACGACGCGTTCCGCAAGAACGGCCAGATCGCGTTCAGGACCTCGCAGATGCCGCGCAACAAGGACGGCAGGGCGATCGACGCCGCCGGCTGGAAGGGCCTGGACGGGTTCAGCCCCGGCTCGGCGATCCTGACGAAGGTCCCGGGGCTGGAGACCGACGCCGCGCTGAAGAAGACCGGCGCGGTCTCGCTCAGCGACATCTCCAAGTACACCAACAAGACCGCGTCGGTGCTCGTGGTCGACGAGCAGACCGGCAGGCGCTGGCCGATCTGGGCCGAGCTGGACGACAACGCCAAGGCCGGCTCGCGCCTGCTCGAGGTCCACCCGGCCAAGAACTTCCTGGAGGGCCACACCTACGTGGTCGTCCTGCGCAACCTCAAGAAGGCCAACGGCGGCGCGATCGCCGCGGGCAAGCGCTTCGCCGCGCTGCGCGACGGGCGGGCGAAGTCGAGCAGCCGCTACAACAAGATCTTCAAGGCCATCAAGAAGGCCGGGGTCAAGCGCGACAGGTCGCTCTTCCTGACCTGGGACTTCACGGTCGCGACCGAGAGGTCGCTGGCGGGCCGCGCGCTGTCGATGCGCGACCAGGCCTTCGCGCAGCTCGGCGACACCGACCTCGCCGACGGGACCGTCCAGGGCCACGCGCCGCTGTACACGCTGCAGACCGCCAACTACAGCGCCGACCAGAACCTCGCGACCAAGGCCCAGGCCTACGCGCAAGTCGTCGAGGGCACCGTGCAGGTCCCGTGCTTCCTGACCAACAACTGCGCGCCCGGCTCGCGCATGGTGCTGGACGCGAGCGGCAGGCCCAAGCAGCAGGGCATCTACAACGCCCGCTTCACCTGCGTCGTCCCGGCCACCGCGACCGCGGCCAACCCCGCCAGGCTCGCGCTCTACGGCCACGGCCTGCTGGGCAAGGAGACCGAGATCGTCACCGGCCCGGACGTCTCGAAGATGGCGGCCGAGTCCAACACGGTGTTCTGCGCGACCCCGTGGATCGGCATGGCGGCCGAGGACATCCCCAACGCCGTCAACGTGCTCGGGGACTTCTCGAACATGCCGACGCTCGCCGATCGCCTGCAGCAGGGCTTCACCGACGCGCTCGTGCTCGGGCGCCTCATGGCCAGCCCGAGCGGGATCGCCACGAACCCGTTGTTCCAGCAGAACGGCGCGCCGATCGTCAGGACCGGCTCGATCGGCTACGACTCCAACTCGCAGGGCGGCATCGCCGGCGGCGCGCTGACCGCGCTGGCGCCGGACTTCAGCCACGCGGTCCTCGGCGTCCCGGGCATGAACTACAGCGTGCTGCTGCCGCGGTCGGCGGACTTCGACGTGTACTCGAAGGTCATGTACCCCAAGTACCCGGACCAGGTCGAGCGCCCGCTGATCCTCGACCTCGCGCAGCTGCTGTGGGATCGCGGCGAGGGTGACGGCTACGCCCAGCACATGACGACCGACCCGTTGCCCAACACGATCAAGCACACCGTGTTGCTCGACGTCGGGCTCGGCGACCACCAGGTCACGCCCTTCCAGGCCGACGTCGAGGCGCGCACGATCGGCGCGTCGATCCACACGCCGATCGTCCCGGCCGGCCGCTCGCCGCAGGCCAACCCGTCGTGGGGCATCCCGGCGATCAGGTCCTATCCCTTCACCGGGTCGGCGATCGTCTACTGGGACGCGGGCCCGGCGGTCGTCAACGTCGCGCCGCTGCAGAACCACCCCAACAGCGGCAAGCAGGACCCGCACGAGCTCGTCCGGCGCACGCCGGCGGCGCGCCAGCAGAAGGCGACGTTCCTGGCCGGCGGCGGCCTCGTGAACCCGTGTGGCGCGGCGGCCTGCGTGGCGGCGCCCGACGTGGGCTAGGGTCAAGGGATGGGCGACGTGCGCATCGGCTACAAGGCGTCAGCGGAGCAGTTCGACCCCGCGACGCTGTTGCAGTACACGAGGCATGCGGAGGAGGTCGGGCTGGAGATCGTCGCCACGTCCGACCACTTCCAGCCGTGGCGGCACCGCGAGGGCCACTCGCCCGCGGCGCTGCCGTGGCTGGGCGCCGCGACGCAGGCCACGTCGTCCGCGCTGCTGGGCACGTCCGTCCTGACGCCGACGCTGCGCTACGAGCCGGCGATCGTCGCCCAGGCCTTCGCGACGCTCGGGTGCCTGGCGCCCGGGCGCGTGTTCCTGGGCGTCGGGACCGGCGAGGCGATGAACGAGACGCCCGCGACCGGCGCCGAGTTCCCGGGGCGCAAGGAGCGGCGGCTGCGGATGGCCGAGGCGATCGAGCTGATCCGCAAGCTCTGGCGCGAGGAGCGCGTCGACTTCCAGGGCGAGTACTACACGACGTCCAACGCCACCATCTACGACCGGCCCGACGTCGAGGTCCCGGTCTACGTCGCCGCGTCCGGGCCGCTGGCCGCCAAGCTGGCGGGGCGCGTCGGCGACGGCTTCATCTGCACGTCGGGCAAGGACCCGCAGCTGTACCTGGACCTGCTCGAGAAGGTCAAGGAGGGCGCCGAGCAGGCCGGGCGCGACCACGCGCAGATCCGGCACATGATCGAGATCAAGGTCTCCTACGACCGCGATCGCGAGCGGGCGCTGGACAACTGCAACTTCTGGGCCCCGCTGGCGCTGACGCCGGAGCAGAAGGAGGGCATCGAGGACCCGATCGAGATGGAGCGCGTCGCCGACGAGCACCTCGACCAGGCCCACACGCGCTTCATCGTCTCCGACGACCCCGACGAGGTCGTCGAGCAGATCGGCACCTACCTCGACCTCGGCTTCGACGACCTGCTGCTGCACGGGCCCGGCCCGGACCAGACGCGCTTCCTCGACCAGTTCGCGGCCGACGTCCTGCCGAGGCTGCGCGAGCGCGCCGCTTAGCTGAACTTCCAGGCGGCGGCGATCGACTTGAGCGCGGCCTCGCCCTTGGCGGTGCCGGTCTTGTCGACGTCCATCTCGACGAAGTACGCCTTGCCGCCGCGCAGTGCAACGACGTCGGTCTGGACGATCGAGCGCTTCTTGTAGGTGTAGGTCAAGGTGGCCGTCCCGGCCTTGACGCCGGCGAGCGTCGCCGCATGGGCCTTGTCGAGGCCCCTGAGGTGCGTCGCGCCCTTCGGCACGCCGACGATCTTCACGAGCAGCGCGACCGGGTCCGTCGGGACCCTGCCCCTGAGCTGCCTCTTCAGCGCCGCGTTGGTCTGCACCAGCGCGGTAACGCCGATCCCGCCCCTGCCCGGGATGCCGAGGATGTTGACCTTCGTCCCGGGCGAGCCCCACAGGTACTGCTTCTGGCCGGACGTGGTCCTGGTGTGCGCGCTCCAGCCGGAGGGCAGGGTGGTGGTGAACCCGACGCCCTTCACAGACGGGCCGTCCGCGGCGAGCGCGGGTGCCGCCAGCGCGCCAGTGGTGGCGAGAGCGACGGTGAGAGCTGCGCAACGATGGAGCATGCTGCTCACCGTGCCCGGCGCTGGACCGGTTCATGCGCGCCAACTGTTGGGGTCCCGTTGGGGACCGGGGCGCGCGCCGCGGCGGGATATGAGGCCGCGGCGCGCCCCGGTCGTGCGATCCGCAGGGAGGAGGAGGTTTCGCTACGGATGCGAGGGCATCGGGTCAGGTGCCCTGGACACAGGGAACCACCGGTCGCGCGCGCTCTCGTTGCGATCCTGTCAACGGATCGGGGCCGACCCGTCCGCGCTGGGTGCGTCGGCGGTCACCGAGGTGCGCATCGCCGCGCCGGCCTGGCCGCCGAGCACCTTGCGGGTGATCCCGGGCGCCAGGATCCGCAGCGCGGCGAAGATCCCGTAGCCGCGCGGCACGTAGCGCTCCGGCTTGCCCTTCGCGCAGTCCATGATCGCCTCGGCGACGTTGGCGGCGTCGGAGACCATCCAGCGCGTCGAGCGGTTCTCCACCAACTCGGTCTGCGGGAAGCCCTCGGTCACGACGAAGCCGGGGTTGACGACGCCGACGTGGACGCCGTTGGGCTTCTCCTCCAGGTGCAGGGCGTCGCTCCAGCCGATCAGCGCGAACTTCGAGGCGCTGTAGCCGCCGGAGCCGGGGCGCGCGACGCGGCCGGCGGTCGAGGCGACGTTGACGATCGCGCTCGGCGCCGACTCGCGCAGCAGCGGCAGCAGCGCCTCGGTGAGCTGGGCGACCGCGAACAGGTTGAGCTCCAGCGTGCGCCGCAGGTTCTCGGTGCCGACCTCGGCGAACGCGCCGCGCCAGCCCGCGCCGGCGTTGTTGACGAGCAGGTCGAGGCGGCCGAAGCGCTCCTTGACCGCCGCGGCGATCCGGTTGCCGGCCTCCGGGTCGGTGAGGTCCTCGGCGAGGACGAGCGTCTCGCCGCCGATGCGCTCCGCGAGTTGTTGTAGGCGATCCTCGCGGCGGGCGACGAGGACGAGCTTGGCGCCCGGCTCGCGCGCGACCCGCAGGGCGGTCAGCTCGCCGATGCCGCTGGACGCGCCGGTGATGAGGGCGATCATGGGGGGATCCTACGACCGCGGGCGCGAACGGTGTGCGGGTGCCCGCCGGTCGACCCGTCCCCGTCGCGGTTCCGACCGGTGGTCCGTGGTGGGTGCGCGTGTCGGGGGCCAACATGGTGGTCATGCTCCCCACGCGTGGCGATGGCGTAGTGCTCACCGGTGTGACCGGGTTCGTCGGGACCGCGGTCGCGCTCCGGATCCTGGAACGCTCAGACAGGCAGATCGTGGCGCTGGTGCGCGCCGGGTCGAAGCGGGAGGCGGCGCAGCGCGTGCGCGCCGCGCTCGCGGACGTCGTGGCGTCCGACCGGTTGTTGGAGACCTACTGCGCGCGCTGCGTCGCGGTGCCCGCCGACCTGATGGCCGACGGGCTCGGCCTGCGCCACGCCGACCGCGAGGCGATCGCCGAGCGCTGCGACGAGGTCGTGCACTGCGCGGCGTCGGTGACGTTCGACCTGCCGCTGGAGGCGGCGCGGGCCGTCAACGCCGCGGGCGCCGCGCGGGTGGCGGAGCTGGCGACGCGGGTCGGCGAGCGCGGCGACGGGCTGCGGCGCGTCGTGCACGTCTCGACCGCCTACGTGGCGGGCGCGCGTGCGGGGACGTTCGGCGAGGACGACGTGAGCGCGCCGGCCGGCGGGTTCCGCAACACCTACGAGCAGACCAAGCACGAGGCCGAGGAGCTGCTGCGCGCGTGGCAGCCCGCGCTGCCGCTGCAGATCGTGCGGCCGTCGATCGTCGTCGGCGACCGAGGCAGTGGGTGGACGCGATCGTTCAACGTCCTGTACTGGCCGCTGAAGCAGTTCGCGCGCGGGCGCCTGCCGGTGGTCCCGGCGGTGGCCGACGCGCCGGTCGACGTCGTGCCGGTCGACTACGTGGCCGACGTGGTCCTGGGGCTGAGCGAGGCGCCGCTCGGGACCTACCACGCGGTCGCGGGCGCGCACGCGACGACGGTGGCCGAGGTGATCGACATGGCCGCCGCGCGGTTCGGCGTCCCGGCGCCGGAGATCGTCGATCCGGGCGTGATCGAGGAGGCGCTGTCGCGACCGCTGGCGCCCGCGGCGCGGCGCGCGCTGGAGCAGGCGCGCGTGTACTTCCCGTACTTCCGGCTCGGCGTGCGCTTCGACGACCGCTGGGCGCGGGGCGTCCTGGCGCCGCAGGGCGTGACGGCGGAGCCGCTGTGCGGGTACTTCGACACGTTGATCGACTACGCCCAGCGCGCGGCGTGGGGCGGACGTCCGGATTTGACCATGACACCGGGCGGTGTCACCGTGGCGGCATGACGTCCTCCGAACTGGGTGCCGCGGCCGACCTCGCCTTCGACGGGTTCGGCGGGACGGTGCGGATGATCGAGGACGTGCACGGCGCGATCGCCGCGCGGACGCCGGGCGCGGCGGTCCAGGACGTGGTGGCGCGCGGCGTGTACGCGAGCGTGCGCGGCGTCGGCGCGCTGGTCGGCGCGGGCGTCGGCGGCGCGATCCGGGCCGCGGGCGGTGGCCCGGCGGTGACCGCCTCCCCGGCGGGGCGCTTCGCGGTCGGCGCGCTGAACGGGCTGCTCGGCGACCGCCTCGATGCCGACGGCAGCGCGCTGGCGGTCCCGATGGGCTTCGACGTGACCGGCGCGGTCACGCCGTTCCCGGTGGTCTTCGTCCACGGGCTCTGCGAGTCCGGGTTCGCGTGGCGGATCCGGGCGGCGCGCCACGGCGGCACGTACGCGTCGCGGGTCGTCGACGAGGTCGGCCGGACGAGCGTGTTCGTCACCTACAACACGGGCGTCGGGGTGCGGGAGAACGGCGCGCGCCTGAGCGCGTTGTTGGATGACTTGGTGGCCGAGTGGCCGGTTCCGGTGCAGGGGCTGGCGCTCGTCGGGCACTCGATGGGCGGCCTCGTGATCCGGGCGGCGGCGCAGGAGGGCGGCGCGTGGGTAGAGCGGGTGGACACCACCGTCTCCCTCGGGACGCCGCACCGCGGCGCGCCGCTGGCCCAGGCGGCGGGGCTGGCGGTCCGGGCGCTGGAGCTCGCGCCGGAGTCGCGCCCGTTCGGCGCGGTGCTGGCCGGGTCGGCCGGGATCCGGGACCTCGTGCGCGGCCTCGACACGCCGCTGATCGCGGGTGCGCAGCACCACGCGGTGGCCGCGACCGTGAGCGAGTCGCCCGGGCACGTGGTCGGCCGGGTGGTCGGCGACCTGCTGGTCCTGACCGCGTCCGCGCACGGGATCGAGGACGCGACGCTCGTTCACGTCGGAAGCCACGATCACTTCGATCTGCTCAACAGCCCCGCCCTGGATGAGCTTCTACGCGCCTGGTTGGCGCGTCAAGACACCACAAAGCTCCTGTCAGCAGGGTGACTTGACGAGCCATCCAGATAGGCTTGCGGGACGTGACTGGTCCTGCGCCTTTCTCTGTGGCGACCGACGCGACCGGCGACCGGCTGGTCGTCTCCGTGCTCGGTGAGCTGGACCTCGCGACCGCGCCCGAGCTCGAAGCGGTCCTGCTGCCGCAGCTGAAGGCGGGCGGGCAGGTCGTGCTCGATCTGCGGGGGCTCGAGTTCATGGACTCGACCGGCGTGCGGGTGATCGTCTCCGCGCATGTCGCGGGGAAGGAGTCCGGCGGCGCGCTGACGCTGGTCCGCACCGATCCGGAAGGGCCGGTCGGGAAGGTGCTGGAGATCAGCGGGCTCGACGGGATCCTCGAGTTCGTCGAAGGCACCTGAAGCCTGCGCATCGCCGCGCATCCCCACCGATAGGGTGGGGGCATGAGCTCCGGAGAGAAGCTGGCGGCCTTCGACGATCCCGAAGTGCTGGAGCGCTTCGCCGACCTCGTCGTGAAGACCGCGGCGAACCTCCAGCAGGGGCAGGTGCTGGCCGTCGGGTCGGAGATCGGCAAGGAGGCGGTGACGCGCGCGATCGCCGCCGCCGGGTACAAGGCCGGCGCGAAGTACGTGGACGTGTCCTACTTCGATCTGTACGTCAAGCGCGCGCGGTTGTTGTACGCCGACGAGGACACGCTGGACTACGTGCCCCCGTTCCTGGGCGACCGGATCACCGCGCTCGGCGACCTGCGCGCCGCGCGGGTCGGGCTGACGGGGCCGGCGCACCCGGGGTTGTTGAGTGACTTGGACCCGGGGCGGGTCGGGCGCGACCAGCTGCCCGCCGTCCGGGAGACCGGCAAGGTCGTCAACGCCCGGACCACCAACTGGACCGCAGTGCCGTGCCCGACCCGGGCGTGGGCCGCGTTGGTCCATCCGGACCTGGATCCGGAGGCGGCGTGGGTCAAGCTCTGCGACCAGATCCTGCACGTGTGCCGGCTCGACACCGACGACCCGATCGCCGCCTGGGCCGAGCGCGCCGAGGTGCTGGTGGGGGCCGCTGACCGGTTGACGGCGCGGCGGTTCGACACGTTGCACTTCGAGGGTCCGGGCACGGATCTCAAGGTGGGGTTGTTGCCGACCTCGCGCTTCCTTGCCGCGCGCTTCGAGACGGTCGACGGGATCACGCACCTGCCGAACCTGCCGTCGGAGGAGATCTTCACCTCGCCCGACCCGCTGCGCGCCGAGGGCGTCGTGCGGGCGACGAAGCCGTTGGTGCTGGGCGGGTCGATCATCCGCGGCCTGGAGGTCGAGTTCCGCGACGGCCGCGCCGTCCGGATCGACGCCGACGAGAACGCGGAGGTCCTGCGCTCGTACGCCGCGCGCGACGAGAACGCCAACCGCCTCGGCGAGGCCGCGCTGGTTGACGGCGACGGCCGCATCGGCGCGCTCGACACCGTCTTCTTCGACACCCTGCTCGACGAGAACGCCGCCTCCCACATCGCGCTCGGCCACGCCTACGAGATGTGCGTCGAGGAGGAGGACGTGGCCAAGGTCAACGACTCGACCATCCACGTCGACTTCATGATCGGGTCGCCCGAGGTCTCCGTCCACGGCCTCTCGGCCGACGGCACCTCGACGCCGGTCCTGGTCAACGGCGCCTGGCAGGTCTAGCCGCTTAGTTACACGCGCGCGGCGCCCCTCACGCTGCGCGCGACAGCCTCCGATCGCTATCCTCGCCCCCTTCCAGGAGAGGTGCCGGAGCGGCTGAACGGGCACGACTGGAAATCGTGTGTGGGCTTTACGGTCCACCGAGGGTTCGAATCCCTCTCTCTCCGCTGCTGCCGCCGCCGGTCGACCAGGTAGAACCTGACCGTGGCGGATCCGCTCTCAACGGCGCAGCTCGAAAGGCTCGGCAAGCGTCTGATCGCCACGACGCCGCCGTCCGACGCCGATCTTCAAGTGCTTCATGAGCTCCTCAAGGCTCGTTCCGAGTTGCTGGAAGAGGCGATCTGGCGAGTCAAGGACGAGCTCGCGCTCGACCTGACGTCACGGGTCAAGAACACCGGGACGATCCTGGAGAAGCTGCGCCGTCAGGGAGGGTGGACGCTCGGCACGATGCAGGACGTCGCTGGGATGCGCATCGTCGGTGACTTCGACCGTCGCGGGCAAGATGTCGTTGTTGATGATCTCGTTCGCGTTTTCTTGGGCGCGGAACGGGCTCCGAAGGTGATCGACCGCCGCGCCGAGCCGATGCACGGCTACCGCGCGGTGCACGTCGTCGTGTTCCCTGGCGGAGCGCCGTTGGAGATCCAGGTTCGCACCGCATGGCAACACGAGTGGGCGGAGCTGTTCGAGAAGTTGGCCGATCTAGTCGGACGTGGCATTCGCTACGGAGAACCGCCTCGCACGCCAGCGATCGTCGACGCGGCGACCGCTGCCGTCATCGTCGAGGTCGCGGGAGAGTTGGTCGACATCACCATCGGGATATCGAAGGCCTTGGACTTGATCGAGTCGCATCAAGTCGACGGCACCCTGACCCCTGAGGAGATGGCCGCGTTCGAGGGTGTGATGGTCAACCAGCGGGAGATCATCGATCTGTTCGCGAGTCGCTTGCCATCCCCCGATACGCTCTAACCATGGCGCACTTCCTCCTCATCTACGACCGCGATACCGGTCGCTTGGTGCGTCAGGAGCGGTACGGCTCAAGCGCTGAGGCGATGCAGGCGCGGTTTGCGGCTGAGCGGGAGTTCGCTGGGCAGGAGCAAGTTGAGGTGGTTGCCTTGACGGCGGAGTCCGAGGAGGCGTTGCGGCGGACGCATGGGCGGTACTTCCTCACGCTCGCCGAGCTGGCGGACCGGTTGCGATGAGTTCGGCGGCTCCGTAGCGTCTCCGCTCTCATGGAGATCACCGGAGTCGACTTCATCGCCATCCCGACCGAGGACTATGAGAAGGCTGCGGCCTTCTATGGGGAGACGCTCGGGTTGCCGTTCGTCAAGAAGTGGGGCAGCTTCCCGGCTGGGGAGTTCCAGGCGGGCAACCTCACGATCGCGTTGATGCAGAGCGATGCGTTCGGCCTCACGTTCGCGCGCAGCAGCACGGCGGTCGCGTTGCAGGTCGCGGATGTCGAGCAGGCGCGCGCCGAGCTCGAGGGCCAGGGTGTGACGTTCCGCCCGGACGACGCCGCGACGCTGGACAGCGGCGTCTGCCACCAGGCGTTCTTCGCGGACCCCGACGGCAACCCGCTGGTCCTGCACCACCGCTACGCGCCCAAGGACGCGACGCCGGGCGGCTAGCTCAGAGCGCGCCGGCGGGCGGCACGGCGGCGCTGGCGGCCTCGAGGTCGCCGTCCTCGGGCAGCTCCGGGATCGCGATCACGACGTGGTGGCGGGAGACCGCCAGGAAGTCGTGGTGGGTCCCGGGACCGTCGGCGCCGACCAGCTCGACCGTCACGTCGGTCAGCGAGATGAAGTCGCGCTCGGTGGCGTTCAGCACGTCGCTGACGCGCGACCGGTAGCCGTCACGGGCCAGCGTCAGCGTCCCGGCGATCCGGTGCCGCGGGGTCTCGAGGTACACGCGCTCCTGGCGGGTCTGCATCACGCGACCAAGTATCGCGGGTTGCGTCGCGATGCTTAAGTGGTCCGTCCGTCCAGCGGACCGACGTTCGCGGTTCGGCACACTGCAGGACGTGGATCCGCACGCCGTCCTCGGTCTGCCCCCCGACGCCTCGCCCGACGAGGTCCATCGCGCCTACCGCGACCTCGCCAAGCGCTTCCACCCGGACCGCGCCGGCGCCAAGGAGGGCGAGATGATGATCTCGATCAACGCGGCGTACGACCTGCTCCGGGATCGCCTGGAGGAGGGCCACGAGGGACCGCGCCGCGCGCCGCCCGCGAGCAACGGCGCCGCGCCGGACCCGGACGACGGCACGATCATCGCCGGCGCCTGGCTGGCGCCCGCCGTCCGCCGCGTCCTGGCCCGTGAGCTGCTCCAGGCCCTGGAGCCCGGCGAGCAGGTCGAGGACGTCATCCTCACTTCGACCTCCGACGCCCACGACGTCCAGCTCGCCCTCACCGACCGCCGCCTGCTCTGGCTCCGCGACGACGCGATCATGGGCCGCGTGCGCTCGGTCCGCTACCGCGAGCTCCACGACGTGCAGGCCAAACGCGCCCGCTTCGGCAACACGGGCCAGCTCCGCGTCCGCTCCGGCCCGACCGGCCGCTGGCTGCGCTTCTTCGACCTGCGCCCCGAGGTGCTCCAGCGCGTCGCGGCCCGGATATCCACGCGTGCCCACGCCTGAAGCGGGTACGTCCATCACCATGAGCGACGGAACAGCAGACGATCTCAAGGGCCGCGCCAAGAAGGCGGCCGGCGAGTTGACCGACGACGACAGCCTCAAGCGCGAGGGCGATGTGGACAGGGCGTCCGGCACCGTCAAGGACAAGGTCGGCGGAGCCGCCGACAGGGTCAAGGACGCGCTGCGCAGGGATTGAACCCGGCGCGAAGACGACCGCCTACGGACCAGATCCGCACGATCTAAGGGTGTTCGGGTGCCTATCGCCCAGCATTCCGTGCGGTGCCTGGTCTAGGCTGCGCCCTCTGTTTGCCGTCGATTCAGGAGCAACCGCATGAACAAGACCGAGCTCGTCGAGGCCATCGCCAAGGAGAGCGGTCTCACCAACGCCGACGCACGCAAGTCCGTCGAGGCGTTCATCACGACCGTCGAGAAGACCCTCAAGAAGGGTGACGAGATCGCCCTGACCGGCTTCGGCAAGTTCTCCGTGGTCAAGCGCAGCGCTCGTACGGGTCGTAACCCGCAGACGGGCGAGACCGTGAGGATCAGGGCCTCCAAGGCCCCGAAGTTCACGGCCGGCGCCGGCCTCAAGGGCGTCGTCAACGGCGCGAGGAAGAAGTAGCGCTCAGCGCATACGGCTTGGACGAGGCCCCGTCGCACTCACGTGCGGCGGGGCCTTCGTCGTTCAATCCGCCGAATTTCAGCCCCCGCAGGTTCTGACTAGCCCATTTAGTGGGTATGCCCTAGCTTGTGGCTGGCCGCACGCGTTCACTCGTGTTCGCGAGCGGCAACGGTTACAGGGGAAATTCACGGTGTCGCGCGCTGGAAGCGCGGGGTGCCGAACCGGAAATTCGGGGGAGAAGTCGATGGGTCGATGGATGGTGGCCGCCCTAGCGGCCTTGGTCGTCGCGATCGCGCTTGGCGCTGCAGGGACGGCGAGTGCGGCAGTGCCGGTGTCAGGCGTGGTGGCACAGCCGCTGGCGCCGAGGTCGAGCGACACGACGTGTCCAGGTCTGGCCGCCACGGCCAGGCCGACCGCGGACGCCGCCGCGGCGGCCACGCACCGCGACTTCTGCATCTCGTTCAGGACGGACACGTCGAGCGACGACCTCAAGGGCCTGCGGCTGAGCCTGCCGGCCGGCGTCATCGGCGATCCGACCGCTGCGCCCACCTGCACGCAGACGACCTCTACCAACAGGGGCGGCGACTGCGCCGCGGCCAACCAGGTCGGGACCGTCTCGTCGAGGGTCGACACCTTCCTCGGCGCCCAGACGATCACCGGCGAGGTCTACAACCTCAAGCCGGACGCCACGCAGCCGGCCGTGCTGGGCATCGCGCTCGACCAGGGCATCGGCTCGCTGACGCCGGTCTACGTCCGCTCGGCGGTCCGCGTGCGGGTCGCCGACGCCGGCCTGGACTCGGTCACCGTCGACGACGTCCCGAACTCGATCAGCATCCTCGGCATCCCGTCGAGCATCAGCGTGCAGAGCATGTCCCTGACGTTGTGGGGCAGCAAGGCCGACCACCCGTCGCTGGCCAGGCCCTTCATCTCGCTCCCGACGCGCTGCGACGTGCCGGCCGACAGCTCGCTGACCGTCACGTCCTACGGCGGGCAGACGAGCACCGGTGCCGCGTCCTTCATGCCGACGCAGTGCGACAGGGTCCCGTTCACGCCGTCGCTGCAGGTCGGCCCGACCTCCACGCCGAGCGACCAGCCCGGCGAGGCCTCGGCCAAGCTGATCATCCCGACGACCGACACCGGCTCGGGCGACGACGCGCGCCGCCAGTCCTACCTGAGGGACGTCGACCTCAAGCTGCCGGCCGGCCTGGCGCTCAACCCGCCGCTGGCCAACGGGCTGATCCCGTGCACGGCCGACGAGTTCGGGTTCGGCGTCGACGCGCCGCCGAACTGCCCGGCGTCGTCGGAGATGGGCCGCGTGGAGTTCGTCACGCCGCTGTTCCCCGGCCAGACGCTGACGGGCAAGGTGTACTTCGGCACGCCGCGGCCGGGCGTCCCGTTGGTGAACTACATCTCGGTCGAGGATCCGCGGCTGCGCCTGAAGCTCGGCGGCTTCGCGACGATCGACCCGGTCACGACCGCGGTCACGGCGCACTTCACCGACCAGCCGCAGGTCCCGTTCGAGTCCTTCAACTTCATCTACACCGACCCGGGCAACGGGCGGGCGACGCTCACCTCTCCGGTCGGGTGCGGTGACTACTCGGTGACCGCCGACATGACGCCGTACAACGGCGGCGCGGTCGCCTCGCCGAGCAACAGCTTCGCCGTCACCGGCTGCACGCCGCCGGTGTTCTCGCCGAGCCTCGGTGTGTCGGTGGCCAACACGCAGGCCGGCGGCCCGGCGGCGATGACCGTGCACATCGGGCGCCCGGACAAGAACCTCCGGCTCCAGGACGCGAAGGTCTCGCTGCCGCCCGGCCTGACCGGCAAGCTGCCCGCGGTCCCGGCGTGCGACGTCGACGCCGCGCGCATGAACATGTGCGCGGACGCCTCGCAGGTCGGCACCGCGAGCGTGGCGGTCGGCACCGGCCCCACGCCGCTGGTGCTGCCCGGCAAGGTCTACCTCACGAAGGGCTTCGGCGGCGGGATCGCCGGCCTGGCCGTGACCGTCAACACGAAGGTCCCGGCGCTCGACCTCGGGACGGTCGTGGTCATGAGCAAGCTCATGCTGCGCCCGGACACCGGGATCGACGTCGTCACCGAGGCCCTGCCGCAGACGCTGCAGGGGATCCCGACGGTCTACCGCGCGATCGACCTCACGATCGACAAGCCGGGCTTCATGCAGAACGCGACCTCGTGCGCGCCGCAGACGGTCGGCGGCTCGTTCACCGCGGTCGGCGGGGCGACGGCGACGGCCAACGCGCCCTACCAGGCGACCGGCTGCCAGAACATCCCGTTCTCGCCGAAGCTGACCGCGTCGGTCGGCTCCAGGGGTCAGACCGCCGCCAACACCCACCCGCCGCTGAACGTGACGATCAGCCAGCCCGACGGGCAGGCGGCGCAGAGGAAGACGGTCGTGTCCCTCCCGGCCGGGATCGGCGTCGACATCAGGAACCTGTCGTCGGTCTGCAACGACGCGCAGCTCAACAGCGGCGCGTGCCCGGCGGGCTCGAAGATCGGGACGGTGACGGCGGTCACGCCGCTGCTGCCCGCGCCGCTGAGCGGCGGCGTGTACCTGACCCAGGGCGCGAGGCCCGGCGCGCTGCCGGGGATCGCGCTCGACCTCGGGATCATCCGCCTCAAGGGCTCGGTCGCGCTCGGCACGCGCCTGGTGACGACGTTCGACAACATCCCGGACGTCCCGCTGAGCAGGCTGACGCTGGCCCTGGCCGGCGGTCCGAGGGCCGCGCTGAAGACGACCAAGGACATCTGCACCACCGCGCCGACCGTCGAGGCCGTCTACACGTCGCAATCCGGCGCCGCGGCGAGGGAGACCGTGAAGGCCACGCCGGTCGGCTGCGCGGTCAGCGCACAGAGCAAGACACTCAGCGTCAGGGGCTCGCTGAAGGGCATCGCCAAGAAGAAGCCCACGCTGTCGCTGACCGTCACCTCGACCAGGGCGCTCAAGGGCCTGCGGGTGAAGCTGCCCGCCACGCTGAAGCTCGCGTCCGCCAGGACGCTGGCCAGGAGCTCGCGCGTCACGGTCGGCGGCAAGCGCTACAAGAAGACCAAGGTGAAGTGGTCGTCCTCGAAGGTCTCGTTCACGGGCGCCAAGGGGACCAGGACCAAGAAGATCGTCCTCTCGCTCCCGAGGGGCGTCCTCAAGCTCAAGAGGTCGATCAAGGTGAGGTCCAAGCAGACGTTCACCGTCTACGGCCTCACGACCGCCGGCAAGCTGGTGAGCGTGAGGGTCAGGCTGACGGCGGGGCGCTAGGCCCCGCCGCCCGCGGCGTGCGCGCTCGCCCTAGGCGAGCGCGTACGTCAGCTGGACCGACCGCTGGATCACGGCGGGCACGCGGCAGACCCGGTGGCTCTTGAGCCTGCCGTAGTGGCGCTTGCCGTCCCTGCCGATCCTCGACGAGCGCGTCTTGATCGTCCCGCAGTACCTGTTCGGACCGAACGAGCCGGCGACGCCGTAGTAGGGGCCGTAGAAGACGCCGGCCGTGCTCGTGCCGGAGTTCGACAGCGAGATCACCGGGCCGAGCGTCATGCCCGCGGCGGCGGCGAGCTGCGTGGCCTGCGTGCGCGCGTCGGTCAGGGCCGCGGGGAGCGCCCTGTCGTTGGCGTCCCTGACGGCGGCCACGATCGAGGCGTTGTCGTTCCTGTCCTTCGGTGTCACGGCGATCGTGCCGGTGCCGACGGCGACGAGCGTGCGCTGCTGCGTGGTGGGCGCTGGAGCCTGGGCGTTGGCGGCGGCAGCCAGGCAGCCGGCGAGGAACGCGAAGATCGCCAGGACGGCGACAGCGCGGAACGCGAGCGGCGGTGAGGGCACGGCGGGTCCTTTCCCGAAACGGTTGTCACTCCTTAGTGTCGTGAGACACCGAAGTTGTGACGCCCGTTCCGGGAAAGGAGTTGCGCCGTGGTGCTACAGGACCGGGATCGAGTCGGCCAGCTTCGGGACGCAGGTGTGGTAGGTCCGCTGGCCCTTGAGGGTCTTCTTGGTGCCGCTCAGCTTGACCGTGATCGCGACCTTGACCGTGCCCTTGGGCAGGCCGCGCAGGTCGATCGTCGACCTCAGGCGCGAGCCCTTGACGACCTTGACCCGCTTGCCGTTGACCTTGACCGTCGCGCTGACCGGCTTGTCGCCCTTGGGGATCCGCAGGCGGATCTTGAACGCGCGCCTGGAGGCGCACGACTTGGCCGGGACGCTCTGGGCGGCGACCGGCTTGGGCGTGGTCGCCGTGGTGGTCGTCGTCTGCGTGGTGGTCGTGGTCGTCGTGGCGGTGGTCGCCGGCGTCGTCGTCGTGTCGGTCGTGGTCGTCGTGACCGGCTTCCTCGGGTCGCCCGCCAGGCGCGTCACGTAGGCCTGCTGCTCGCCGTCGCTCAACGAGGCCGCCGCGCGGGTCGAGCGGAGCGCGAGCTCCTTGAAGTTCCGCCCGGCGTCGCCCGCGACGACCGCCTTGCCGTCGCTCTGGACCGCGGCGTCCTCGCCCTCCATGTAGTCGGCGTCCGGGGCGCCGGCCAGCGTGCGGATGCCGCCGTCGCCGAACGTCGTGTCGAGCGTGCCGTCGGTGTTCAGGCGGGCGACGACCGTCTCGGAGCCGCCGAAGCCGACGTAGTGGTTGGCGACGACGATGAGCTTGCCGTCCGGCGTGCCGGCGATCGCGTCGATGTTGTACGCCGCGCCGAAGGGACCCTCCTCGTCGCTGAAGATCGACGCCACGGTCTGGATCCCGAAGGCCTCGTCGGGTTGGCCGTCGGCGGTGAAGCGCACGACCTGCGTCGTGATGGACCCGTCGCTGCTGACGTCGCCGAGCAGGTACGTCGCGCCGTCGCCGGCCAGCGAGCCGTCGGTGCCGCTGACGTAGCTCGCGCCCTCGATCGGGAAGTCACCGCCGTAGCTGTCGTCGCGGGTGCCCGCGGCGTCGTAGCGGCGCAGGACCCACGCCTGCGCGGGCGAGCCCTCCTCGGAGATGCGCAGATCGTTGTTGATCGGCGGCGTGTAGACCTGGCCCGCGCCCGCGATCACGTAGCTGCCGTCGGTGGCGCCGGCCTGCTGGCCGGCGGTGAGCGCCGCGGCCTGGGTCTGGTCGTCGACGTTCTCGCCGGTGATCGCGTCGTCGGCGCCGAGCGTGATCGTCGCGAAGTGGTTGTTGGTGTAGTTGCCGTCGCCCGCCGAGCCCATCACGAGCTGGCCGCCGCCGTCGAGCGGCAGGAAGCCGCGGACGAAGCTGTCCTGGACGCCGCCGAAGTCGAAGTCCTCGCGCGCCTGACGGACGAACCTGCCGCTCGCGTCGTAGTGGTAGACGGTGAAGTCGCCGTCGATGCTGTCGTCGGCGGCGCGCAGGCTCGGGACCTGCGGGGCGCCCCTCGCCGAGCCGCCGACGAGCAGGTCGCCGTTGGGCGCGAAGCCGAACGCGGTCGGGCCCTCGCGAAGGAGGTGGTCGCCGTCGGTGATCACGCCGTCGGTGCCGAACGCCGCGATCGGGTTGCCGGCGGCGTCGAGGTGGCCGAGCGAGACCGGCGAGTCGGGGTCGTCGCAGTCGCAGCCGGTGTCGACGTAGCCGCCCACGTAGATCGAGCCGTCGGGCGCGACCGTCACCTGGGTCGCGGTGTCGTACTGGCCGTCGAAGACGTCGACGGGCGCCGGGAAGTCCACGAGGCGCGTCTGGCCGCCGTTGAAGTCGGGGTCCTGGTCGCCGGGGTTGGTCGCGGCGATCGCCACGCCGGTACCGACGGTGCCGATGGCGAGCAGGGAGGCGGCGAGGGCCGCGGGGTGGCGAGGGATGTGCATTGACCGAACAACGGTCGGTCGACGGACTTCCTTCCAGAGCCCTCTCTAGTTGAGGACGCCGAGCCGTTGCGCGCGCTGGACCGCGTCGGCGCGGTTGCGGGCGCCGAGCTTGCGGAACATCGAGCTCGCGTGCTCCTTGACCGTGTTGGGGCTCAGCCTCAGCTCGGCGGCGATCTCGACGTTCGTCAGCCCCGCGCTGATCATCTGGAGCACCTGGCGCTCGCGCGCGGTCAGGCGGTGGTGGCCGGGACGGCCGTCGCCGGGCGTCCCGCGGCGCACGCCGCCGGCGCCGTCCAGGCCGCCGCCGCGCGGCTGCTCGAAGACGTCCTCGCCCGCGCCGATCCGGCGGATCGCCTCGACGATCTCGGCGGCGCTGCGGTCCTTGGTGACGAACCCGGCCGCGCCCGCCGCCTTCGCCGCGGTCGCGCTGATCCGGCCCGCGCCGGAGAGCAGCAGGACGCGCGTCGCGGGGTGGACGGCGCGGACGCGGCGCGCGATGTCGGTCCCGGACTCGTCACCGACGAACAGGTCGACGAGCGCGACGTGCGGTCCGTAGCGGCGGGCGCGGTCCTCGGCCTCGTCGCCGGTGGTCGCGGGCACGCAGCGCTCGACCCAGTCCTGCTGGACGAGCACGAGCCGCATGCCCCAGTGGACGATGTCGTGGTCGTCGACGACCAGGACGCAGAGGCGGCGGGGCGGGGCGTCGAGCGCGCTCATGCGGCTGCTCCGTTCGTGGTGGTCGCGGTCGCCGGGAGCGGGAGCGGGAGGACGAGGCGGACGTGCCAGCGGTCGGGCGCGAGGCGGCCGAAGTCGACCGCGGCGCCGAACTCCAGCGCCTCGAAGGCCGCCAGGCGCAGGCCGACGCCCGCGCCCGCGGGCGCGTCGGGGCCGACGCCGTCGTTGGCGACGTCGATCGCGAGCGCGCCGCCGTCCTGCTCGGACGCGACCGTGACCTCGATCGCGCGCGGGCGCGCGTGCTTGCGCGCGTTGCGGACGGCCTCGGCGACGACGGTCTGCGCGAGCGGATCCAGCGTGACCGGGACCTCGAGGTCGTCCGGCCAGTTGATGATGAACTCGATCTCCGCGTGCTCGGCCGCCAGGCGCCGGACCTCGTCGCGCAGCGCGGGCGCGTCGGCAGCGGTGGCGTCGCCGCGGTGCTGTTGCGCAAACGGGCGCTGGATCGTCAGCCGCAGCTCCTCGGTCGCGGCCTGCAGCTCGTCGGCGCAGCGCTCGCGCTGGGGCTGGGTCAGGTCGCCGGGCGCGCCGAGCGCGAGCGTCACGCCGAACAGGCGCTGGATCACGCGCTCGTGGACGTCGCGCGCGAGGTCGAGGCGGTCGCCGAGGTGGCGGGCGCGCTCCTGCTGGCGGGTCGCTGCGCGCGCGGAGGCCGCGAGCGCGCAGACCTTGCCGAGGGTCCAGAGGCCGTCGCGCTCGGCGTCGCTGAGCGGCGGCGCGTCGTCGGCGAGGCCGCGCTCGGCGAGCACGACGCCGTAGTGGCGGCCGCCGGCCGACATCGGGATGCACGTGATGTCGGTCAGCCCGAGGCGCGCGACCTCGGCGCTGGGCAGCGCGTCGCCGACGTCGCCGGGCGCGATCTCGATCACCGCGTCCTGCTCCAGCGCGCGCAGCGCGACCGCCGGGACGTCGGCGACCGGGCCCGCGGCGGCGAGGCGGTCGACCGCGATCCCGTGCGCGCCCGCGGCCCACACGCGCCGGCGCGCGTCGTCGGACAGGTAGACCGCGGCGCGGCGCATCGCGCCCAGGCGGCAGACGGCCTCGGCGAGGCGGTCGTAGAACGACGCGCCGGGCGCGGCGATCTCGCCCTCGCCGAGCATCGACACCAGGAGGTGCAGCGCCGCGAGGGGTGAGGTCGGGGCGTCGGTCATGCGGAAAGGGTCAACGGGCCGGGCGCCAGGGGAAGCACCCGGCCCGCTGGGAGAAGGACCAGCTCGCGTACGCTCGGTCTCTAGCTCTGCGCTTGCGGCCACAACACCCCCTGTCCCGAGAGGGTGAAGCGACTGGTCGCGTCGGAGCATGACTCATCAGAACGACAACGTACAGTCCAAACACACTCGTGACCACCCGAATGTGGGGGTTGGCCTGGACGGTCGTCGGTGTTGGCGCGCGAGGTAGGCTCGCGCCCATGGCGACCTGGGACGACGTGGCGCGCTTGGCGCTCGCGCTGCCGGAGACGACCGCGGACGACGCGCACGGGCATCGGAAGTGGCGCGCGTGGAAGGTCAAGGACAAGGCCTTCGTCTGGGAGCGGCCGCTGGGCAGGAGCGACCTGAAGGCGCTGGGCGACGACGCGCCGCCCGACGGGCCGATCCTGGCCGCGCGGATCGAGCACGACGGCGCCAAGCGGGCGCTGATCGAGAGCGACCCGGACGTCTACTTCACGATCCCGCACTTCGACGGCTTCCCGGCGATCCTGCTGCTGCTCGACCGGATCGGGCCCGAGGAGCTGGAGGAGGTCGTCACCGAGGCGTGGCTGAACCGCGCGCCGCCGCGCGTGCTCAAGGCCTACATGTCGGAGCGCGAGGGCGCGAGCGAGGCCTAGTCCTTCGCGCGCGCCAGGTCCTTCAGGCGCGCCAGGACCTGCTCGCGCAGCTCGCCCTGCGGCGGGCCGAGGTCCAGCAGCTCGCAGAACCAGAGGCCGTCGGTGGCGAGGCGCACGATCGTGGCGTCGACCGCGTCGATGTCGTCGCGTTCGACGCGCGCCTGCTTGGCGGCGTAGCGGGCGCGGACGGTCTCCAGCCGCTTCTGGTGCAGCGCCAGCGCGGCGATGATCCCGGCGTCGACGCCGCGGATGTGCGGGTCGTCGAAGTCCTGGGCGGTGACGTCCACGTAGGCGCGCGTCCAGCCGCCGGGGCCGGGCTCGGCGGTCTTCTCGATCTCCTCCTCGAAGCGCGCCTCCCAGCGGTCGATGACCGCGTCGAGGAGGTCGTTCTTGGAGGAGAAGTGGTAGAGCAGGCCGCCCTTGGACACGCCCGCCTCCTCGGCGACCGCGTCGAGCGTGAGCTTCGACGGGTCGCGCAGGAGGAGCGCCGAGGCGGCGTCCAGGAGCAGGTCGCGGGTCTCGCCCGCAGGCCGCCGGGGCACCTAGTGGGCCCCGCCGCCCGCGGCCGACAGGCCGACGACGCCGAGGACGATCACGAAGAGGCTGAGGAGCTTCATGGTGTTCATGCTCTCACCGAACGCGACCACGCCGCCGACCGCGACCAGCGCGGTGCCGGTGCCGGCCCAGATCGCGTAGGTCAGCGAGACCGGGATGTGCTTGAGCGCGAGCGCCAGGAGCCAGAACGAGAGCCCGTAGCCGACGATCACGACGGCGACGGGCAGCGGTCTGGAGAACCCGTCCGAGGCACGGAGGGCAAGAGTGGCAGCGACCTCGGAGAGGATCGCTGTACCGAGGAGGAGAGAAGCGGGCATGCGTATTACTATACCGTCTGGACGGTACAGTTGGCAAACCACGCCTTACGGAGCGGTCAGGCGGCCGACTTGGAGGCGCGCTTGACGTCGTACATCGCGGCGTCGGCGCGGGCCAGGAGCGTGTCGGCGTCCTCGTCGTCCCGCGCCAGCGCGCGGCCCAGCGAGATCGCGGGGGTGACCGTCGCGCCGTCGCCGCAGCGCAGCGTCGCGGGGCGCGCCACGGCGGCGGCCATCCGCAGCGCGACCGCGTCGATGTCGCCCGGCAGCCCGAGCTCCGGCAGGACGATCACGAACTCGTCGCCGGCGAAGCGCGCGACGGTGTCGGTCTCGCGCGCGGCGGTGCAGAGGCGGTCGGCGACGACCTTCAGCAGCTCGTCGCCCGCGTGGTGGCCGAGCGTGTCGTTGATGGCCTTGAAGCCGTTGAGGTCGCCGAACAGCACGCCGACGGCGCGGCCGCTGCGGCGGCGCTGCTTGAGCGCGAGCTCCAGGCGGTCGTGCAGGAGCACGCGGTTGGCGAGGCCGGTGAGCGTGTCGTGGACGGCCATGTGCTGCAGCGACGCGCACGCGTCGGCGAGCGACCTGGTGGCCTTGCGCAGCTCGAGGTGCGCGGCGGTCTGGCGCGCCAGGACCTTCAGCGCCTCGCGCTGGGCGTGGGTGAACTCGCGCGTGACGTGGTCGGCGATGCAGACGGTCCCGAGCGCGTGGCCCTCGCTGGTGACGATCGGCGCGCCCGCGTAGAAGCGGACGTCGGCGTCGCCGGTGACCATCGGGTTGTGCACCCACTCGGGGTCGGCGTGGGTGTCGGGGACGACGAACAGCGCGTCGGGGTCGAGGATCGCGCGGGAGCAGAACGAGTGCTCGCGCGGCGCCTCGCTGTCGTCGAGGCCGACGATCGCCTTGCCCCACTGGCGGTCGGCGTCGATGAAGTTGATGATCGCGACCGGCGCGTCGCAGATCGCGGAGGCGAGCTTGACGACGTCGTCGTAGAGCTGCTCGTCGTCGGTGTCCAGGATCGCGAGCGCGCGCAGCGCCTCGAGGCGCTCGAGCTCGTTGCCGGGGACGGAGAAGGTGGCGGCGGCGGCCATGGTGGTGGACCGGGTGATCGGTCGTGCGCTGTCCGCGTGCGAGCGCCTGCGCGCCGCGCGGACAGGCGGATCACCCGATCGCGGGAGGGCCGCGGCCGGTACCGTCGAGGGCTATCGCCGGGTCTGCGGTCATCGACACGGCGCGGCGCGCGCTGCGCGCCGCGTGGGGGTACCGGGCGCGCTCGGCGCGCGCGACCGCGTGCGTCCTGCTGCCGCTGGTCGTGTTCAGCGCGCTGGGGCACCAGCAGGAGGGCGTGATCGCGACGCAGGGCGCGTTCGCGGGGTTCTACGCGTTCTCGGCGCCGTACCGGCGGCGCGCGCGGGTTGTCGTAGGTCTTGGGTGCGCGCTGGCGGTGGCGATGGCGGCGGGGACGCTCGTCGCTTCGTCGGCGTGGGTCGCGGTCCCGGTGGGCGCCGTTCTGAGCGCGGTCGCGGCGGGGGCCTGCCTGGCGCTGCGCGTGGGGCCGCCGCGGGAGTACTTCATCGTCTTCACGTTCCTGATCGCGACCGCGCTGCCGCAGGACGCGGCCGCCTGCGGCTACCGCGCGCGGCTGGTGTTGTTGGGGGCCTTGGGCGCATGGCTGATCTCGATGGCCGGGACGCTGCGCGACGCGCGGGCGCCGGAGCGCGAGGCGGTCGACGCGGCGCTCGGCGCGGTCGCAAGGCTGCTGGACGCGATCGGGCGCCCGGACCGCGCGCCGGCCGCGCGGCACGCCGCGGTGCTGGCGGTGCAGCGGGCGCAGGAGTCGGTCGCCGACGCCGGCGGCGCCGAGACGCCGGGTGGCCTGGAGCTGCGGCGGCGCGCCGACGCGGCCGAGGCGTTGTTGGAGGCGTCGCTCGCGTTGATGGTGGAGAGGGCGCCGCCGCTGGATCCGGCGTGGGGGCGGGCGGTCGGCGCGCTGGCCGACGGGGCCTGGGCCGCGCCGGTGATCCCGGCACCGCAGCAGCGCCCGCGGGTCCCGGCGGCGGTCCGGCTGGACGCGGCGCTGCGGGCGGCGGGGAGCGCGCGGCGGCTCGACGCGCCCGCGACGCCGGACGGTGGCGAGACGACCACCGCGGAGCCGTCGCGCTGGCGCGTGCTGTGGGCGGACCTGACGGACCCGCGGTCGCCTGCGCCCGCGGTCGCGGTGCGCCTCGGCGTCGCGGTCGGCCTGGCGGGCATGTTGGGGTACCTGCTGCGCGCCGAGCACCCGACGTGGATCCCGCTGAGCGCGGCGGCCGTGCTGCAGGGGACGAACGTGGCGCTGGCGCGCCAGCGCGCGCTGCACCGCGCGGCGGGGACCGCGGTCGGCGTGGTCGTCGCGGCGGCGGTCCTGGCGATCGAGCCGGGGCTGGTGGGCCTGATCGTCATGGTGGGGTTGCTCCAGGCGCTGACCGAGGCCTTCATCTTGGTCTCCTACGGCGTGGCGGTCGTGTTCATCACGTCGCTGGCGCTGCTGCTGCTGGAGATCGCCGGGGTCGGCGCGGCGGTGCATGGGCTGCTGGACGCGCGCCTGATCGACACGGCGCTCGGCTGCGCGATCGGCTTCGCCTGCGGCGTGCTGATCCTGCCCCGGCGCTCCCGCTCCCGCCTGGCGGCGGTCCAGGCCCGGGCGATCCGGACGACGTCGCGAGCGCTCCTCGCCGGCCTGCGCGGCGCGCCCGAACGCGAGCGCCGGGCGGCCCGCCGCGCGGTCCACCTCACGCTCGTGACGCTCGACGCGACCCAGCGCGACGCGACCGGCGACGCCCTCACGAGCACCACCCACGCCGACCTCGACTGGCCCATCACCCACGCCGTCGAGCGCCTCGCCCACCTCTCGCTCGCGCTCCCGCTCGCGGCCGGAGACCGCCCGCCACCTCCTCCCGCCGCCCTCCGCGACCTCGAGCTCCTCCTCGACGACCTCGCCTCCCGCACCGACGGCCACGCCGCGCCGGCCCCACCGCCCGCCGCACCGGCCTTCCTCGACTGGCCCCGCACCGAACGCGCCGTCACCGCGCTCCGCGACACCGTTGCCGAGTTCTCCGGTTGACGCGACTACACCAACAACGCTCCGAGGAACGCGCCCACCGAGGCGATCGAGGCGGCGCCGCGGACGTGGTTGGACCACTCCCAGCCGGACAGGAAGTGCTGCCAGTGCGCGGCGACGCCCGGGGCGTGGGGGTTGACGGTCGCCAGCGTGTCGTTGAGCGGGACGTTCTGGCCGACGGTCAGGCCGAAGGCGCCAACGAGGTAGAGCAGCGAGCCGGCCATCAGCAGCGTCCCGCGCGTCTCGCCGCGATCCAGGAAGCCGCGGACGCCCAAGTACAGGCACAACGCGGTCGTGCCCATGAAGGCGAGCATGAAGCCGGGGTGCTCGGCGGTGACGTTGATCTGCTGCATCGCGTGCACGCCCTCGCTCGCCGGCAGCCGCTTCAGGCCCGGCATCACGAACGTCGAGAACGCGTAGAAGACGCCGCCGACGATCCCGGCGCCGATCACCCCCGCGATCGTGGTCGTGGTCAAGGTGGTGGACATCTCGGTGGTCGCTGTCGTTCGCATGCCGACCATGGAATCGCCCCGCGGCGAGACGGGGAATGGCCGAGACTCGCCGATCCATGTGCGAGCGTCTACGATCGTTCGCACGATGGACTCGATCGCCGGACTGCTCGACGGCCCACGCGCCCGCGGCGCGTTCCTGCTGCGGTCGGTGCTGGCGCCGCCTTGGTCGCTGCGGATCGAGGACGAGGCGCCGCTCACGCTCGTCGCGCTCGTCCGCGGCCGCGCGACCATCCACCCCAACAACGGCGCCGCCTTCACGCTGAACACCGGCGACGTGGCGATCCTCCGCGGTCCGGACTCCTACACGGTCGCGGATCCTCCGCACGAGCCGCCGCAGGTCATCATCCTGCCCGGCCAGCGCTGCGTCCTGCCCGACGGGACCGACGTCGGCTCGATGGCCGACCTCGGCGTCCGCACCTGGGGCAACGCCCCCGACGGCGAGACGATGATGGTCACCGGCACCTACCAGCTGGAGTCCGAGACCAGCCGCCGCCTGCTCGCCGCGCTCCCGCCGTTCCTGCACGTCGCCGGCGACTCCTGGGACAACCCGCTCGTCGCGTTCCTCGCCGACGAGATCGCCTGCGACCAGCCCGGCCAGGAGGCGGTCCTGGACCGGCTCCTCGACCTGCTCCTGATCGCGACGCTGCGCGCCTGGTTCGCCCGCCCGGAGGCCGACGCGCCCGGCTGGTACCGCGCCCAGTCCGACCCCGTCGTCGGCCCCGCGCTCAAGTTGTTGCACAACGCGCCGGCCCAGCCCTGGACCGTCGCGACGCTCGCGCGCGAGGTCGGCGCCTCCCGCGCCGCGCTCGCCCGCCGCTTCACCGCGCTGGTCGGGGAGCCGCCGATGGCGTTCCTGACGACCTGGCGGCTCACGCTCGCCGCCGATCTCCTGCGCGAGCCGGGCGCGACCGTCGGCTCCGTCGCGCCGCAGGTCGGCTACTCCAGCGCCTTCGCGCTCTCGGCCGCGTTCAAGCGCGTGCGCGGCGTGTCGCCCGCCGAGCACCGCGCCGGCGCGGCGGCCGCCGCCTAGCCGGCAGCACCATCCAGAGCCGCACCCGTTTGCAGTTCCGCGCTCCGCGGCGTAGCGTTGCCGCCGTGAAGCGCCGCCGGTGGGTTGCTGGAGGGGTCGCCGCGCTGGTCTGCGCGGCCGGCGTCCTGCTCGCCGCGCTCGCGTTCGCGCAGGACGAGGTCCCGATCACGATCACCGTCACGACCAAGGTGACGCCCAACAGGGCCGGGACGCCGAAGCACCCGCAGGGGATCAGGATCGACGTCCGCGCGAAGATCGGGATCCCCAGCGACTACGACCCGCCGCTGGTCCAGCACGTGGACGTGTGGTTCCCGCGGGGCGGGCTCTACAACGGCGCGAAGTACCCCGCCTGCAACCTGCGGCTGCTCGCGCGCCGCGGCCCGAGCATCTGCCCGAAGCGCTCGATCATGGGCCACGCGACCGCGACCGCCCGCGCCGACACCGTCTTCACGTACCCCAAGATCACCGTGATCAACGGCGGCGCGACCAAGGTGTACTTCTACACGGTTCTGCAGGTCCCGGCGCGCGTCGCCGAGCCGGTCGTCGGTGACATCGTCAAACTGAGCGGCGATCCCAAGTGGTCCTACCACCTGAGGGTGTCGATCCCGAAGAACCTGCAGATCGTCGCCGGGATCCCGCTGCGCCTCGACGAGGTCCACGGGGTCGCCGGGCGCGGCGACTGGCTGGCGACGACGTCGTGCCCGGCCGACCACCGCTGGCGCTGGCACGCCGAGGGCTCGTTCTCGACCGGGCAGGTCGTGAAGTACGACGGCAGCGTGGGCTGCCGCAGCTGATGCTGGCGGCGGTCCACGGCTGGGTCGGGCGCCATCGCGTCGCGGTGTTGTGCGGGTGGTTGGTGCTCGTCGCGTGCGCCGTGCCGTTCGCGCTCAGGCAGTCCGACCACCTCACGGGCGGTGGCTTCGCGGTCGACGACAGCGCCTCCGCGCGCGTGGAGCACGCGGTCCTGCACGGGATCCCCGTGAACTACCGGCCCGCCACGCTCGGCGTCGTGCTCGTCGCCCCGCGCGGGACGCCGCGCGCCGACTACGCGGCGGCGACGCGCGGCGTGCAGCGGGCGGTCAGGGGCGTGCGGCACGTGTCCTGGGTCTCCCAGAACGGCGACCTCGCGCAGTTCTTCGCACGCACGCGGCCCGGGAAGCCGGTCGTGCTGCCGCTGCTGCTCGACGCCGACGAGTACCACGCGCCGGACATCGCCAAGCACCTGCGCGACCGGCTCGGGCTCGACACGTCCGGCGGCGGCAGGTTCGGGGCGGTGCAGGTGCACCTGGTCGGCGCGGGCGCGCTCTGGGCCGGCATGGTCGACCTGACGCGCGACGACCTCGCGCACGCCGAGCGGATCGGCTTCCCGATCGTCGCGCTGATCCTGTTCCTGGTCTTCGGCGCGCTGGCTGCGGCCGTGCTGCCGCTGGCGATCGGCGCGGTGTCGATCGTCGTGACCGGCGCGCTGACCGCGCTGCTGGCCAGGCATGTCGACCTGACGTTCTACGTGCCGAACACCGCGTCGATGATCGGCCTCGGCGTGGCGGTCGACTACTCGCTGTTCGTCGTCGTGCGCTTCCGGGAGGAGCTGCGCGACGACGCGACGGCGGAGGCCGCGCGGGCGACCGCGATGGCGACGTCCGGGACCGCCGTGCTGTTCAGCGGGTTCGCCGTCGTGCTGGCGCTGGCCGCGTTGCTGGTGGTCCCGACGGCGGCGGTGCGGTCGATGGCCGTCGGCGCGATCATGGTGGTGTTGGTCGCGATGCTCGCGTGCTCGACGCTGCTGCCGGCGTTGTTGTCGCTGTTGGGACGGCGCATCGGGCCGGCGAAGCCGAACGCCGCGGCGTTCCGGCGCTGGAGCGAGGTCGTCGTCGGCCATCCGCGGGTGTCGCTGGCCTTGGCGTTGTTGGTGCTGTTGGCGCTGGCCTTGCCGCTGCTGGGGATCAGGACCGGCGACGGCGCGCTGCGCCAGTTCCCGAAGGGCAACGAGACGCTCGCGGGCGTGAAGGCGGCGCAGGAGGTCCGGGGGGCGGGGGAGAGCTCGCCGCTGAAGATCCTGGTGGCGCCGAGGGACACCGACCGCGCGGTCGCGATCGTCCGCCACGACCCGGAGGTCGTCAGGACCGGGCTGCGCGCGCGGACCAGGGACAAGAAGTACATCTTCCTGGTCGTGACGCCGAAGCACGACCCGGACTCGATCGCGGTCAAGGACCTGGTCAGGCGCCTGCGCGCCGAGCTGCCGCGCGGGTCGCTGGTCGGCGGCGACACGGCGACGCAGGTCGACTTCAACCACGCGATCCTGGGCTCGCTGTGGAAGATCGGCGTCTGGATCCTGCTGGCGACGTTCCTGTTGTTGACGTTGATGCTCCGCGCGCCGCTGCTCGCGCTGCAGGCGGTGCTCGCGAACATCCTGTCGGTCGGGGCGGCGCTCGGGATCCTGACGCTGATCAAGGTCACGTTCTCGGGCAGCGACGGCTACGTCGACACGGTCACGATCCCGGTGATCATGGCGGTGGTCTTCGGGTTGTCGATGGACTACGAGGTCTTCCTGCTGTCGCGGATCCGGGAGCGCCACCTCGCCGGGGTGGGCACGAGCGACGCCGTCCTCCAGGGCATCGCCGGGTCGGCCCGGACGATCACCGGCGCCGCGCTCGTCATGGTCGCCGTCTTCCTCTGCTTCGCCCTCACCGGCGTCCCCGTCATCACCGAGATCGGCCTCGGCGCCGCCGTCGCGATCGCCCTCGACGCGACCCTCGTCCGCCTCGTCCTGGTCCCGGCGGCGATGACCCTCGTCGGCCCCGCCTGCTGGTGGCGTCCGGGCGCGCGCCGCGCGGCGACGACGACGACCGCGGCCTAGCGCGGCGCGGTCGGCTCGGTCGGCGGTGGCGCCGCGACGCCCGCGGTCTCCGCGTAGGCGCGGTCCGCCTCGACCGCCGGCGGGGTGCCGTAGACGTGGAAGCTCTCGACCGTCCTGACGCCCCAGGCCTGGCCCTTCGCGCGCTCCGCCTCGGTCCACATCAGCGGCTCCTGGAGCGGGTCGTAGAGGAAGTGGCCGCCGGTCGTGACCTCCATGCGGTTGCCGCCGGGCTCGAAGCCGTAGAGGAAGAACCCGCCCGCGACCGCGTGCTTGGAGGGCGCCGCCTCGATGTGGACGCCGTAGTCCAGGAACAGGTCGGCGGCCCGGAGGCACTCCTCGCGCGTGTCGACCCAGAAGGCGATGTGGTGCAGGCGGCCGTGCGCGCCGCGCGCGTCGTGGACGTAGATCAGCTCGTGCGCGGCGATCGACAGCGAGAGCCAGGCGCCGGTCTCGGCGCCGTCGTCAAGGCGTATGCCTTCGTAGTGGCGGAAGCCCAGGACGTCGACAGCGAACGCGCGGCACGCCGCCACGTCGGCGGCCAGCAGGTTGACGTGATCCAGGCGCTTGACCGCCGCGCCGCGGCCCGTGTTGCGCATCGGCACGTTGCGCAGCGCGGGCCTCAGGTGGTCCGGCGCGACGTAGCGATCGGCCTCGAAGAACAGCTCCATCGCGTGCCCGTCGGGATCTACGAAGGTGTAGGACTTGCCGTGGCCGCGATCGCCTTCCGACCACCCGCGCCCCAACCCGTACGCCTCGATCGCCGCGACCCGTCGCTCCAGCGCCTCGTCCGACCACGCCCGCAGCGCCATGTGCCCGAGCCCGTTGCGGTCGGACTCCGTCAGCTTCAGCGAGTAGCGCTGGTAGTCGCCCCAGCAGCGCAGGAACACCGACTGCCCCTCGCGGTGCTCGACCTCCATGCCGAGCACGTTGATGTAGAACTCGAGCGACGCCTCCGGCTCCGGCGTCAGCACCTCCACGTGGTGGATGTGCGCGATGTCGCCGCGCGCGTCGCTCACGAGGACGACGCCCCCTCGACCCGCTCCCGCAGCCCGTCCAGGTCATAGGACAACGCGCCCGCCTCCAGCTTGGCCCGCTTCACGCGCTCCCGCTCCTCGCGCGCGAGGCTCAGCTCGACCACCTCGTGCAGCCGCCCGGACGGCACGACCGCCACGCCGTCGGGATCGAGGACGACCGCGTCGCCCGCGGCGATCGAGCAGCCGCCGACCGTCACGGTCGCGTCGATCGTCCCGGCCGCGTCCTTCTCCGCGCCCCGGATCCGGACCCACCGCGCCCAGATCGGCAGCCCCAGCCGCTCGAGGTCCTCGACGTCGCGGACCGCGCCGTCGATCAGCAGCGCCGCGACGCCCTGCTCCCGCGCCTGCGTCGCCAGCAGGTCGCCGACCAGCGCGACCGGCCGCGGCTCCGGCATCGTCAGCACCAGCACGTCGCCCGGCCGCGCCGCGGCCATCGCCGCGTGGACCATCAAGTTGTCGTCCTGCCCGCACAGGACCGGCCGCGCCGGCCCGCACGCCCGCGCGCCCGGGATCACCGACACCCATTCCACGTCGACAAGGCCGGCCCGGCCGGCCGCCTCGTACACCGTCGCGCTCCCCAGTCGCGCGAGCTCCGCGAACGCCGTCACAGCTGCTCCACCACCTCAGGCAGGACCCGCATGAACGACTCGCCGTACCGGACTTCAGACAACCCGGACGCCCGCCGCGCATGGTTGCCGCGCTGCTCGCCGCGCTGGGCGTAGTAGGTCTGCAGGTACTGCTGGGCCTGCATCTCGCCCATCGCCGCGATCTTCGCCTCCCACACGTTCGTGATGTCGACGTGGACCGTCGGCGTGAACGCGCACAGCTCCGGCTGGTGGGGCTCGAACAGGAACAGCTGCGGCGGCCTGATCGTCGCGAACGCGCTCGACACGCCCGCGCCCGCCGCCAGCGAGCGCGCCCGGTCGACCGCGCCGTAGGCCACCGGATGGTCCGGGTTGAACGGGTCGACCGCCGTGTGCGTGATCAGTACGTCCGGCGCGAACGCCCGGATCGCCTCGGCGATCTCGAGCAACCGCTCGCGGTCGACGTCCAGCGGGTAGTCGCCGAAGTCCAAGCACTTGAACGTCGCGCCCAGGTGCCCCGCGGCGCGCTCGGCCTCGCCGTGGCGCACGCGCTTGACGTTCTCGACCGTCTGCCCGTCCTCCTTCCACAGCTCGCCGGACTCGCCGCGCTCGCCGTAGGACAGGGCGATCACCTCGGCGACGCCGCCCAAGGACACCGCCTTGGCCACCGCGCCGCCCGCGCGCCACACGAAGTCCGCGCTGTGCGCCCCGATCACCTGCACCCGCTTCATCGCTCCCGCCCCTCGGCCAGCCGCGTCGACTGCTCCACGGTCATCGTCCGGATCTCCTCCTCCGCGAACCCCAGCTCCAGCAGCCGGTCGGCGAACAGCGCCAGCCCGTCCTCGACCGGCGGGTTGCGCGGCTGCCCCAAGTCGGAGGACAACAGGTTGTTGATGGGGTCGGTCGCCCGGATCCCCTCCGCGACGTGCTCCCACGTGCACTTGCCGGTGTACGGCGTGGTGAAGCAGCGCTCCAGGAGCGCGCCACGCTGCGCCAGGGCGACCTGGTCCTCGATGGAGAGCGATTGCGCCGGGAACTCCGGATGCGTGATCACCACGTCCCGGACGCCGGCGGCCCGGGCGACGTCCACGACGACGAAGATCTCGTCGCGCGACAGGTGCCCGGTCGCCAGCACGAGCTGGTGCTTGGCAATCACCTCAACAACCCGCAGCAGCTCCGGCAGCGGCGCGCCGTCGCCATCGACGACCGCGACCGGCGGCAGCTCCATGCCCGCCTCGCGCAGCTCCTTCTGGATCGCCACCCACATCGGGACCGCCACACCGGGTCCGTACTCGCGGTCGCGCGCGCCGGCCTCGTTGATCGCGTCGACCGTCGGCAGCCACACGATCCGCGCGCCCTCGCGCGCCGCGATCTCGACGGCGAGCGCGTTGAGCCCGCCGACCGCGCGGTTCAGCGACAGCGCGCCGACCGCCCGGACGCCGTGCGGTGCGGTGCGGTTCACGGTCCGTGCCCGCTCGGCGGTCGACGTGTAGTGCGACTTCAGCCCGAACCCCGCCAGCCCGAGCGCGCCGAACCGCTCCGCCAGCGTCACGTCGTCCACGATCCGCCCGACCACGTCGGGGTCGATGTGCACGTGCAGGTCGTAGGCGCCGCGCACGACCTGGCGCGCGCGATCGCTCGGCGTGGGGTGGCCCGGAGCAGGAATAGGTCTGACCGTAGACCGTCGTCGACAGGATTGTCAACAATCCTGTTGACAGCATGACGGAGCGCGGACTACGGTCGCTGGACCGTGACGATCGCCCGCCCCGACGCCTACACCGCGCTGCGCGCCGAGATCCTCTCGGGCGCGCTCCAGCCCTCCGAGCGCCTGGTCGAGACCGAGCTCGCCCAGCGCTTCGGCGTCGGCCGCGCCGCGGTCCGCACCGCGCTGGCGCGCCTCACGCAGGAGGGCCTCGTCGAGCACGAGCGCAACCGCGGCGCCCGCGTCCGGCTCGTCGGCGAGTCCGAGGCCGCCGAGATCCTGGAGGCGCGCGCGGTCCTGGAGGGCCTCGCCGCGCGCCACGCGGCGCGCCACGCGACGCCCGAGGACATCGACGAGCTACGCGCCGTCCTGGCCGACATGCGCGACCGGCTCGACGCCGGCGACCTCCTCGGCGCTTCCGATCGCAACGCCGTTCTGCATTCGCGACTGCTCGCGCTCGCCCACCACGGCACGGTCGACCGGCTCGTCGCGGTCCTCAAGGGCCAGCTCGTCCGCTTCCAGTACCGCACCATCTTGGTCCCCGGTCGCTCCGAGCGCTCGTTCGGCGAGCACACCGCGATCGTCGACGCGATCGCGGCCGGCGACCCCGACGCCGCCGAGGCCGCGATGCGCCGCCACCTCGGCCACGTCGCCGAGGCCCTGCGCGAGGCTCAGCGGAACAGCGCCTCGACGGCCGCGGCCCCCAACCCCACCGACTCGTAATGCGCCTTGCACATCGCGATGTAGTGGTGGACGTCGAAGAAGTCGTCGGACCTGCCGTCCTCGTCGAGCCAGATCAGCGGGCCCTTGACGATGAAGATCGCGCGCATCGGGTCCGGGTGGTCGTAGGCGACGAGCGTGTGCCCCTCGCCCGGCGACTCGTAGACGAAGTCGCCGGCGGTCGCGATCCAGTCGTGCTCCAGGTACCCCCACTTGCCCGAGATGGTGTAGGCGAAGACCTCGTGCGGGTGGTAGTGGCGGTTGACGAGGCCGGCCTCCTTGGCCATCAGGATGTCGCACCAGCGGTTGGTGCTGGGGGAGATCCAGAGTGGTCGGGAGCTCACGGTCGCGCTGAACGGGACGTAGTAGCGGTCGTCGTCGATCGGCGCGTTCTGGATGTAGGTCTCGGGCAGCGCGTCGGGTTGGAAGACCCGTGCGATCGGCTGCAGGTCGCGCCAGAACTCGTTCTGCTGTGACTCGGGCATGCAAAGCATCCTAAACATTTGACAGTTACTGGCCGCCTCGGTTACGTTCGACGAGGTCAACGAGGGGAGTTGCGTGGCGATGGAGGAGAACACCGCGCCCAGCGGCGGTGGACGGGGAGCGCAGACGACGCGCACCGACGGCGGCGAGCAGCCCGGCCGCGGTGCCGGCGTGCGCGATCTCGGCAGGCGCGCCCTGGCGGTGGAGTCCAACAGCGTCCTGATCGCGACGATCGCGCTGATCCTGTTCATCGGGATCTGCCACCCGGACTTCCTGACCTGGGACCAGCTCAAGGAGGTCGTCCAGAACGCGGTCTACGTCGGGATCATCGCCGCGGGGATGGCGTTCCTGATCTCGATGCGCGAGATCGACCTGTCGGTCGGCTCGATCTTCGGGTTGTCGATCGTGTGCAGCGCGCTGCTGATGCAGCACGGGTGGAACCCGTGGCTGGCGGGCCTGGCGGGCGTGATCCTGGCCGGCGGGATGGGGCTGGTCAACGCGGTCGCGGTGCAGCTGATCGCGATCCCGGCGATCGTGGCGACGCTCGCGACGCTCTCGATGTTCCGGGGGCTGGCGCAGGCGCTGAGCGACGGCCAGCAGGTGACCGGGCTGCCGGCGCAGAACTCGTTCTTCACGTTCCTGGGCGGCGACAAGCTGGGGCTGCCGGTGAGCGTGTGGGTGCTGATCCTGGTGGTGATCGTGCTGACCGCGGTCCTGCGGTTCACGCCCTACGGCTACCGCGTCCGGGCGATCGGGTCCAACCCCGAGGCGGCGACCTTCAGCGGCATCTCGATCCCGCGCACGCGCGTGCAGACGCTCGTGTTGGTGGGGTTGCTCAGCGGCGTCGCCGGGATGCTCGGGCTCGCGTTCTTCATCAGCGGCGACCCGAACATCGGGACGGGCTTCGAGCTGCAGGCGATCGCCGCCGCGGTGATCGGCGGGACGCCTCTGCGCGGCGGCAGCGCGACCGTT
Source organism: Conexibacter woesei Iso977N (assembly GCF_000424625.1). GTDB lineage: Bacteria > Actinomycetota > Thermoleophilia > Solirubrobacterales > Solirubrobacteraceae > Baekduia > Baekduia woesei_A. The sequence continues at coordinate 231,802 of NZ_AUKG01000003.1, forward strand.
GTTGGTGCTGTTCTGGGCGCGATCCTGCTGAGCGCGGTCAACTCGGGGTTGGCCTACTTCAACGTGCCGGTCAACTGGTCGAACTTCGCGACCGGCGCAGTGATCCTGACCGCAGTGGCGCTGGACAGCCTGATCCGTGGGCGGCGCGCGTTGCGCCGCGCCGCGCTCGATGGCTGATTGTCGAAACATGGGAGCAGGAGGAGAGCAGCTGTGATGTGGAATCGGTGGAGGGCCGCCGCGGCGGTCGTCCTCGCGGTCGGCGTCGTCGGCGCCGCGGGGTGTGGGTCGTCCAATGACAACTCGTCGGGGTCGACGGGCGGTGCATCGACGTCGTCCTCGGGCGGCGGCGGTGCGAAGACCGCGAACCTCGCGTTCGTCTACCCGACGACCGAGACGAACTTCGCGCAGGAGATGGCGATGGGCGCCAAGGCGGCCGCGGCCGACCGGCCCGGGGTCAACCTGAAGGAGTCGGCGCCGGCCAACGTGGACGGGCCGAAGGAGGTCCAGCTGTTCCAGGCGGCGACGCGCGCGTCCAAGGACGGCGTGGCGATGATGACGCTGACGCCGGACCTGTTCCTGCGGCCGATCCTGCAGGCCGGGCAGCAGGGCGTCCCGCTGGTCGCGGTCGACGTGCCGCCGGCCAAGGGCGCCGAGAGCGCGATGAGGCTGCTGATCGGCAACTCGAACGTCGAGATCGGCCAGCAGCTGGCGGCCGCGATGGTCAAGAAGATCCCGGAGGGGACCAAGGGCACCATCTTGATCGGGACCGACACCCCGGGCCTGCCGGTGCTGGAGCAGCGCAACCAGGGGTTCAGGGAGGCGATCTCCAAGGCGCGGCCGGGCATCAAGTTCATGGTGTTCGACGCCAAGCAGTCGCCGACCGACAACTACAACACGTGGAGCGCGCAGGTGAAGGCGCATCCTGACGCGATCGCGTACGTCGGTCCGGGCTCGCAGGCGGCGGTGTCGCTGACGCGGATCCAGAAGCAGTCGGGGAAGAAGCTGCTGGTCGGCGCGTGCGACCTGGACCCGGTGGCGCTGGAGGGCGTGAAGGACGGCTACGTGCAGGCGCTGATCTCGCCGGAGCACTTCCTGAAGGCCTACATCGCGATCGCGCTGCTGGCGGCGCAGAAGCAGGACGGCAAGAAGCTGCCGGAGGGTGTGTGGAACACCGGTGAGCTGACGGTCGATTCGACCAACATCGACAAGATCCTGGAGCGGCAGAAGAGCTCGGCCGCCCGCGAGGCGTACTTCAAGCCGATCGCGGACGAGCAGCTCGCCAACCCCTCCAAGTACCTGACCGCGGGCAGCTGACCACATGCTCGAGGCGCGCGGCGTTCGTAAGACGTATGGCGGCGTCGTCGCGCTGGCCGGCGCGGACCTCACGGTCCGCGCCGGCTCGGTCCATGCGTTGTTGGGGGAGAACGGGGCGGGAAAGTCGACGCTGGTGAAGGCGATCGCGGGGGCCGTGGAGCCCGATGCGGGATCGCTCACGCTGGACGGGGTTGACGTCTCGTTCTCCTCCACAGCGGAGGCGGTGCGCCACGGGGTGGCGGTCGTCTCGCAGGAGCTGAACGTGTTCCCGGATCTTGATGTGATCGGGAACCTGTACCCGATGCGCGAGCCCAAGCGCGGGCCGTTCGTGGATCGGGGGGCGATGTGGGCCAGGGCGGCGCCGGTGCTGGCCGACTTGGGGTTGTCGGTCGGTCCGCGGGATCTCGTGGACGGGCTGTCGCTCGCCGAGCGTCAGCTGATCGAGATCGCCAAGGCGCTGCTGACGGATCCGCGCGTGCTGATCCTGGACGAGCCGACGTCGGCGCTGGGCCAGGCGTCGACCGAGAACTTGTTGAACATCTTGCGCGTGCTGCGCGACCGCCAGGTCGGCGTGGTGTTCGTGTCGCACATCCTGGAAGACGTGATGGCGCTGTGCGACGAGGTGACGGTGCTGCGCGACGGCGAGGTCGTCATGAGTGAGCGGCCGATGTCCGAGCTGACCGTGCAGGTGATCGTCGACGCGATGCTCGGCGAGCGCCGCGAGCTGACCGAGACGGCGACGCTCGACGCCGAGGTGTCCGAGGCGGTCGACCAGCTCGGCGGCTCGCTGGAGTTGCGCGAGGTGTCGGTCGACGGGCGGTTGAACACCATGAACTTGACGGTGCCGCCGGGGGAGATCGTGGGATTGGCGGGGGTTGCCGGGGCCGGGCACCACACGGTGATGGAGCTGGTCTGCGGGTTGTCGCGGCCGTCGTCCGGGACCGTGACGCTGCCCTCCGGTCGCCCGGTGCCCCGCTCGCTCCGGGGAGCGATCCGGGCCGGGGTGGCGCTGGTGAGCGGCGATCGCCGCCGCCTCGGGTTGATGTTGGACAAGCCGATCTGGGAGAACATCGCCCAGATCCGCGCCGTGGGCCTGGCGGCGTCCGGCCCCTTCATCCGCTCCTCGGAGCTCCGCGAGCACGCGACCTCGCTGGCTACTCGATTGCGCATCCGGGCGCGGAGCGTCGACCAGGACGCCGGCAGCCTCTCCGGCGGCAACCAGCAGAAGGTCGTCTTCGCCAAATGGCTCGACGCCTCACCCTCCGTCGTCTGCCTCGACGACCCGACCCGCGGCGTGGACGTCGGAGCCAAAGCCGAGATGCACGCCCTGATCCGCAGCACGGCGTCGGCCGGGGTCCCGGTGCTGCTCTGCTCCACCGACATCGACGAGCTCGCCACCCTCTGCGACCGCGTCGTCGTCATCCACCAAGGCACAGCAACAACAACCCTCTCCGGCCCCGCCCTCTCAACCCACACCATCCTCGAGTCGATGAACACCGGCGCGACGGCCTAACCACCCACCGCGCCCTCCTCGATATACGCGGTCACCAACGCCGCGGCACGGCAACCCGTCGTGTCCACTGCCACACTGCCGCCGCTGCGAGCGTCTCTGGTACCGATGCGTCGTCCGTCGCAACACCGCAACCGGTTGCCAGTCTCCGCCGTCCTCGGTACACGCGGTCACCAACGCTTCGGTGCTGCCACCCGTCGTGTCCACGGCCACACTGCCGCTGCTGCGGACGCTTCTAGTACCGGTGCGTGGTCTGTCGTAACACCGCGACCGGTTGCCGGTCTCCGCTGCCGCTACCCCCGTATCGCCGACGCTGCTCCATCAGTTCGGCAAGTCGTCGCCAAAGACATCGTCCGATGGCGTCATCTCACTGTCCCAGGGCATGCTGTCGATGAACGGTAGATCCGGAATCAGCGAGGGGCCGCTGTCGTTCGGCTTGTTCGCGCGAGCGATGCGGACGTCGCCCATTTCGCGCATCAGCGCGCCCTTGAGCTTGAGCGCGTACTTGTTGTTGGGGTAGTACTTGAGGACCCGCTTCACGCAGTCATACGCGTCATCGTGCTCCCAGCGACGTCGGAGCGTCGCGCCGAGGCCGATCCATCCGTAGGGGTTCTGGAGCGCTGAGGGAACAAGCGCGATCGAGTCCCGGTAGCACGCTTCGCTCGCTTCTGTGTGCCACTCGCGCCGATGTGCAGAGCCGCACAGGTTCAAGGTCGAGGCTGAGCGCTCCCTCGCGAGAGCTGCCTTGGCGATGATCGTGAAGGCCGATCCCAATTTCGCGTAGCCCGCCTCGTAGCCGAGCCAGATCAGTTCCGCAACGCTCAGGTCCTTGATCACATCGTGCACCGAGGCACCGTCGCGCAACGCGTTGAAGGCGAAGACCGCTGCTGTCGTGCGCCGTGCCCCTGTGGCGATGTCGGACGGGACGCGGAACGGGTCGTCGGTGAACGTCGCGCGATCCACCCTGAGCCCTGGGATCTCACGGCACATTGCCTTGACCTCCCGATCGATCAAGTGGGCCGGCCCGAGCAGCGGTAGCGCTCGGGGGTCTCCTGGTCTTCTGAGGACGACGAACACGTCTGGCGCCTCGCCGTCTCCGAGCAGGGTTGCGCTGAACGCACCCGGCTGCTGTGAGCCGGTGAGCGTTCGCTCAAAGCCGTTCTGGGATTCCTGAACCCTGCCCATGAGAGATGAGATGCGCATCCAATGCGCCTCGTCGACGCTGTCACGTGTGTGGTGGCGGAGCACGTCACGGGCGACGGTCCAGCTGTCACTGAACGTGAAGAGGACTTTGTGTGTTTCTGCGTCTGCCCAGTAGACGACGTATCGCTCGTTCGGGAGTCGCTCCACGGGAACAGATTCGAGTCCCCGGCGGACGGAACGGCAGTGTGTTTGGTCTGCTCGTCAGACCTAACACCGACCGGCTGGAGCAACAAGCGGCAGTAGTTGTACGTCTCGTTCGAGGCAACGCGTGACGCTCATTCTTGGGCGGCAGTGCGGCAGGGTCCGGCGGCGGGCGCGGAGGTAGCTGCGGTGTTTGGCGGCGCAGTAATCGTCGTCCCTGCGACCGAGTGGGTACACCGGGAGGTGTGCTGCTCAGCATCGGGCTCATCGTTGGCGGCGTCGCGTTCATCGCTTTGGCGCCGGTGTTCGGGCAGATCGAAATTCCGGACAACACGTCGGCGGTGACGCGGTTGCTGGGCTTCGGTGATGATGTCGCGTCGCGGTACCGGCGGTGGGCGGTCGCGGTTGTGATGGGGTTGGCGTGCCTGGCCGGCGGCGTCTATGGGCTGTGCGCGTGAAGGACCCGGCGCACAACAGGTTCAAGGCGCCCTTCTGGGCGCTGATGGTGGTCGTGTTCGTCGTTCTGGCCGTGCTCTACGCCGTCGCCGGGATGTGGTGGCTCGCGGTGGTGTGGGTGGTGTGCGCGGTCGGAGCGGAACCCGAGGTGGTTCCGGTCGTTCTTGGATGGTTAGGGGGCCGGGGGTAGGAAGGCCAGGTGGCCGCCGGGGAGGCAGTCGTCGATGGGGTTCCCGGAGGCGTCGAAGGCCACCAACAACAGCCGCTCGGAGGTCTCGGGGGAGTCGGCGGCCAGGCGGTTCAGGGTTGTTAGGGCTGTTGGTGCGTCGGTGAAGGTGGCGATGAGGTTGCCGGTGTCGAAGATCGAGAAGGTGTGGGTCATCGCGTCGGGAGGGTGGGCCTGATCGCGGTGATGCACTCGAGCAGTCGATGAGGTGAGCCCCAGACGGAGTGGTGGCCGGGTGGGCCCGTCGCCGCGGTGTGGATCCCGAACTCCGGCAGCAGGATCAACGTCATGATGTGGGTGCCGAAGCGCGCGGGACGGCGGCGCGTCAGGCGCAGGAGCGCCTCGGGATCGGAGAACATCGACACGCCGGTCGCCAGGAAGGCGTTGGCGTCCTCGGCGGCGCTCGTCCGGTGGTTCTCGTGGTTGCTGCGCAAGGCGTACAACAACATCGGATCGTCCGCCCCGAAGCAGGGGCGGTGGAGGGTGATCTCGTCGTCGACGGGGTGGACGGCGTAGGAGCTCGGCATCGGGAACGGCGGCGGAGTCTCGCAGCCGCCGACCGGATCAATGCTAAGCGTAGGTTTAGTGGTGCCTCACCCTACGGATCGAAGCGCTCGTCCTGCGCCACGACGACCTCGACGACCAGCGGCGTCTCGCGCGCGCTCAGCGACGGGATCAGGTCGTCGAACCGTGCCAGCAGGTCGGCGTGCTCGGTGATCCGGATCGCTTCGACACCTTGCGCGCGCGCCAGCCCGCAGATGTCGATCCTGTCCAGCGCGGGCCACGGCCCGTCGCCGGCACCGGTGCGCTCGGCCAGGCGGTCCATGATCGCGTAGCCGCCGTTCGACAACACCAGGAACACGACGCCGGCCCGGTACTCGCCGGCCGACCACAAGGACATGATCTGGTAGAGCGACGCCCCGTCGCCCACGACCGCGATCACCCCGCGGTCCGGCCGCCCCAGCCGCGCGCCGATCGCGCACGGCAGCGCGAACCCCAGCAGCCCCATCGCCGAGATGAACCCGCCCGGCTCGGCGATCGGCAGCCGCGCGTGCAGCTCCGGCCGCGACGACGGCGTCTCCTCGACCACCACGACATCCCGCGGCAGCCGCTCGGCCAGCGCGCTCAGCACGTGCGCGGGCGTCAGCGGCGCACCAGCAAGAGGCGCGGGCGGCGCTGCCGGGAGGCTGCGCCCGCCGCCGCCGTTCGACGACCCGCCCGGCGAGACGGCTGACGCCAGCCCGCGGCACACCGCGGCCACGTCGCCGAGCACGGCGACCTCCGCAACGGACCGATGCGCCTCGTCCGGATCGGCGGTGACGACGGCGACCGTCGTGCCCGGCTCGAACAGCGGCCCGTTGTCATACGGGTACTGGCGCAGCGCGCCGGTCCCGACGACCAGCACCATGTCGTACTCCCTCAGCACCTCGCGCACGCGCGCGCGACGCGCGGGAAGGTGACCCGCGAACTGACGGTGGTCCTGCGGGAAGCCGGCCGCGCCGCCGAACGGCTCGGCCCACACCGGGCACCCGAGGCGCTCGGCGAGCGCGACCAACGAGGACCACTCCGCGGACGCGCCCGCAACCAAAGCAACCCGCCCCGCGTCGTCCACGAGCGCGGCAAGATCATCAACAACGTCTTCCGCCACGCCGGACGCGCGCAGCAGGCGCCGCGGCCCGACGATCTCCCACTCCTCCGGCGCCGGCGCGGCCCAGTCGTCCATCGGGACGACCACCACCGCCGGCCCGCGCCCGGTCGACGCCTCCCAGTAGGCGCGCACGATCGCGCCCGGCACGTCGGCCGCGCGCGCGGGCGTCTCGCGCCACACCGGGTAGTCGCCGGCCAGCCCGTCCAGCGACCCCGCCAGGAACGGGTCCTGCGCGAGGTGGCGCCGGTCCTGCTGACCCACGAGCACCACCAGCGGCGCCCGGTTCTGCCGCGCGGTCGCCAGCGCGGCGACCGCGTTCCCGAACCCGGGCGTCGAATGCAGCAGGACCAAAGCGGGCGCCGAGCGCGCCAGCGCGAACCCCGCCGCCATCCCCACGACCGCGCCCTCGTGCAACCCCAACACGAACTCGAGGTCGTCCGGCATCCCCGCCAGGAACGGCACCTCGGTCGACCCGGGGTTGCTGAACATCGTCGTCAGCCGCAGCTGCCGCAGGACGTCGAACGTCGCATCCCGGACGGTGCGGCCACCGGGACCCGGCGCGCCGCCGCTCGCCGTCGTCGCCGCGTGCTCTCCGTGCGTGACGTCCACGACGCGGGACCTTACTGCAAATCGTTTGGAGATTTAAGGGCACCCATGGCGCGTCGCACCGCCAACCCATAGACTGGCCCGCAGATGGCCACCGCACCACCACGACGCCCCGGAGGTCATTTCCAACCGCCTTCGCCCGGCGCGAGCGAGCAGATCGCGTGGCAGATCCGGCAGTACCTGGAGGAGCAGCACCTCAAGCCCGGCGACCGGCTCGGCACCGAGCAGGAGCTGGCCGACGAGTTCGGCGTGTCGCGCCCGACGCTGCGCGAGGCGCTCCGCCTCCTCTCCGCCAGCCAGCTGATCCGCGTCGGCCGCGGCCGCGCCGGCGGCATCTTCGTGGCGCGCACGCCGTCGGAGGGCATGCGCGCGAACCTCTCCGAGTCCGTCGCGCTGATGCTCGCCGCCGACACGATCTCGATGGACGAGCTGCTCGACGCGCGCCTCTCGCTCGAGGTCCCGCTCGCCGGCCGCGCCGCGGCCAACGCCACCGACGAGACGGTCGAGAGACTCGAAGCAGCGGTCAAGGCCGCCGAGGGCCACGCCCCCGGGACCGAGCCCTTCAACAACGCCGACACCGAGTTCCATCAGATCTTGGCCGAGGCCGCCGGCAACGTGCTCCTGCGCGGTCTGACCGGCTGGATCCTCGAGGTGCTGCAGCCGTCGCTGATCGGGACGATCTCCGGCGACGTCGACCAGGACCTGATCCTCGACCAGCACCGCGCGATCCTGCGCGCGGTCCGCCGCCGCCAGCGCGGCGCCGCCGAGAAGGCGATGCGCGCGCACATCGAGTACCTCACCGAGACCTTGCACAACAAGGCCGACCGCTAGCGGCCTACAACAACTCCGATCGCGTCAGCGGCCTCGGCGACCACCGCCGCCGCGGCGCGCATCCCGGCCAGCTCGCCGGCGTCCAGCGGCCACTCCTCGACGCCGACCAGCCCGCCGTCGCCCAGCCGCGCCGGGACCGTCACGGCGACGCCCGCGGGCACGCCGTACTCGCCGCCGTCGACCACCACCGACGCCGGCCACAGCTCCGACAGCCCGGACGCACCGGTGAGCGCCGCGACCATCCGCGCCACGCCGTGGCCGGTCGTCCACGTCGAGGACCGCCCGGAGTCCAGCGCCACGTGGCGCACGTACCAGGACCTCACGAACTCGACCGCCGCCGCCCGCTGCGCCGCGTCCAGCGTCACCGCGACGCCGTCCACGCGCACGCGCGAGAGGATCGGCACGCAGCCGTCGCCGTGCTCGCCGAGCACCCACGCGTCGACCCGCGCGCTCGGCACGCCGAGCGCCTGCCCGATCGCCGTCCGCAGCCGCAGCCCGTCGTTGGCCGTGTAGCCGACGACCCGCTCGCGCGGCAGCCCGAACGCGCGCGCCATCCACGTGACCAGCGGGTCGACCGGGTTGGTCACGACGACCAGGACGCCCGGCCAGTCCGGACCGAGGACACCAACAACGGCCGCGACGATCGCCGCGTTGTCCTGGAGGTAGACCTGGCGCGTCCGGTTCACCGTCAACGGGGCGGAAGCCGACAGGATCACGACGTCGGCGCCGACGACCTCCTCCAGCGTCACGATCTCGACCGACCCGGAAGCGCCTGCCGCGACCACCTGCTGCAGGTCCATCTCGTGCGAGACGGCCATCCCCGAGCGCCCGTCGACCAAGGCGATGTCATAGGCCTCGGGTCGCAGCAGCAAGTTGAAGGCGACGGAGGAGCCGACCCCTCCGCCGGCGCCGACGATGGCGATGCGCGGGCTCATATATGGTCCGCCACCATAAACGTCAGGCAATTTCTGCGCCACCGTCCAAGGAGCACGAAGCGATGGGCCGACTCGACGACAAGATCGCCATCATCACCGGCGCGGCCGGATCGATCGGCGCGGCCTCGGCGCGGCGCTTCGTCGCCGAAGGTGCCCGCGTCGTCCTGAGCGACCTCGACGAGGCGCGGCTCGAAGCGCTCGCGGCCGAGCTCGGCGAGCGCGCGGTCGCCGTGAAGGCGGACGCGTCGGACGAGGCCGACGTGCGACACGCGGTGGAGACGGCCGTCGAGCGGTTCGGCGCCCTCGACGTCGCCTTCGCCAACGCCGGGATCTTCGGCGACGCCGGACCGATCACCGGCTACGACACCACCACCTTCGACCGCGTCCTCGCCGTCAACGTTCGCGGCCCGTTCCTGCTCGCCAAGCACGCGCTCGCCGCGATGCGCGACGGCGGCTCGATGATCATCACGTCCTCGGTCGTAGGTCTGACCTCGGACCCCGGGATCGTCGCCTACGCCACATCCAAGCACGCGGTCGTCGGCCTGATGCGCACCGCCGCGAAGGAGATGGCGCCCCGGAGGATCCGCGTCAACACGCTCCATCCCGGCCCGGTCGACAACGAGTTCCAGCACACGATCGAGGAGACCGCGACCGGCCGCCCGCGGGCCGAGGCGACCGAGTTCTTCGACAACATGATCCCGCTCCAGCGCCACGCGACGGCCGACGAGGTCGCGCTCGCCGCGCTCTACCTCGCCTCCGACGAATCGGCGTTCCTGACCGGTGCGACGATCCCGCTCGACGGCGGCATGAGCGTTTAGGCACAAGCTCAAGCTTGGTGTCATAAGGGCGACAACCTGGTCCGTGCCCCGCCCGCGTTCACTCCGTACCAAGCTGATCCTCACCCTGCTCCCGCTCGTCGCCATCGGCGTCGCGGTGATGACCTACGTCGCCGCCACCAAGGCGACGCACGCCCAGCAGGACGCCGTCACCAAGCGCCTCGGCCAGCAGGCCGCCAAGGAGGCCAACGCGTTCGACGCGACGGCCACCGCCCGCGCCGCGGTCGCCCGCACGCTCGCGCAGGAGATGGAGGTCACGACCAACCGCTCGCGCACCGACGTCCAGAACATCCTGCGCCGCCTGCTGAAGGCCGACAGGAGCCTGCTCGGCACCTACGTCACCTACGAGCCCAACCGGTTCGACGGCAACGACAGGGCCTACGCGAACGTCAAGGGCATGTCCAAGGCCGGCGACTTCGCGCCGTACTGGAACCGCCTCGGCGGCAAGGCGTCGCTGATGCAGATCCCGGATCCGCTGGCCTGCCCGTGCTACACGGCGGTGCGCAGCTCCAACCGCGAGACGGTCCTCGACCCCTACGTCTACGCGGGCCAGCTGATGGCGAGCTACCTCACGCCGATCGACAAGGACGGCAAGTTCATCGGGTTGGCCGGCGTCGACGTCTCGCTGAGCCAGTTCAACAGGCAGGTCGCGGCGACCAGGGTCCTGAAGACCGGCTACGCGCTCGCCGCCTCGAACTCCGGCGTCCTGATCTCCGCGCCCGACAAGAAGCTCGTCGGCAGGAAGACGCTCGCTCAGGTCGCGAAGACCAAGAGCTCCAAGTTGCTCACGCAGCTCGCCGCCGCGGTCAAGGCCGGCCGCTCCGGCGTCGTCTCCGGCGCCGACCCGTTCCACAAGGGCCGTGACGTCTTCGCCGCCTACGCGCCGGTCGCCACCGGCAAGTGGGGCTTCGTCGTGATCGCGCCCAAGGGCGAGGCGCTCGCCCAGGCCCGCTCGCTGCGCAACGCCCTCATCTTGGTCGGCGGCATCATCATCGTGTTGCTCGCCGCCGCGATCGTCCTCGTCGCCGCGCGCCTGACCGGCCCGCTCGGCGCGTTCGTCCGCGGCCTGCGCGCCACCGAGCGCGACGTCGCCGGCCTGCGCGGCGGCCTGGAGGCGATGGCCGAAGGCGACCTCACGGTCACCGCCACGCCGGAGGCCCAGCGCATCGACCACGACAGCGCCGACGAGATCGGCGTCGCGTCGGCCACGCTCAACGACCTGATCGACTCCACGCACTCGTCGGTCGACGCCTACAACAAGACGCGCGAGGGCCTTGGCACGATGCTCGGCGACGTCTCCGCGAGCGCCGCGCAGGTCTCGCGCGCGTCCGACGAGATGGCCAACACGTCGGAGGAGACCGGCCGCGCCGTGGGCGAGATCGCCAACGCGGTGGGCGACGTCGCCGGCGGCGCCGAGCGCCAGATGCGGATGGTCGACGACGCGCGCGGCGTCGTGCGCAACGTCGCGGAGCGCGTCCGGGCCAGCACCCACACCGCCGAGGAGACCGCGGGCGCCGCCGAGCGCGCGCGGGACGTCGCCCGCGGTGGTGTCGACGCCGCGGCCAGCGCGTCGCACGCGATCGAGTCGGTCCACGCGTCGTCGGAGGCGGTCAAGGCCGCCATGGACGGCCTCGCCGAGCGCTCCGAGCGGATCGGCGGGATCGTCGCGACGATCACCGCGATCGCCGACCAGACCAACCTGTTGGCCTTGAACGCCGCGATCGAGGCGGCGCGGGCGGGCGAGCAGGGCAAGGGCTTCGCGGTCGTCGCCGACGAGGTCCGCAAGCTCGCCGAGGAGTCCCAGCAGGCGGCCGGCACGATCTCCGGGCTGATCGGCGAGATCCAGGCCGAGACCGCGCGCGCCGTGGACGTCGTCCAGGACGGCGCGAGCCGCACCGCCGAGGGCACCCGGACCGTCCTGCAGGCGCGGGCCGCGTTCGAGGAGATCGGCGAGGCCGTGGACGAGGTGACGCTGCGCGTCTCCGAGATCGCCGCCGCCACGCAGCAGATCGCCGCCGGGGCCGCGCGCGTGGAGGACGAGGTCGCCGCGATCGCCGGCGTCGCCGAGCAGTCCAGCGCGTCGTCCGAGCAGGTCTCCGCGTCGACCGAGCAGACCTCGGCCTCGACCGAGCAGGTCGCGGCCTCCGCCCAGGAGCTGGCCCGCACCGCGCGGCATCTGGAAGAGCTCGTCGGCGCCTTCAAGCTGGGGTAGCGCGCGCCCGCGAGGCGCGCCCGCGAGGAGTGGTTGCGCGCCGAATGGTTCGATGGGGCGGGGGTTAACCCCCGCCTCCATCCGCCCGAGCGCCACAGCGAATCGGGTGATCGGATGCGGCAGTGTGTGCTGCGATGACCCCCGGTACCGCTGCTCCCGACCGCCCCGAGGCGGACGCGCCTGTCGCGAACGCCCCGGCCACCGCGCCCCTCGACGGCCCGACGCCCGAGGACACCCAGCCGACGGCGAACGAGGCGCTGGACCGGTTCCTGACCGGCGCCGTCACCGTGATCCCGTTCCTGGCGCTGGCGATCGTCGCCCGCCAGGCGTGGGGCGGATGGCTGCGCTGGAGCGACATCGCGGTCTTCTTCATCATGTACCTCCCGCTCGGGCTCGGGGTCACGGTCGGCTTCCACCGCCTGTTCACGCACCGCTCGTTCAAGGCCAAGGCGCCGGTCCGGGCCGCGTTCGCGATCCTCGGCAGCATGGCGATCGAGGGTCCGATCATCAGCTGGGTCGCCGACCACCGCAAGCACCACGCGTTCAGCGACAAGCCGGGCGACCCGCACAGCCCGCACGAGCACGACGGCATCCTGCGCGGCCTCTTCCACGCGCACGTCGGCTGGCTGTTCCTCCACACCGAGCGCGCCAACCGCAAGCGCTACGCGCCGGACCTGATGAAGGACCCGGTCATCGCGTGGGTCGACAAGACGTTCGTGCTCTGGGTCGTCGCCGGCCTGGCGATCCCGTTCGCGCTGGGGTGGCTGATCGGCGGCTCGATCCACACCGCGCTGACCGGCCTGCTGTGGGGCGGCGCGATCCGGATGCTCGTGCTGCATCACGTGACCTACTCCATCAACTCGCTCTGCCACGTCTTCGGGCGCACGCGCTTCGACGTCGATGACGAGTCCAGGAACCTCGCGTGGCTGGCGCCGTTCTCGATGGGCGAGTCCTGGCATCACAACCACCATGCCTTCCCGACGAGCGCCGCGCACGGCCTGCGCTGGTACGAGTTCGACATCTCGGCCCTGGTCATCCGCGGCATGAAGCGCGTCGGCTGGGTCACCGAGATGGTGGAGATCTCCCCGGAGCGCCAGGCCAGGAAGCTCGCCGAGAGCCCGACGGCCTAAGGCAGCGCGGGTTCCGGCTCGGGCGGGCGCGCGGAAGGCGCGCCGCCGGGGCGGGGGAGGGCGAAGCAGGTCGCCGAGGCGATGCCGAGGACGATCGCGGCAACCACCAGCACATGGTCGTAGGAGCCGGTCGCGTCGTAGGCGACGCCCGGCAGCCAGGCGCCGAGCGCCGAGCCGAGCTGGTGGATCGCGTTGAGGCAGCCGAACGCGAGGCCGACCGTGCGCGGCTCGACGTAGCGCGCGGCCAGCCACTGGGTCGGCGCGACGACGCTGAAGTCGACCAACCCGAACAACAACGCGAACGCCAGCAGCGCGGGGCCGCCGGTCAGGAAGTAGAGCGCGACGAAGCTCAGCCCGCGCGTGCCGTAGAGGCCGGCGAGCAGCAGGCGGTTGTCGACGCGGTCGGCCAGCGGGCCGGACGCGAGGATGCCCGACACGTTCGCGGCGGCCAGGAGCGCGACGGCCACGCCGGTCGTCGCCGACGGGATCCCGCGGTCCTGGGCGAGCGGGATCAGGTGCGTGTCGACGAGGCCGGTCGTCGTCAGGCCGCAGATGAAGAACGGGATGCCGAGCGCCCAGAAGCCGCGCGTCCGGACCATCTGCTGTAGGCCTACAGGTTGCGGTTCGAGCGTGCGCTCGACGTTGGCGTCGACCTGCGCGGCGTGCGGGCCGCCGATCGGCTGCAGGCCGAGATCTTCCGGGCGGTCGCGCAGCCAGCGCGCGCAGACCGGCGCGACGACGCAGGCCAGCAGCAGCGCCCCGCCGATCAGCGTCGAGCGCCAGCCGATGATCGAGATCAGCGCGAGCGCCAGCGGGACGAGCAGCAGCTGCCCGGCGCCGAAGCCCGCCTCGACGAGCGCGAACGCCAGGCCGCGTCGCTGCGTGAACCAGTAGGTGACCGCGACCGATGCCGCGACGCCGCTCGCGCCGCCGAAGCCCAGCGACGCGATCAACCCATAGGTGATGGCCAGCTGCCACGGCGCCTGCGCGGCGGCGCTGAGCGCCAGGCCCACGGCGACCAGCAGCGAGGAGATCGTCAGCGTCCGGCGGATCCCGAAGCGGTCGACCGCGCGGCCGACGAACGGCTGCGAGAGGCCGTAGACCAGGAACGACAGCGACCCGATCGCGGTGACCGTGCCGCGCGAGACGCCGAACTCCTCCTGCCACGGCCGGACGAACGCGCCGAAGCTGAGCCGGACGCCCTGCGCGCACAGGATCGCGAAGAAGCACAGCGCGAGGATCGTCCACGCGTAGTGGCGGCGGGGCACGCCCGGATGCTAGGAGACGCCGCGCCGGGCGCGGTCCGCGATGTGATAAGACTCATTCTCATCTTATGCGCCGCTCGCTGCTCCTCCTCCCCCTGCTCGCCGTCGTCGTCCTCGCCGCCGGGTGTGGGTCGACGTCGTCCTCCAAGCCCGGTGCGATCGACGTCGTCGTCACCACGACCCAGCTCGGCGACATCGTCCGCAACGTCGGCGGCGACGCGGTCGACGTCCATCAGATCCTCAAGCCCAACACCGACCCGCACGACTACGAGCCGCGGCCGAAGGACATCCAGGCCACGGCGGGCGCGAAGCTCGTGATCACCTCGGGCGACCAGCTCGACGCGTGGATGGGCGACGTCATCAAGAACGCCGGCGGCTCGCCGGCCACGCTCGACGCGGGCGCCGGGCGGCCGGTCGCGCTGCCGGGCGAGTCGTCCGGGCCGGAGGCCTCGCGCTTCGACCCGCACTGGTGGCACGACCCGCGCAACGTCGAGTTCGCGGTCGCGAAGATCCGCGACGCGCTCGCCAGGGCGGAGCCGAGGAGGACCGACGAGATCGACACCGGCGCCACCAACTACCTCAACAAGCTCGAGACGCTCGACCGCGGCATCGCCAAGTGCATGTCCTCGGTCCCGCAGGACCAGCGCAAGCTCGTCACCGACCACGACGCCTTCAACTACTTCGCCAAGCGCTACGGCATCGACGTCGTCGGCGCCGTGATCCCGTCGCAGACCACGCAGGCCCAGCCGTCGGCCGGCGACCTCGCCGACCTCACCGCGACGATCAGGCGCGAGCACGTCAAGGCGATCTTCCCCGAGTCCTCGATCAACCCGAAGCTCGCCGACGCGATCGCGCACGAGACCGGCGCGTCGAGCGACAACACGCTCTACGGCGACACGCTCGGCGCGAAGGGCTCGGCCGGCGCGACCTACCTGACGATGGAGGCGGCCAACGCCGACGCGATGGTCCGCGGCTTCACGGGCAACGCGCACGGCTGCGCGGTCGCCGGCCTCTGACGCGAACCTAGACCATCGGGCAGGCGCGCCCGCGCCGGGGTGCGGGACGCTGCCTCCATGCGACGCTCAGCGCTCAGCGGTTGTTGTGCGCTCATCCTGCTCGCGCTGCCCGCGACGGCGGGCGCCCAAGACGCGGTCGGCGGCCTCACGTTCCGTGACGCGCGGCCGCTGACGATCGCCACGACGGCCATCGGCACGCCCGCCACGGCCCAGCTCCTGAAGGTCTGCAACACCGGGGCGAGGCCGCTCACGAGGGCGAAGGCCTCCGCGGGGGACTTCGGCTTCAAGACCAGGAAGGGCGTCGCGGCCGGCACCGTGCTCGCCACACCGGCGGTCCACGGGACCAGCGGCCGGATCCCGCCCGGCGCCTGCCGCGCGATCGACCTCCCGCCCGGCCCCGGCCTCGCGTCGCTCGTCCCCGGGAGCTACGAGGGCGTGCTGACCGTCTTCGCCGCGCCCGGCGGCTTCGCCCGCCGGACGGTGACGATCACGCTGGCCGCGAAGGCGTCCGCGACGCACGTGCCCCAGAGCGTCACCGACACGGTGAACATCAAGGTGGTGCACAACCACTTCTGGCCGTTCAGGGGCGGGACCGGCGACCAGACGCGCCACGTCGTCCTCAAGGCGCCGCCGGTCAGCCCTCCGCCGACGATCACGGGCAGGTGCTCCGACGGGGAGAGGGCGCCGTCGCAAGACTGCCCCGCGATCGGCATCGCCGCCCACAACGAGGACACCGCGCTGATCTCGGTCGGCGGCGCGACGCCGAGGACCAGGACGGCGGGCGCGATCAAGCTGCCGGTCCGGATCCACGTCGGTGACGGCGTCGGCGACTACCAGGGCACCATCGACCCCGCCGCCACCGGCGTCGCCGACGACGCGATCCCCGTCACCGTCAGCGTCACCGACTCGTGGAAGTCCGCGCTCTACGCGCTGCTGATCGGCTGCCTGCTGGCGCTGCTGCCCCAGCTGATCGCCCGCCGCTGGAAGCCGATGATCAAGGCCCGGGGCCAGGCGAAGGGCCTGATCGACTGCTACGCCGTCGCGGGCGAGACGTTCCGCGGCGCGGAGCCGCCGAGGTTCCCGCTGATCACCGGCCCGATCCCCTCCACCGAGGTCAGGGCCTACGCCGACGAGATCAGGACGGCGATCCGCAGGTACGACAACAGCATGGTCTTCCTCGACACCAGCACCGCGGCGTTCAGGGAGATCCAGGCGTCGATCGACAACGCGCGCGCCGACGCGCAGTGCTGGGCCGGCCCCGGCGGCCTGCACGACGCGCTGGCGAAGCTCGAGACGGCGCTCGCCAGGGTGCAGGCGTGGCTCGGCAGCCACGACTTCGCCCCGCAGGGTCCCGCGGTCGCCGAGACCGCGGCGGCGATCCTCACCGAGCGCAAGCTCGACATCGGCGAGGCCCTCGGGGTCGTGGCCGACGCCGACGCCGCGACCGCGCTGCTCAAGGACTGGACCGCGCTGGCCACGAGGCTGCTCGTCCTCCAGCTCTGGTGGCGCAGGCTCGCGCAGGTCCACGCGAGGCTCAACGAGGACGACGCGGAGATGTTCATGAGGTCGGCCGCGCGGATCATCCAGTGCAAGCGCGAGCTCGTCAGGGCCACCGACGCGGAGGCCCTCGCGGCGCTCGGCGTCAGGGCGCGGGTCGGCAGGATCTACGAGGACCTCGCCTACCTCGGCGGTCGCCTCGACGTCGGCGAGCCGGGGCCGAACGACCCACCCGGCGAGCTGAGGGGCCAGTGGGGCGGGCTCGGGATCGCCGAGTCCGACGCCGAGTGGCTCAAGCAGAACAGGAACGAGAGGGCCGGCGCCGGGACGGCCGAGGCCGTGGCTGATCTGGTCGAGAGCGTGGACAAGGCGCCCGTCAGCCGCGACGCAGCGCAGGTCGCGGAGATCGGCAGGACGTGGCAGATCCTCGGCGACGTCGTCTGCATCGTGCTCGCGCTGCTGGTCACGATCGTGGCCGCGCTGCTCGCGCTGGTCAACGGCAAGAACTTCGGGACGACCGGCGACTACCTCACGGTCATCGTCGTCGGCGCCGCGGCGCAGGCGACGATCTCCAGCATCGTCCCGAGGTTCAACACGTTCTTGAGCGACCTGCTCGGCACGCCCCTGGAGAGGGCGGCCGAGCCGGCCGGCGACGGCTAGGCGGAGGCGCCGGCCGCGGTCGCCTCGCGGGCGGCCGACTCCCACTTGCGCAGCTCGCGCTGGGCGATCGTGCGCTTGTGGACCTCGTCGGGGCCGTCGGCCAGGCGCAGCGTGCGCTGGTGGGCCCAGAACGACGCGAGCGGGAAGTCGTCGGAGACGCCGCCGCCGCCGTGGACCTGGATCGCGCGGTCGATGATCTTCAGCGCGACGTTGGGACCGGCGACCTTGATCGCGGCGATCTCCACGCGGGCGTGGCGGTTGCCGACGGTGTCCATCAGCCAGGCGGTCTTCATCGTCAGCAGGCGGATCATCTCCAGCTCGATCCGCGCCTCGGCGATCCAGTCCATGATGTTGGCGTTCTCGGCCACCGGCTTGCCGAACGTGACCCGCTGCAGCGCGCGCTGGCAGAGCAGGTCGAGGGCGCGCTCGGCCATGCCGATCGAGCGCATGCAGTGGTGGATGCGGCCCGGGCCGAGGCGCGCCTGGGAGATCATGAAGCCCTCGCCCTCGCCCGCGAGCAGGGCGCTCGTCGGCACGCGCACGTCCTCGAAGACGACCTCGGCGTGGCCCTCGCGGTCCTGGTAGCCGAAGACCGGCAGGCCGCGGATGATGTTGACACCGGGCGTGTCGAGCGGGACCACGAGCATCGACTGCTGCTGGTGCTTCGGCCCGTCCGGGTTCGTCTTGCCCATGACGATCATGACCTTGCAGTTGGCGTGCAGGGCGTTCGACGTCCACCACTTGCGGCCGTTGATGACGTACTCGTCGCCGTCGCGCTCGATCCGCGTCTCGATGTTGGTGGCGTCGCTCGACGCGACCAGCGGCTCGGTCATCGCGAACGCGGAGCGGACCTCACCGGCCAGCAGCGGCTTGAGCCAGCGCTCCCTGTGCTCCTCGGTGCCGAAGAGCGTCAACACCTCCATGTTGCCCGTGTCCGGCGCGCTGCAGTTCATCGCCTCGGGCGCCAGGTGCGGCGAGCGGCCCATGATCTCGGCCAGCGGCGCGTACTCGGCGTTGCTCAGGCCCGGGCCCCACTCGGGGTGCGGCTGGAAGAGGTTCCAGAGCCCGCGGTCCTGCGCCTCGACCTTCAGCTCCTCCAGGATCGGCGGCTGGAAGTGCGGGTTGCCGGAGGCGAGCATCTGCTCCTCGTAGACCCTCTCGGCGGGGTAGATGCGCTCGTCCATGAACGCGTTGACGCGCTCCTGGAAGTCCTTGCAGCGGTCGGTCAGCTCGAAGTTCATGATGTCGGTTCCGGGTTCGTTTCGTTGTTGGGGTTGTTCAAGCTGGCCTGGAGGCGGCGCATGCCGCGCAGCCAGCGGTCGTGGTCGCCGGACTTGCGCTGGAGGAACTCCAGCACCTCGGCGTGGGGGAGGATCAGGAAGGTCTCGGCGTCGATGACCTCGAGGACGCGCGCGGCGACCTCCTCGGGCTCGAGGATCGCGCCGGCCGCCGCGACGGTGCGGGCGCCGAGCGACCAGCCGTCGTCGTCGGAGTCCAGGCCCTCGTTGAGCAAGTTGGTGTTGACGCCCATCGGGCACAGGCAGGACACGCGGACGCCGCGGTCGCCGTAGGTGATCGACAGCCACTCGGCGAACGCGACCGCCGCGTGCTTGGTCACCGTGTAGGGCGCCGCGCCGACCTGCGTCAGCAGCCCGGCGGCGCTGGCGGTCGTGACGAAGTAGCCGGAGCCGCGGGCCAGCCAGCCGGGCAGCAGCAGCCGCGCGGCCCGGACATGGGCCATCGTGTTGACCTGGAACGCGCGGTCCCAGTCGCCGTCGTCGTCGGGCAGGCCCTGCGCGCCGCCGATCCCGGCGTTGGCGAAGAACAGGTCGACGGGGCCGAACGCGGTCTCGGCCAGCGCGATCAGCGTGCGCAGCGCGTCGGTCGAGGACACGTCGGCGCCCGCGCCGACCGCGCGCGTCTTGTCGCCGATCGACGCGGCGACCGCCTCGGCGCCGTCGGCGTCGAGGTCGGCGACGACCACGCGTGCGCCCGCCTCCGCCAGCGCGCGGGAGATGGCCGCGCCGATCCCGTGCGCGCCGCCGGTGACGATCGCGACCTTGCCGTCGACGTTCATGAAGGGGTTGCCTTCGAGGCCGCCGCCGAAGCGTCGCGGACCGCGTCGGTGTCGATCGCGCGCTTGAGGATCTTGCCGGTCGGCCCCTTGGGCAGCGTGTCGAGCACCTGGAAGAGCCGCGGCACCTTGTACGCGCTCAGGCGCTCCTTGGCCCAGGCCCGGAACGCCTCGCGGTCGAACACCGCACCCGGCGCGAGCGCGAGCACCGCCGCGACCTCCTCGCCGAAGTGCTCGTCGGGAACGCCGACGACCGCGACTTCGACGACATCGGGATGTTCATACAGCACTTCCTCGACCTCGCGCGGGTACACGTTGTAGCCGCCGCGGATGATGAGGTCCTTGACGCGGTCGACGATCCGGATGTCGCCGTCCTCGTCCTTGGTCCCGAGGTCGCCGGTCCTCAGCCAGCCGCCGACGAGCGCCTCGGCGGTCGCCTCCGGCCGGTTCCAGTAGCCGGACATGACGACCGGGCCCTTGATCGTCACCTCGCCGATCTCGCCGGTCGGGACCTCGTTGCCGTCGTTGTCGCGGATCTGCACCTCGCAGCGCGGCAGCGCGATCCCGACGCACGACGCCTTGCGCTCGCGGTGCAGGCCGTTGAACGTCGCGGCGCCGGTCGTCTCCGACAGCCCGTAGCCCTCCAGGATCTTCGCGCCGAACCGGTCCTCGAACGCGCGCATGACCTCGGCGGGCATCGCCGCGCCGCCGGACGCCGCCAGCCGCAGCGACGCGAAGTCCGCCGGCGTGACGTCGTCGCCGGCGGCGTGCAGCAGCGCGTTCCACATCGTCGGGACGCCGGACATCATCGTCAGCGTGTCGCGGCGGAGCATGTCCAACAGGTCGGTCGCGTCGAAGCGCGCGAGGATCGACAGCGACGCCCCCGCGTGCAGCGTCGTGCCCATCACGACGGCCTGGCCGAAGACGTGGAACAGCGGCAGCGCCGTGCCCATCCGGTCCTCGGGCGTGACCTCCAGGACCTCGACGAAGGTCTCGGCGCAGGCGATCAGGTTCGCGTGCGTGAGCTGCGCGCCCTTCGGGCGGCCGGTCGTGCCCGAGGTGTACAGGATGACCGCGTTGTCGGTGGACTCGACCTGGTGGGGTTGGTCGAAGTCCGCCGCGTCGTCGAAGCCCGCGAGGCCCGGCTCCAGCGTCCAGAACTCGGTGCCGAGCGCGGCGGCGGCCATCTCCGCGGCCTCGGTGACCTCGTGCCAGGCGAGCGCGACCTTCACGCCCGCGTCGCCGCCGACGTACTCCAGCTCCGGCCGCGTCGACATCGTGTTGGCGGTCACGGCGACCGCGCCGGCGGCGTGGATGCCGTAGTAGGCGCCGGCGAACTCCGGGACCGACGGCGCCACGAGCAGCACGCGATCTCCGGGCTGCACGTCGTGCGCGCGAAGGCATGCCGCGACCGCGGCGGCGCGCTCGCGCAGGTGGCCGTAGGTCCACGGATCGCCGGCTCCGCGGAGCGCGACGCGCTCCGGATCGGCGGTCGCGTGGGCCCAGAAGGCCTGGGCGGCGTTGGACATCGGGACTCCTCCTGGAGGTGCTGA
This sequence comes from Conexibacter woesei Iso977N, assembly GCF_000424625.1. Lineage (GTDB taxonomy): Bacteria > Actinomycetota > Thermoleophilia > Solirubrobacterales > Solirubrobacteraceae > Baekduia > Baekduia woesei_A. Next base: position 252,915 of record NZ_AUKG01000003.1, read on the forward strand.
AGCTTCGACCGAGCCCCGATTGGTACTAGGACTTGAGGCCGGATTCAAGTTCAGGTAGCGTCGCCGCCATGTCCCGCATGGTCCCGATCGTCGGCGGCGAGGTCGCCTCCGACCAGCTCGGTCGCACGCTGATGCACGAGCACATCTTCATCCGCACGCCGGAGCTGCAGGAGGCGTGGCCCGGGTTCATGGGCTGGGACGACGACGCCGCGATCGCGTCCGCGCACGAGAAGCTGAAGGCGATCAAGGCGTCCGGCGTCGACACGATCGTCGACATGACCGCGCCGGGTCTCGGCCGTCAGGTGGGGCGCGTCGCGAAGGCCGTCGAGGGGACCGGCCTCAACGTGATCGTCGTCACCGGGTACTACACCTACACCGACCTGCCGTTCCCCATGAGGTACAACGGCAAGGACAAGTTGTTCAACAACGATCCGGACGACTCGTTCCTGGTCGACCTCTTCGTCCGCGACGTCGAGGAGGGGATCGAGGGCACGGGGATCCGCGCCGGCGTCGTGAAGTGCTGCACCGACGAGCCGGGCGTGACGCCGGACATCGACCGGCTGATCCGCGCGGTCGCCAAGGCGCACCTGCGCACCGACGCGCCGATCATGACCCACACGCACGCGAAGTCGCGGCGCGGGCTCGACCAGCAGCGGATCCTCAAGGAGGAGGGCGTCGACCTCTCGCGAGTGCTGATCGGTCACAGCAACGAGACGTCGGACGTCGGGTACCTCACCGAGATGATGGACGCCGGGTCCTACCTCGGCTTCGACCGCTGCGGCCTGATGGTCGACCACCCGCTGCAGGACCAGCAGGACACGCTGGTCGAGCTGTGCAAGAGGGGCTATGCGGGACAGATCGTCCTGTCCCAGGACCGCCACTGCTACTCGGACTGGTTCCCGGAGGAGGGCGTGCGGTCGATGCTGCCCGACTGGCACCACGGCTTCGTCCAGCAGTCGCTGATCCCGGGCCTGCTGGAGAACGGCGTGACCCAGGACCAGGTCGATCAGATGTTCATCAAGAACCCGATCGACTTCTTCAGCGCCGCGTCGGCGTAGTCACGGCTTCGAAGCAAGGGCCCGTCGAAGCTGGCCCGATGTCGTCGACCAGATCCACGTTGCTGTCGTCGGATCGATCCAGCCGGCGACAGTCAGGACGTCGTCGTAGAGCTCCGCCAGCGGCAGGTGGTGGATGGGCTCGTAATGCGCGACGCGGTTGCGCAGCTTGTTCACGCGCTTCAGGCGGTCGTAGACCTCGGTTCGATCCTTTGGTCGGAGATGTGGGAACGCGTGGCGAAGCGCCGGAGCCCACAGCGTGGCCGAATGGCGAGCGTCGATGAGGAGGCGCCAGAACCCGAACATCAGCTCGGCGATGACCTTGCCGTGGGTGGCACCCTTTCCCCCGGCGCGTCCGCGCGCTTGGCTCAGCTGGCTTAGCAATTGATGCTGAAGCGGCATGTTCGGGTCGGCCCAACCATTGCCCATCGCCGTCTAGACGGTGCCTGTGGAATTTGACGAGTTGCGCGTCCAGAGCATTGCGCAGAAGCACCTCGAATTGGCCGATCGCCTTGTAGAAGATCGCCGAGACCTCGGCGTTCCACTCATAGAGACGCAGAGCCTGATTCGCATCGCCATTGGCGGCGACGACATACTTGTCGAACCGCGGCGGTGCCAGACGGGCGCGCAGGACGTCGATGTGCGTCAGGTGCGACATCTGGTCAGAGAAATGCGAAACCCCGGCGATATGCCTCGTCGTCAGAGACGACGGGTAGGGATCGTTCCGGGGTTGTGCGGTGACCTTAGCAACGGATGGTCGCTTCGAAAAGGCCGAGGTCTTCAGCGAACGGACCGCGGCTGCCGTCGACGCTTCGGAGGGTCCGGAAGCGGCAGGCGCAGGGCGTTCGCCCACAGGCGCGTGAGCGTGGCGACCAGGGCGTCCTGCTCGACCTCGTCGCCGAGGACGTAGACGCTGTTGGCCATGCGGCCGACCATCGAGGAGAGCGCGCGGGCCGCGAGGACCGGGTCGAGGTCGGGGTCGGCGAGGCCGCGTTGCTGGAGGTCGCGGATCGACGCGGCGTTGCGCTCGGCGAACAGCAGGCCGCGGCGGCGGCGCAGCTCGCGGACGTCGGGGTCGATCGTCGCGACCTGCTCGAGCAACCGCATCAACTTGGCGTTGCGCGCGTAGGCCTCCAGGTAGGCGCGGTTGGAGGCCTCGATGACCGCGATCGGGTCCTCGTCGCCGACGACCTCGCGGACGTGGGGGTGGAGCATCTCCTCCTGGGCCTCTTCGAGGACCGCGGCGAAGACCTCCTCCTTGTTCGTGAAGTACGTGTAGAACGAGCCGGTCGCGGTCTGCGCCTGCTGCGTGATGTCGGTCAGGCGCGCGTCGAGGTAGCCGTCGCGCTCGAAGACCGTCCGGGCGGCCGCGATCAGCGCGGCGCGGGTGCGCTGGCCGCGCGCCGTGGAAGGTGCGGGCTTGGGATCCGGCTTGCGCGCGGGCGACGCCATCGAGCGGTTTGTACTTGAACCCGGTTTCGGGTTCAAGTGCCGCGGGGCGCGCGGCTACTTGCCGGTCGTGCGATGCATCGCGGCGCGCCGGTGCCCGGTGCGCGCCTGGCCGGCGCCGGCGCCGGCGGACGCGCCGCCGCGGCTGCCGCCCTGCGTGCGGCGGATGAGCGCCCGCAGCGCGCGGTCGCTCGGGGCGTCCTCGGCGCGAGCGGCCAGGTCGCCGGGCTCGACGGTGCGCATGACCGGGCCGCGGTCGCGGTCGACCACGGCGACGATGACCTTGCTGGCGCCGGAGACGTCGAAGACGATGCCGTCGGTCTCTCGCCGCCCGGTGGTGACCTTCACGAGGTCTCCTGCTTCGATCTTCTCCATCGGACGAGCGTACCGGGCGCCGTCCGTCGAGCGGACATCGAGGCCCCCGGGCGCGGGCCGACCATCGGGTTCAAGCGTCGCGCAGGCGCGCGCGGGCGTCGGCGAGCAGCGCGCGCAGCTCCTCGGCGCGGTCGCCGAGCAGCGCCTTGAGCTCGTCGTCGAACGCGGCCTCGGCGGCGCTGGCCTGCTCGCGCAGCCGCTCGCCCGACGGCGTGATGTGGAGGCCGACGCCGCGGCCGGCGCCGAGCCTGCGCTCGATGTGGCCGAGCTTCTCGAGGCGCGCGGCGACCTGGCTGACCGCCTGCGGCGACTTCGGCGAGCGGCGGGCGATGCCGGCGACCGTGATGCCGGGCTCGGCGGCGACCGTGTCGAGCAGGCCGGACGCCGCGAAGGTCAGGCCCTGCTCGGACAGGCGCGCGTCGCCGAGCAGGCCGACGCGCGTCGAGACCTCCCAGAGGAGGTGGGCGAGGAACATGTCGTCGTCGCGCGTGCCGGGCGTCTTCACGGGTGCGGGGATCGTATCGGGCTTGTGAGCACAACGGCTTGCGATCACAAGATCTTGTGATCGCAAGACCTTGTTGCTAGCCTGCCGCGCCATGACCTCCTCTCCCCCTCCGGTCCTGCACAAGGGTTGGACGCTGCTCGCCGTCTGCCTGGGCACGTTCATGTTGTTGTTGGACGTGACGATCGTCGTCGTCGCGCTGCCCGACATCCGGTCCTCGCTGCACGCGGGCTTCTCGTCGGTCCAGTGGACGATCGACGCCTACTCCCTGTCGCTCGCCGCGCTGCTGCTGCCGACCGGCTCGCTGGGCGACCTGCTCGGCCGCCGCCGCGTCTTCGCGGTCGGCCTGGCGATCTTCACCGTCGGCTCCGCGCTGTGCGGCGCCGCGCAGTCGCCGTTGATGCTGGTGCTCTGCCGCGTCGCGCAGGGCGTCGGCGGCGCGACGATCTTCGCGACCTCGCTGGCGCTGCTCGCCCAGACCTTCCAGGGCAAGGAGCGCGGGAGGGCGTTCGGCATCTGGGGCGCTGTGACCGCGGCGTCGACCGCGCTGGGCCCCGTCGCCGGCGGGCTGCTCGTCAGCTGGCTGGGCTGGCGCTGGATCTTCTTCGTGAACCTGCCGATCGGCGTGTTCGCGATCGGCGTGACGATGACGCGCATCGCCGAGTGGCGGCCGCCGCACGCGCGCAGGATCGACGTCCTCGGCGCCGTCTGGTTCACGGTGGCCTTGGTCGCGTTGGTGTACGGGTTGATCCGGGCGTCGAGCGACGGGTGGGGCGACGGCGTGGTCGTCGCGTGCCTCGTCGCGGCCGGCGTGTTGTTGGTGGCCTTCCCGTTCGTGGAGAAGGCGAGGCGCGACCCGATGTTCGACCTGTCGCTGTTCCGCAAGCCGACGTTCGTGGGCGGCTCGATCGCCGCGTTCGGGATGAACGGGTCGCTGTACGCGATGTTCCTGTACTTGGTGTTGTACCTCCAGGAGGTCCAGCACTTCTCCGCGCTGGGCGCGGGCGTCCGGCTCGCGGTGATCACGGGCGCGACGCTGCTGACGGCGGTCCCGGCCGGGCGGCTGTCGGCGCACATGCCGGTGCGGTGGCTCGTCGGCCCGGGGCTCGTGCTCGTCGGGGCCGGCCTGCTGCTGATGCGCGGCGTCGGCGTCGGCTCGTCCTGGACCGCGCTGCTGCCGGGCTTCATCGTGGCCGGGCTCGGCTCCGGGCTGGTCAACGCGCCGCTGGCCTCGACCGCGGTCGGCGTCGTGCCGCCGCAGCAGGCCGGGATGGCGTCGGGGACCAACTCGACGTTCCGGCAGGTCGGCCTGGCGACCTCGGTCGCCGCGATGGGCACGATCTTCGCCGGCAGGGTCGCGGGCGGGACCGAGGCGGCGTTCGTCTCCGGCCTCGACGAGATCCTGCTGATCACCGCGATCCTGGCGGCGACCGCGGGCGTGCTGGCGACCGCGCTGATCCGCCAGAAGGACTTCGTCGTCCACGGCGCGCCGCAGCCCGCGGTGGCGGCGGCGGCCGAGCAGAAGGCGCCCGACGCGGAGCCGGCGGTCGTCTAGCTAGAGCCCGGGCGGGTGGCGGATCGTGAAGCCGGCGAGGTTGCGCGGCTTGGTCTGCCACCGCGTCCCGAACGGGCCGGCGCGGCCGGAGGTGTCGAAGCGCAGGCCGTCCACGTACATGAAGGTGTGGCCGGCGTTGGCGTAGATCGTCACCCACCTGCCCGGGCCGGGCGCGCCCCAGTGCGCGAGCTGGCCCGAGGTGAGCGGGGCGCCGAGCAGGCCGGCGGCGGCGAGCGCGTAGGACACGGAGGCGCTGCAGTCGTAGGCGGTGTCGATGAACGACCCGTGGCCGCCGCCGTAGACGTAGGGGAACCGGGCGATCGCGTTGCCGCCGGCGAAGATCGAGGCGACCGCGTCCGGGACGCCGTCCGGGACCTCGACGTTGCCCTTCGGCGTGAGCTTCGGCAGGCGCCCGCGCTTCGGCGTCCTGGCCGCCCTGAGCGCCTGCTCCATCTGCCTGAGCTCGGCGCGCACTTCGGCATCCGACGGCGCGCCGGGGGAGACGGTCGTCCTCAGCCGCGTCGCGGCCGGGACGGCGTTCGGGTTCGGCGCCTCGTGCACGCCCCTGACGCCCGCGGGCAGCGGGTACGCATCGGCGGCCTCGGTGTCGCCGACCTTCGGCGCCGGGATCCTCTTGACGGCCGCGACCTCGGTGACCGTGCGGGTACGCGGCTTCGTCGCGGAGCCGCAGCCCGCGAGCACGACGACGCTCAGCGCGAAGAGAACGGCACGTCTCATCACCCTGGTGGTCGGCCCGCCCTGTCCTCGGCTTGACTTCAACGGCAGCAAAGTGTTCGCATAGGACACCAGACTGCCGTTGGCGGTGCGGAAGTTGCAACGCGTGCCCGGTGTACTTGTATACTAGTACGCGATGAAGCCGCCAATGCGCGAGCGGATGAGCGGGAGGTCTGCCAGAGATCAGGCCTACGCCGCGCTGCGCGGGGCGATCGTCGGCGCCGAGCTGGAGCCGGGTCGCAGGCTCAGCGAGAACCAGCTCGCCGAGCTGATCGGCGTCTCCCGGACCCCGGTCCGCGACGCGCTCGCCCGGCTGCGCGACGAGCGGCTCGTGGCGATCGTGCCCCAGCTCGGGACCTTCGTCACCTACATCGACGAGGAGGCCGTCGCCGACGCGCACTTCGTCCGCGAGGCGCTGGAGGTCGGCGCGGTCCGGATCGCGGCGGGCGTCGCGTCCGACGACGCGCTGGAAGCGCTGTACTCCAACCTGGAGGCGCAGCGGCGCGCGGTCGAGCGCGACGACTCCGACGGCTTCGCCGTCCTCGACGACCAGCTGCACCGGCTGCTGTGCGACCTCTCCGGCCGCGAGGTCGCGTGGCGCCTCTCCGAGCGCACCCGCGGCCAGCTCGACCGCATCCGCCTGCTCTCGCTGCCCGACGACGCCTACCGCGGGCAGATGCTCGCCGAGCACGAGGCGGTCGTCGCGGCCGTCGGCCGGCACGACGCGCACGAAGCCGAGGCGCAGCTGCGCCACCACCTTCAGATGGTCCTGTCCCAACTGCCCGCGATCCGCGCGGCGCATCCCGAGTACTTCCAGGAGGACTAGCCACCATGGCGATCCACCCCGACATCGACCCGATCGAGACCGCCGAGTGGGTGGAGGCCCTCGAGGCCGTCATCCGCAACGACGGCCCCGACCGGGCGCGCCAGCTGCTGCAAGAGGTCTTCGCCGACGCGCGCCTGAAGGGCCTGCACATGGCGCAGGACCTGAGCACGCCGTACGTCAACACGATCCCGGCCGACGCCGAGGTCCCTGTACCGGGCGACTCCGCGCTGGAGCACCGAGTACGCAGCCTCGTGCGCTGGAACGCGATCGCGACCGTTCTGCGTGCCAACAAGGAGTCGTCGGAGCTCGGCGGGCACATCGCCTCGTTCCAGTCGGCGGCCACGCTCTACGAGGTGGGGTTCAACCACTTCTGGCACGCGCCGTCCGAGCAACATGGTGGCGATCTCGTCTTCATCCAGGGCCACTCGTCGCCCGGCATCTACGCGCGCGCGTTCCTGGAGGGGCGCCTGAGCGAGGACGACATGAACCGCTTCCGGACCGAGACCGGGTCCGAGGCCGGGCTGTCGTCCTACCCGCACCCGTGGCTGATGCCCGGCTTCTGGCAGTTCCCGACCGTCTCGATGGGCCTCGGCCCGCTGATGGCGATCTACCAGGCGCGGTTCATGAAGTACCTGCACGGCCGCGGGATCGCCGACACGAGCGACCGCAAGGTCTGGGCCTTCATGGGCGACGGCGAGATGGACGAGCCGGAGTCGATGGGCGCGATCTCCCTGGCGGGGCGCGAGCACCTCGACAACCTCATCTTCGTCATCAACTGCAACCTGCAGCGCCTCGACGGCCCGGTCCGCGGCAACGGCAAGATCATCCAGGAGCTGGAGACCAACTTCCGCGGCGCGGGCTGGAACGTCATCAAGACGATCTGGGGCCGCCGCTGGGATCCGCTGCTCGCCGCCGACACCGAGGGCAGGCTCGTCCGCCGGATGGAGGAGGTCGTCGACGGCCAGTACCAGACGCTGAAGTCGCGCGACGGCGCCTACGTGCGCGAGCACTTCTTCGGCCCCGACCCCGACCTCGCCCGCATGGTCGAGGACTGGAGCGACAACGAGATCTGGTCGCTGAACCGCGGCGGCCACGACCCGCAGAAGGTCTACAACGCCTACAAGATGGCGACCGAGACCAAGGGCCAGCCCACGGTGATCCTCGCCAAGACGATCAAGGGCTACGGGATGGGCGAGTCCGGCGAGGGCCAGAACATCACCCACCAGGCCAAGAAGATGAACGAGAAGGCGCTGTTCGCCTTCCGCGACCGCTTCCAGCTCGACCTCAGCGACGACGAGGTCAAGGACGTGTCCTTCCACAAGCCGGCCGACGACGCGCCCGAGATGGAGTACATGAAGGCGCGGCGCGCGGACCTGGGCGGCTCGCTGCCCCAGCGTCGCACCGAGGCGCCGCCGCTGCCGGTCCCGGAGCTGAGCGCCTTCAGGGCCCAGCTCGACGGCACCGGCGAGCGCGAGATCTCGACGACGATGGCGTTCGTGCGGATCCTGTCGACCTTGGTCCGCGACAAGGAGATCGGCTCGCACGTCGTCCCGATCGTGCCCGACGAGTCGCGCACGTTCGGCATGGAGGGCATGTTCCGCCAGCTCGGGATCTTCAGCCAGGTCGGCCAGCTCTACGAGCCCCAGGACGCCGACCAGCTGATGTCCTACCGCGAGGACAGGTCCGGCCAGATCCTGCAGGAGGGGATCAACGAGCCGGGCGCGTTCTCCTCGTGGATCTCCGCTGCCACGTCGTACGCCAACCACGGCGTGTCGATGATCCCGTTCTACATCTACTACTCGATGTTCGGGTTCCAGCGCGTGGGCGACCTCGCGTGGGCCGCGGGCGACTCGCGGGCGCGCGGGTTCCTGCTCGGCGGCACCGCGGGGCGGACCACGCTCAACGGCGAAGGGCTGCAGCACGAGGACGGGCACAGCCACATCCAGGCGAGCCTGATCCCGAACTGCATCTGCTACGACCCGGCCTACGCCTACGAGCTGGCCGTGATCATCCACGACGGCCTGCGCCGGATGGTCGGGGAGCACGAGGACGTCTTCTACTACCTGACCGTCATGAACGAGAACTACGCGCAGCCGGCGATGCCGGAGGGCGCGCAGGAGGGCATCCTCAAGGGCATGCACGTGGTCCGCGAGGCCGACGGCACCGCCGACGTGCAGCTCCTGGGCTCCGGCACGATCCTGCGCGAGGTGCACGCGGCGGCCGACCTCCTGAAGGACGACTTCGGCGTCGGCGCGGACGTGTGGTCGGTGACCTCCTACACCGAGCTGCGCCGCGACGGCATGGAGGCCGAGCGCCACAACCGCCTGCACCCGGACGCCGACGATCCGCGCATCCCCTATGTGTCGGAAGTGCTGGGTGCTCGGGATGCCGGACCGGTCGTGGCCGCGAGCGACTACATCCGCGCGCTGCCCGACCAGATCCGTCCGTGGGTCGAGGGCCAGTACACGGTCCTGGGCACGGACGGCTTCGGCCGCAGCGACTACCGCAAGGCGCTGCGCCGGTTCTTCGAGGTGGACCGACACCATGTGGTCGTCGCCGCCCTGCACGCGCTCGGCCGCGACGCCGATGCGAAGAAGGCCATCGAGCAGTACGGCATCGACCCCGAGAGCGAGGCACCGTGGCGGATCTAGAGCAGGTGGCGGTCCCCGACATCGGCGACTTCACCGACGTCGACGTTGTTGAGGTACATGTGTCGCCCGGCGACGCGGTCGCCGAGAACGACCCGCTGGTGACGCTGGAGACCGACAAGGCCACGATGGACGTCCCGGCGCCGTTCGCCGGCGTCGTCGCCGAGGTGCTGCTGAAGGTCGGCGACAGGGCGTCCGAGGGGACGCTGGTCGTCGCGCTGAAGGCGGACGCCGCGAGCGAGCGCAAGGCCACCGATCAGACCGCGACGGTCGAGGCGGGCGCGCCGGGCGCGGTGCGCTCCGCCGTGAGCGCCGAGGCGAGCGCGCGCGAGCGCGAGCAGCCCGCGCCGAAGGCGCCGGAGCCGTCGCCGTCGCGCAACGGCGAGCCGGTCTACGCGTCGCCGTCGGTCCGGCGGCTGGCGCGCGAGCTCGACGTCGACCTGAGCGCGGTCAGCGGCACGGGCCGCAAGGGGCGGATCGTCCCGGAGGACGTCGAGGCCTACAAGTCGGGTGGCGGCGCGGCCGCCGCGCCGGCGAAGTCCGGCGGTCCGTCGATCGTCGGCGGCACCGTCGTCGAGACGCTGCCGTGGCCGTCGGTCGACTTCTCCAAGTACGGGGAGACCGAGCGCGTCGAGCTGTCGAAGATCCGCAAGATCAGCGCGGCGAACCTCGCGCGCAACTGGGTCCGGATCCCGCACGTCACGCACAACGACGACGCCGACGTCACCGACCTGGAGGCGTTCCGCAAGCAGCTCAACGGCGAGCAGCAGGACGTCAAGGTCACGATGGTCGCGCTGTTGTTGAAGGCGTCGGTCGCGTCGCTGAAGCAGTTCCCGGACTTCAACTCGTCCTTGAGCGACGACGGCGAGGCGCTGGTCCGGAAGAAGTACTACCACTTGGGCTTCGCGGCGGACACGCCCAACGGGCTCGTCGTCCCGGTCGTCAAGGACGTGGACAGGAAGGGCCTGCTCGAGGTCGCCGGCGAGCTGACCGAGCTGAGCGGCAAGGCCCGCGCCGGCAGGCTGATGCCCGCCGACATGGCCGGCGCGACGTTCACGATCTCGTCGCTGGGCGGGATCGGCGGCACGTCGTTCACGCCGATCGTCAACGCGCCCGAGGTCGCGATCCTCGGCGTCGTGCGCAGCGCGATGAAGCCGGTCTGGGACGGCAGGGAGTTCGTCCCGCGGCTGATGCTGCCGTTGTCCTTGTCCTACGACCACCGGGTGATCGACGGCGCCAGCGCCGCGCGCTTCACCGCGCATCTCGCCGGTGTCCTCAACGACCTCCGGAGAGTGCTGCTGTGAGCGCCCTGCTCGACGTCCTGGTTCAAGGGACAAGCTTGTGACTGCTGTTCTTGATGTTCTTGTCCCCGACATCGGCGACTTCACCGACGTCCCGGTCGTGGAGCTGCTGGTCGCGGTCGGCGACGCGGTCGCCGCCGAGACCCCGCTCGTCGTCCTGGAGTCCGACAAGGCGTCGATGGAGATCCCGGCGCCCGAGGCCGGCACGGTCAAGGAGATCGCGGTCGCCGTCGGCGACGCGGTGTCCGAGGGCTCGTTGTTGGTGAAGTTGGAGACGGCCGACGTGCAGGCCGACCCGGAGGACGGCGCGGGCGCGCCGGAGACCGCGGTCGAGTCGCCGGCCGTCGCGGCGCGCGACGAGCAGCCCCAGCCGGAGGACCCGGCGGTCGAGGTGGAACGCGGCGACGTCCACGCGGGTCTGCTCGTGATCGGCTCCGGCCCGGGCGGCTACGCGGCCGCGTTCCGGGCGGCCGACCTCGGCCAGGACGTCGTGATGGTCGAGCGCCACGAGCAGCTCGGCGGCGTCTGCCTCAACGTCGGCTGCATCCCGTCCAAGGCGCTGCTGCACGTCGCGAAGGTGATCGCGGAGGCCGAGACGGCGGGCGGGCACGGCGTGTCGTTCGGCAGGCCGGAGATCGACCTGGACGGCCTGCGCGCGTGGAAGGACAGCGTCGTCGCCAAGCTCAACGGCGGCGTCGCGCAGATGGCCAAGGGGCGCAAGGTCAACGTGCTGCACGGCGAGGCGCGGTTCACCTCGGCCAACATGGTGTCCTTGCTCGGTCCGGACGGCGAGACGACGACGGTGTCCTTCGACTCCGCGATCGTCGCGGCCGGCTCGCGCAGCGTCCAGCTGCCGGGCATCCCGCACGAGGACCCGCGCGTGATGGACTCGACCGGCGCGCTGGAGCTGCAGGACGTCCCCGAGCGGCTGCTGGTCGTCGGCGGCGGGATCATCGGCCTGGAGATGGCGACGGTCTACGACGCGCTCGGCAGTCAAGTCACCGTTGTTGAACTGGCCGACGGCCTGATCCCCGGCGCCGACCGCGACCTCGTCAAGCCGCTGGCCAAGCGGATCGGCGCGCGCTACGCGGCGATCCACCTCGGGACCAAGGTGGACAAGATCGAGGCCAAGGACGATGGGTTGGTCGCGACGTTCAGCGGCAGCGACGTCGAGCCTGCGACGTTCGATCGCGTGCTCGTCGCCGTCGGCCGGATCCCGAACGGCGCGTCGCTCGGCCTCGACGCCGCGGGGGTGCACGTGGACGAGCGCGGGTTCGTGCCGGTCGACGCCCAGCAGCGGACCAACATCCCGCACATCTACGCGATCGGCGACGTCGCCGGCGGGCCGATGCTCGCCCACAAGGCGACCGCCGAGGGCCACGTCGCCGCCGAGGTCGTCGCCGGCCACGCCGCCGCGTTCGAGCCGCGCGGGATCCCGAGCGTCGCCTACACCGACCCGGAGGTCGCGTGGGTCGGGCTGACCGAGACCGAGGCCAGGGACCAGGGCATCGCCTATGAGAAGTCGGTCTTCCCGTGGAGCGCCTCCGGGCGCGCGCTGGCGATCGACGGCGCGGACGGCTCGACCAAGCTGCTCCGCGACCCCGAGACCGGGCGCGTGCTCGGCGCCGGGATCGTCGGCCCGCACGCCGGCGACCTGATCGCCGAGCCCGGGTTCGCCCTCGAGATGGGCGCCGACGTCGCCGACCTCGGCCTCACGATCCACGCCCACCCGACGCTGTCAGAGACCGTCATGCTCGCCGCCGAGATCGCCGACGGGACGATCACCGACCTCCCCAACAAGGCCGCGCAGCGCGCCGCCAGGGCGAAGTCCTAGGCGTCGGTAGAGTCACCGCCTCATGCGCGTCCGCCGCACCTTCTGCTTCCTCGACCTGTGCGGCTTCACGTCGTTCACGGACGAGCACGGCGATCAGGAGGCGGTGGCCGTGCTCGGGCACCTGCGCGCGGTGCTGCGGGCGGAGGCCGAGAACCACGGCGTCCGCGTCACGAAGTGGCTGGGCGACGGCGCGATGCTCTCGGGCGTCGACGCCGGTGCCGTGATCCGCTGCGCCGCGCTGGTCCGCGACGTCCTGCAGTCCGACGGCAGGCTGGCCCTGCGCGGCGGGATCTGCGAGGGCCACGTGATCATGTTCGAGGGCGACGACTACATCGGCGCGGCGGTCAACGTCGCGGCGAAGCTGTGCTCGAAGGCGCTCCCGGGGCAGCTGCTGCTGACCGGCGGCACCAAGGCGTCGGTCCCGCCGGAGCTGCAGCCGGTCGCGCTCGGAGACCTGACGGTTCCAGGGGTTTCGCAGCCCGTCGAGGTCCTCGCGCTGGACCCCGGGCCGCTGCGCATCAGCCGTCAGACGACGGCCGTCCGCCCGTCCGTCTAACTTCCGGGCCATGTTCGAGGCGCTGAGCGAGCCGCGTGACATCGGCCGCTACCTCCATGCACTGCGCGAGCTGGACCGGACCGCGATCGGCGGGACCGGCGACGAGGCGGCCGCGATCGAGCGGCTGATCGACGCCCACACGGTCGTGATGGACCACGACCCGCGCGGCGGCGAGCCGGTCGAGGAGTCGCTCGCCACGTGGCTCTCGCTGCTCGACGACGCCGCCTGGCGCGAGCGCGTCCGCGAAGTGCGGGTCGACGCCGCGCTGCTGCGCGAGCGCGAGCGCGCGCTGCTGGCACAGGTCGCCGCGGCGGTCGCGCCGGTCGCCGCGTAGGCGGGGCTCACCCCGGACGGGGGACGAGCCGTCACCCGCGCTGCTGGCAGCGTGCGCGGGGATGCGGGCGGACGAGGCGTACCGGGACCGGTCGCCGTTCCAGGGCGCCGAGGATGAGCCGCTGCTGCAGCGGGCGGTGCCGCTCGCGCGCGACCTGCCGGACTACGACGTCCCGTCCGGCCGCCGGGACCTGCTGGCGGGGCTGACGGTCGCGGCGCTCGCGCTGCCGTCCGGGATGGCCTACGCGAGCCTCGCCGGGCTGAGCCCGGTCGTCGGGCTCTACGCGCTGCTGCTGCCGGCGATCGCCTACGCGCTGCTCGGCTCGTCGCGGCAGCTGATCGTCGGGCCGGAGGGGACGCTCGCGGCGCTCGTCGCGGCCGCGGTCCTGCCGCGGGCGGCGGCCGGCTCGGCGCAGGCGGGCGAGCTGGCGGCGCTGATGGCGCTGCTCGCCGGCCTCTGCTTCCTGCTCGCGCGGCTGGCGAGGCTCGGCTGGCTGGCGGACTACCTCAGCCGCCCGGTCCTGCTCGGCTACATCCACGGCGTCGCCGTCGTGCTGGTGATCGGGCAGCTCGGCAAGCTGCTGGGGCTGAGCATCGCGGCGGCCGACCCGATCCCGCAGCTCAGGGAGGTCGTCCAGGAGCTCGGGAGCGCGAGCGGGACGACGATCGCGGTGGCCGCCACGGCGCTGGCGGTCCTGATCGGAGCGAGGCTCTTCGCGCCGCGCCTGCCCGCGGCGTTGTTGGTGGTGTTGCTGGCGATCGGCGCCTCGGAGCTCCTGAACCTCGGCGACCACGGCGTCGCGCTCGTCGGCTCGGTCCCGAGTGGGCTGCCGTCGTTCGGGATCCCCAAGCCCGGCTGGGATGACTTCCGTGCGCTCCTGCCCTCGGCGGTCGGCCTGTTCCTCGTCTGCTTCGCCGACGAGGTCCTGACCGCGCGCTCCTACGCGGGGCGACACCATCAACATGTCGACGCGGGCAAGGAGCTGGTCGCGACCGGCGCGGCCAACATCGCGGCGGGCCTCACGCAGGGCATGCCGGTCGGCGGCTCGGGCTCGCGGACCGCGGTCAACGACGCGATGGGCGCGCGCTCGCAGGTCAGCGCGATCGTGGCGGCGGGCGCGGTCCTGGTCGTCGTGCTGTTCCTGACCGGCCCGATCGCCGACCTCCCGAAGGCCGTGCTCGGCGCGGCGATCGTCGTCGCCGCGCTCGGCCTCGTCGAGCCGCGCGCGTGGGCCGAGCTGTGGCGGACCGACCGCGTCGAGGTCGGGATCGCCGCGATCACGGTGATCGGCGTGATCGCCACCGGCGTCCTGCAGGCGATCCTGGTCGCCGTCGCGCTGTCGATCGTGGACGTCGTGCGCCGCAGCGCGCGCCCGCACGACGCCGTGCTCGGCTACAGCGACCGTCTCGGCCGCTACGCCGACGTCGCGCTGCACCCGGGCGCGAGGGTGACGCCGGGCGTCGTCGTCTACCGCCTCGACGACCGCCTCTTCTTCGCCAACGCGTCCTACGTCAAGGGTCGGATCCGGGAGGCGCTGCGCGGCGCGCCGACGCCGCCGCAGCTGCTCGTCCTCGACGCCGAGGGCATGACGCACGTGGACGCCGCGGGCGCCGCCGCGCTGGCCGATCTCGCCGACGCGCTGGCCGCCGAGGGCGTGGCGATCGTCATGGCGCGCGTGAAGGGACCGGTGCGCGAACACCTCGACGGCGCCGGGGTGACCGCCGCGCTCGGCGGCCCCGCCGCATACCACCCGACCGTACGGGCCGCGACGGCAAGCTCGCGCCCAGCGCCGAACGCATGAGCGCGTCACACTTGGGTAGACGCACGCGTTGGGATCCACGTGGCGACCCAGGAGCTGGATACGACAGAGCAGCAGCGGATCGCGCGGGAATCCGACCCCGTGCGCGACGCGCTGCCCTGGATCCCGGCGGCGCTGCGCAAGCAGCAGCGCTGGCGCCCGGAGATCCAGGCGCTGCGGGCGCTCGCCGTCACGCTGGTGATCGCGTCGCACATCTGGCCGGGCCTGGTGCCCGGCGGCTTCGTCGGGGTCGACGTCTTCTTCGCCGTCTCGGGCTTCCTGATCACCTCGCTGCTGGTCGAGGAGATCGTCGAGGAGGGGCGGATCTCGCTGGCCGGCTTCTGGGCCAGGCGCGCGCGCCGGATCCTGCCCGCCGCGCTCGCGACGCTGCTGGTCACCGCGATCGCGACGATGATCGTGGTGCCGTCGCACCGCTGGGACACGTTCCTGACCGAGATCGCGGCGAGCGCCGCGTACGTCGAGAACTGGCAGCTCGCCCACTCCGCCGTCGACTACTTCGCCAGGAGCGACGGCGTCTCGCCGGTCCAGCACTACTGGTCGCTGTCGGTCGAGGAGCAGTTCTACCTCGTCTGGCCGCTGTTGCTGACCGGCGCGGTGCTGCTGACGAGGGGCCGGACGCCGAGGGCGCGGATCACCGCGCTGACGGTGACGATGGGGACGCTGACCGCGGTCAGCCTGTGGTGGTCGATCTTCCACACGCCGCACGACCCGGAGGCCGCGTACTTCGTCACGCCGACGCGCGCGTGGGAGTTCGGGCTCGGCGGGGTCCTCGCGCTGTTGCCCCAGCGCCACATCGTCCCGCCGTTCGCGCGCGCGTTGTTGTCGTGGTTGGGCTTCGCCGCGATCCTGACCGCGGCGTTCGCCTACGGGCCGGACACGATCTTCCCGGGCGTCGCGGCGCTGCTGCCGATCCTCGGCACGCTGGCCGTGATCCGGGCGGGCGCGCCCGCGGTGCGCGGCGCGCCGACGCGGCTGCTGGCGTGGGGGCCGGTCCAGAAGACCGGCGACCTGTCGTACTCGCTCTACCTGTGGCACTGGCCGTTGTTGGTGTTGATCCCGTACGTGGTGCACCTGCCCGACGGCGTCTTCCAGGCGGTCGTGCTGGAGCTGACCGTGCTGCTGGCGTGGCTGTCCAAGCGCTGGATCGAGGACCCGGTGCGCAGCATGCACGGGCTCGCGCGGCGGCCGCGGCGCACGCTCGCGCTCGCGGGGTTCGCGACGGTGTTGGTGTTGATGGTCCCGGCGGCAGGCGCGCTGCAGGTCGACCACCAGCTGCACCAGGACCGGGCCGAGACGCGCGCGCTGGTCGGCGAGCACCCGCGCTGCTTCGGCGCCGCGGCGCGGCCGCCGGGCGGCGCGCTCTGCAACAACCCTGACCTGGCCGGCAAGGTCGTGCCGTCGCCGGTCGAGGCCGCCGCCGCGGCCAACACGCCGTGCCAGGTCACCGAGTCGCTCGGCCGCGTGCGTGCGTGCGCCTTCGGCGTCCCGGCGGCGAGCGCGCGCGAGAGCGTCGCGGTCGTCGGCGACTCGCACGCGTCGCACTGGCGCGCGGCGTTCGACTACGTCGCCAAGGCGCGCGGCTGGCACGGCTTCTCGGTCACGCACACGGGCTGCCCGTTCACGGCCGCGGTCGCCAAGCTGCCCGAGCCGCAGCGCTCGCAGTGCGTGCAGTGGAACCGGGACACGGTCCGCTGGTTCGCCAAGCACCCGGAGGTCCACCGCGTGTTCGTCGCCGGGCACACCGGCGGCGCGATCGTGGGGGCGAGGGGCGCGGCCGCGCGGTTCGCCGCGCAGCTCAAGGGCTACCGCGACGCCTGGGCGTCGCTGCCCGCGACGGTCACGCAGGTCGTCGTCCTCCGCGACACGCCGAAGATGCGCAGCGCGACGCTGGACTGCGTGCAGCAGGCGATGAACGGCGCGCAGGACCCGGCGCGCACGTGCGCGGTCCCGCGCGCGCTGGCGCTGGAGCCCGACCCCGCGGTGGCGGCCGCCAACGGTCCGGGCGCGCGGCGTCCCGTCGCCGTCGTCGACCTCACCAGCACGCTGTGCGACCGGGCCAGCTGCTATCCCGTGGTCGGCGGAGCGCTCACGTTCAAGGACGTCGATCACCTCACGACCGTGTTCGCGGCGACGCTCGGCCCGTACCTGCAAGCTGCCGTACAACGCCTCTAAACGACCTTCGCGCCGCTGCCGATAGGCCCCTCGATGCCCCTCCCGCTCCGCCTGCCGGCGGCGTTGTTCGCCGCCGCGCTCCTGGTCCTGCTGCTGCTCGCGCCCTCCCGCGCGGTCGCGCGCGTCACGCCCGCCGACGCGTCGGCCGACGTGCTCGTGCTCGGCGACTCGCTCGGCGTCGGCCTGCGGCCGTCGCTCGCCGGCCTGCTCGGCGACACGAAGATCGCGTGGGACGTGAGGTCCGGGCGCACGACGCCGCAGGGCCTGACCGCGCTGCGCAGCGCGATGAGGATCGTGCATCCCAAGACCGTGATCGTGTCGCTGGGCACCAACGACGGGCCCAACGGCGCGACGTTCGCCACCCGGATCGCGAAGGTGCTGCGCGACATCGGGCCCAACGCGTGCGTCGTCTGGGCCGACATCTACCGCCCGGCGCGCAAGGGCCCGTACGCGGCGCTGAACACGACGCTGGCCTACGAGGCCCAGCACGTCAGGCGCCTGCACCTCGTGCCGTGGCTGGCGGCGGTCAGCGCCCAGAAGGTCACGCTCCCGGACGGGCTGCACCCGGACCCGACCGGCTTCGAGTACCGCGCGCAGCTGATCGCCGACGCGGTCCACAAGAGCTGCGAGTTCCCGGTCCCGACCGTCGGCGGCGGGACGGATGGCGCGCCGAGCGGCGGGAGCACGGCCACCGGCACCGGCGGCACCACCGCGCCCGACGCCTAGCGTCTAGTACGTCCGGTCAAGAACACGGCGCGGCGGCCGAGGACCGGGGGAAGCGGATGGGCTACGCCACCCCTGAACAGACCGCCGCGTGGGCTGCGCTCGACGCCGCCCGTGCGAGCTACCACGAGGATCCGGCCGGTGCGATGAGCGCCGCGCTGCGGGCCGAGCGGGTCGCGGCCGAGGCCGGCGATCCCGCGCTGCGCGGGCGTGCGCTGGCGCTGCAGACGTTCGTCACGATCCACGGCGGCGGGCTGCGCGCCGGGTTCCCGCTCGCGGCGGCCGCCGAGGTCGCCGCCGAGGCGGCGGGCCATCCGGTCACGACCGTCGAGGTCGCAGCGATGGGCGCGCACCTCGCGTTCTTCTCCGGCTCCTACCGGGAGGCGCTGCGCCAGGCCGAGCGCTGCGTCGCGGTCGCCGACGCGCACGGCGACACGACCCTGCGGATCTTCGCCCGGCGCCAGTCGTGCATGGTCTTCGGCAACCTCGACGCGCCCGAGTGGCCGGGGCGCCTCGACGAGCTGCTCGCGCTGACGATGGGCGCGGGCGACCGCTGGGAGGAGGCGATCTCCCGCAACGACCTCGCGCACATGCGCAACCTCAACGGCGACAACGCGGGCGCGATGGCCGAGATCGCGCGCGGGATCGCGGTCGCCGAGACGCTCGCGCCGCGCAACCGCTTCGCGCTCGGCGTGCTGCGCTGCACGCGCGCCGACATCCACCTCGCGGGCGACCGCGTGCCCGAGGCGCTGGCCGACGCGCGCGCCGCGCTGGCGCACCTCAGCGACGGCCGGGAACCCAACCCCTACATCTACGGCATGAGCGTCTGCGTCGAGGTCCGGGCGCTGCTGGCGATGGGCGCGATGGACGAGGCGACCGCCGCGGGCCGCGCGGGTGTCGCGCGCCTGCACCGGACGGTCCCGCAGATCCGCGCGATGATCCTCCAGGACATCGCGGCCGCGCTGCGCGCCGGCGGCCGCGCCGAGGAGGCCTACGACGCGCTCGCCGACGCCGCCGAGCTGGAGCGCCTCGCGTTCCGGGAGCTGACCGAGCTGCAGCGCGACTTCGAGCGCGCCGTCGCCGAGCACGGCGTCGCGCGGGCCAAGAACGAGGAGCTGGAGCGCACGGTCGCCCAGCTCGCCGAGGCCCACCGCGAGCTCGAGCAGCTCCAGGCGCGGCTGCGCGAGCAGGCCGAGCGCGACTGGCTGACCGGCCTCTTCAACCGCCGCTACCTCGCGGGCGTGCTCGAGGCCGCCGACGCACGGACCGGGGGCGAGCTGCTCTCGGTCGCCGCGCTCGACCTCGACCACTTCAAGGCGATCAACGACCGCTTCGGCCACGAGGTCGGCGACCGCGTGCTCGCGCGCGCCGCCGAGCTCCTCCAGCAACACGTCCGCGCCGGCGACGTCGTCGCCCGCACCGGCGGCGAGGAGTTCGTGGTGGTCATGCCCGGCGCCGACGAGCGCGACGCGGTCGCGTGCGCCGAGCGCCTGCGCGCGGCGATCGCCTCCGACGACTGGGCGCAGATCGCGCCCGGCCTGGCGATCACCGCGTCGATCGGCGTGGTGTCGGCGGCGGCGACCAGGAGCGACGACGTGATCCGCGCCGCCGACCGGCGCCTCTACGCGGCCAAGGAAGCGGGCCGCAACCGCGTCGTCACGACGGGCTGACGGCCGCCAGCGTCTCGGACACGACGTGCGTCATCGCGGAGCGCCCCGGCCCGAGGTACTTGCGCGCGTCGACCAGCGTGGGGTTGCCCGCCAGCGCCGCGCGCACCGCCGCGGTCTGGGCGACGTTGAGCCGCGTGCCGACGTTGACCTTCGTGATCCCGGCCTCAACCGCGCGGCGGATGACGGCGTCCGGGACCCCGGAGGAGCCGTGCAGGACCAGCGGCGCGCCCGCGCTCGCGCGCAGCTCGGCGATCCGGGTCAGGTCCAGCGCCGCGGTGCGCTCGACCATCGCGTGCGACGTGCCGACCGCGACGGCGAGGCCGTCGCAGCCGGTCGCCGCGACGTACGCGCGCGCCTGCTCGGGGTCGGTCGCGGCGCCGATCGTGTGGTCGCCGTCCTTGCCGCCGACCGCGCCCAGCTCGGCCTCGAACCACAGGCCCTGCGCGTGGGCGATCTCCCGCGCCTCGCGGGTTGCGGCGATGTTGTCGTCGAACTCCAGGTCCGACGCGTCGAACATGACCCCGGTGACGCCCCAGGCCGCGGCGTTGTGCAGCAGCTCCGGGTCCTCGACGTGGTCGAGGTGCAGCGCGATCGGGACGTCGGCCGCGTCGGCCAGCGCCGCGACCGCGGCGGTCAGCGGGCGCAGCGCGCCACGTCGGAACTTCACCGCGTTCTGCGAGATCTGGACGATCGCGGCGGAGCGCGCGGCGCTGGCGCCGTCCACGATCGCCTCGGCCTGCTCCAGCGTGACGGCGTTGAACGCCGCGACGCCGGTCCCGGCCGCGTAGGCGGCGTCGATCAGCTCACGGGTGGTGGCGAGCGGCATGGTGTCGTCCTTGGTTCAGGAATGCTCGCGGACGAGCGGGAGGCAGCCGATCAGGCCGTTGTCGGCGCCGAGCGCGGCGGGGAGGACGTGGACGTCCTGCCGGGCGCGGGCCAAGGCGTAGTCGTTGATCGCCGTGCGTGCGGGGGCGAGCAGGCGCTCGCCCTCGGCGTGCGCGACCGCGCCGCCGACGACGATCGCCGAGGGGTCGAAGGCGTTGACGAGGCCGACGGCGAACTGCGCGAACGCGGCGCGGGCGTTGTCCATGACCTTGGTCGCCTCGGGATGGCCGGCCGCGGCCGCGGCGAGCAGGTCGCGGGCGTCGTCGCCGAGTTGCAGGCGTTGCGCCTGGCGCGCGAGCGCGGTGCCGGAGACGATCGCCTCGATGCAGCCGTGCAGGCCGCAGCCGCACGGCGGGCCGCTGAGGTCGACCGGCATGTGGCCGAGCTCGCCGCCGAAGCCGTGGGCGCCGGTGAGCAGGTGGCCGTCGCTGACGACCGCGCCGCCGATCCCGGAGGAGACGGTCAGGTAGATGAAGTCCTCGCGGCCGCGGGCGGCGCCGTAGAAGCGCTCGCCGAGCGCGGCGACGTTGGTGTCGCGTCCCACCGTGGTTGGCAGGTTGTGGTGGTTGCTCAGCGCGGGCCCGAGCGGCAGGTCGCGCCAGCCGTCGCCGAGGTTCGGCGGGCGGCCGGCCAGCGTGCCGGTGCGCGCGTCGATCGGGCCCATCGCGGCGACGCCGATCGCCGTCGGCTGCGGCGCGGTCGGGGCACGGGAGGCGAGCAGCGCGTCGGTCGCGGCGAACAGCGGCGCGAGGATCTCGTCGGCCGTGCCGTCGCGCGGCGTCGGGAGCTGCGCCTTGCCGTGGAGGTTGCCGCGGCCGTCGGCGAGCGCCGTCCGGATCCAGGTCGCGCCGATGTCGACGGCGACGATCAGCGTGGGGGCGGCGGGCACGCTTGGGAGTCTAGGTGCGGCGCAGCGCGGCGGCGGTGCGGGCGAAGTCCTCGACCGCCGTCCAATCCTGCGCGGTGACCGCGGCCGGCGGCGTGACCCAGGAGCCGCCGACGCAGGCGACGTTGGGCAGCGCGAGGTACTCGCCGGCGTTGTGGAGGCCGATCCCGCCGGTCGGGCAGAAGCGGAGCTCGGGGAAGACGGCCCCGAGCTGCTTGATCGCCGCGGTGCCGCCGTTGAGCTCGGCGGGGAAGAACTTCGCGGTCGTGATCCCGCGCTCGCGCAGCGCGACGAGGTCGGAGGCGGTGGCGGTCCCGGCGAGGAAGGGGAGCCCGCTGGCCTGCAGCGCGTCGAGCAGGCGCGGCGTCTGGCCCGGGGCGACGAGGAAGCGCGCGCCCGCGGCCTGCGCGGCGTCGGCCTGGGCGGAGGTGGTCACGGTCCCGGCGCCGATGACGGCTTCCGGTACATGTTGGGCGATGTTGTTGATGGCCTCGAGCGCGGCGGGGGTGCGCAGGACGAGCTCGATCAGGCGCAGGCCGCCGGCGACGAGCGCCCGAGCGAGCGGCACCGCGTCGTCGGGGTCGTCGATCACCACGACCGGGAGAACCGGCGCGAGGTCGAGCAGGGCGTCTGCGTCCTGGGGCACCGCCGCAGCATGCCGCACCTGCGTGCCCGGGGTCAGGCCCACGCCGGGGCCTCCGCCTCGCGCGGCGCGGCGAACACCGTGGCGCCGGTGTCGGCGGCGCCGATCAGCGCGCGCAGGCCGCCGAACAGCTCGCGGCCGGTGCCGCTGCTGACATCGACGGTCGGTTGTGCGACAGGTCGCTCGGAGAGGTCGGCGGCGACGTCGAGCGTCCCGGCGACGGTGTCCAAGATGATGATGTCGCCGTCCTGGACGCGGGCCAGCGGCCCGCCCGCCGCCGCCTCGGGCGTGACGTGGATCGCCGAGGGGATCGTCCCGGAGGCGCCCGACATCCGGCCGTCGGTGACCAAGGCAACCTGATGGCCTCGGTCCTGGAGGACACCGAGCGCGGGCGTCAGCTTGTGCAGCTCGGGCATCCCGTTGGCCTTCGGGCCCTGGAAGCGCAGGACCGCGACGAGGTCGGCGCCGTCGAGGTCGCCGTCGTCGAAGGCCTTCAGGAACGCGGCCTGGGAGTCGAAGACGCGCGCGGGCGCCTCGACGCGGCGGCGCTCCGGCGGCAGGGCGGACACCTTGGTCACCGCCCGGCCGGCGCTGCCGTCGACCACCCGGATGCCGCCGTCGGGCGCGAACGGCTCCGTGGCGGCGCGCAGCACCTCGGGGTCGCCCGTCTGCGCGGGCGCGCCGGCGGCGTAGGCGCTGAGCCCGGGGCCGACGATCGTGTTGACATCCTCGTGCAGGAGACCCGCGGCGAGCAGCTCCTGGATCAGGAAGCGCGTCCCGCCCGCGGCGTGGAAGTGGTTGACGTCGGCCGCGCCGTTGGGGTAGATCCGGGCGAGCAGCGGGACGACGGCCGACAGCGCGTCGAAGTCGTCCCACGTCAGCGCGATCCCGGCGGCCGCGGCGATCGCGGGCAGGTGCATGGTGTGGTTGGTCGAGCCGCCCGTGGCCAGCAGCGCGACGACGCCGTTGACGATCGCGCGCTCGTCGACCACGTCGCACAGGGGCATGTAGTCGTCGCCGAGCGCGGTCCGGGTTGTGATGGTGGTTGCCACCGCGGCGGTCAGCGCGTCGCGCTCGGGCGTGCCCGGGTTGACGAACGCCGCGCCGGGGACGTGCAGGCCCATCGCCTCGACCACCAGCTGATTGCTGTTGGCCGTCCCGTAGAACGTGCACGTGCCGGCCGAGTGGTAGGACGCGGCCTCGGCGTCCTGCAGCTCCTCGAACGTCGCGTCGCCCGCGGCGTAGCGGCGGCGCACGGCGCTCTTCTCGCGGTTCGGGAGCCCGGACGCCATCGGCCCGGCGGGGACGAGCGCGATCGGCAGGTGGCCGAAGGTCAGCGCGCCGATCAGCAGGCCGGGGACGATCTTGTCGCAGATGCCCAGCAGCAGCGCGCCGTCGAACATGTCATGCGAGAGCGCGATCGCCGTCGACATCGCGATGACGTCGCGGGAGAGCAGCGACAGCTCCATCCCGGCACGGCCCTGCGTGATCCCGTCGCACATCGCGGGCACGCCGCCCGCGACCTGCGCGACGCCGCCCGCCTGGCGGACCGCCTGCTTGAGCAAGGTGGGGTACTTGCCGTAGGGCTGGTGCGCCGACAGCATGTCGTTGTAGGCGTTGACGATCGCCACGTTCGGCCGGACCGCGCCGCGCAGGTACGCCTTCTCCTCCGCACCGCACGCGGCGGCGCCGTGGGCGAAGTTCGCGCACCCGAGGTCCCCGCGCGCCGGGCCTTCCAGCCGCGCGGCGGCCATGCGCGCCAGATACGCGGAGCGCGACTCAGCGCTCCGCGAAGCAACGCGTTCGGTGACCTCGGCGAGAACGGGATGGATCGACACGCCGCGGACGATGCGCGCCCACGCCGCGCCCCGCAAGGCGCGCCGCCCCGAACGACACCCGGTCGGGGGCGCCCGTGTGGGCTACTTAGGCGGCGAGAGACGGCGGCTGCGCGCAGCCGCGGGCGTCGTCCCTAGGCGCGCGCGACGAAGGGCACGCGGACGCCCTCGTCGTAGGCCTCGAGCTCGCCGCCGCGCTTGAGGCGGTTGATCGTCGCTGCGACGATCGTGCGCTTGATGCCGGTGATCTCGGCGATCTCGGGCGCGGAGATGCCGGGGCGCTCGAGGATCGTCTGGAGGATCAGCTGCTTGTTGGCGCCCTGGGGCGCGCGGCCGTCGCGGCCGCGCTTGGTGCCGCGGCGGCCGCGGCGGATCATCGGGCGCGGGACGGCGCCGATCGCGTCGCCGCCGGCCGAGGCGTGGCCGAGCAGGACGGTCAGGTCCGGCGTCACGGTGTCCTGGCCGCTGGCCTCCAGCGTCTCGACGACCTCGCGCAGGCGGCGCAGGCGCTCCAGCTCCATCGCGACGGGCTCGAGCTCGGCCATGCGCGCGTCGATCGTCTCACGGATCTGGGTGAGCACCGTTCCGGCGTCGGTGTTCGGGACGGGAGCGACGGCCATGCCTGCGCAGTATGAGGCATGGCCGTGCGGAACGCTTCAGCGTGTTCACGGTTTGTTCACAGCCGGACCGGTGAGTGTTCCGGCGCGCGCCATCGCGGCGTGGCAGGAGGCGGCGGTCCCGAGCGAGCAGTCGGCGACGGGCCTCCCGTCCGGCAGCGGCGCCAGCACCGCGGCGGTCGGGCGGCGGCGGTCCGGCTCGGTCGGGAGCGTGGTGGCGAACCAGCGGGTGTCGCCGGCGCCGGCCGCGCGGGTGGCGACGGTCGCCGCGTGGCCGTCGGCGTTGACCTTGACCTGCGCGACGCCGCCGCCCGTCACGCCCGCGACCACGCGGCCGGACGGGGTGAGCGCGCTCAGCGCGGCGACCGCGTCGGGCCGGTCCGGCGCGCGGGTGCAGTGCGTCGCGACGCCGCCGCTGTAGGTGATGTCCAGGCACAGGCGCCCGTGGTAGCGGCGCAGCGTCGCGCCGCGGGCGTGGTCGGTGCGCAGGACGACCGACGCGTTCGGCGACGGCCGGCTCGACACCACCGACTTGGCCGCCAGCGCGCTCGCGCCGACGACGCCGATCAGCGCGCCGACGAGCGCGGCGCGGCGCGCGATGCGCCGTCCGGTCCGGAGGTGCTCGGCGCCGCGGCGGCGCCGCCGCACGGGTGCCGCCGCGGGCACGAGTGCGGGCGCGGGCGTCGGCCGCGCGTCCTCCTCCAGCCGCTCGGCGACCAGCCGCGCGAACTCGTCCTCCAGCTCGGTGAGGATCGGGAAGTCCGCGGGGTCGTAGCGCTCGCTCATCAGGACGCCTTCCATGCTGTGTGCTGCCTGCGGATCCGGCCGGCGAGGACGCGCAGGCCGCGCGACACGCTCGTGCGCGCGCCGGACGGCGTGATGTCCAGGCGCTCGGCGATCTCCGCGTAGGTCATGTCCTCCAGGACGCGCATCGCGACGGCGTCGCGCTGGTCGGGCGGCAGGTCCGCCATCCCGGCGGCGACCGCGCCGCGCAGCTCCTGGATCCCGGAGAGCTCCTCGATCCGCTCGATCTCGCGGTCGGTCAGCGCGCGCCGCTCGCGGCCGAGCAGGAGCGCGCCCCTGCGCCCGGACTCCTCGCGGCGCTCGTGGTCGCGCAGCAGCGAGCGCGCGATCGACCAGAGCCAGCCGGACAGCTCCTCGTCGCTGGAGCCGCGGTACTGCGCGCGGCGCTCCAGCACGACCGTGAACACGTCGGAGGTCAGGTCGGTCGCCAGCTCCGCGTCGTGGACGCGCCGCTGGAAGAACACCAACAACGACGCGGCCGACCTCCGGTAGAGCCTGAGGAAGTCATCCTCGGTGAGCGGCGGCGCGGTCAGCGCGGGTCTCCGCTCCCCCGCCGCCGCACGTCCACCTCGCGCTCGGCCGGCGGAAGGCTCTGGAGGTCGACCGGCTGGACCGTCGAGAGGACCGCGTCGAGCGCGACGCCGGACAGCGTCTCGTGCTCGACCAGCGACCGCGCGGTCTCCTCGACCGCCGACCAGTTGCGCTGGAGCACCGCGCGGGCGCGGGCCTTGGCGTCCTCGACGATCCGCTCGGTCTCCTCGTCGATGATGTCGAGCGTGTGCGGGCCGACCGTGCCGATGTCCTGCAGCGCGGCGCCGAGGAAGACCTCGCCGCCGGCCTCGCCGATCGTGACCGAGCCCAGGCGCGGGCTCATGCCGAAGCTCGTGACCATCTGGCGCGCGAGCTTGGTCGCGGCGTGGAGGTCGTCGCTGGCGCCGGTCGAGCCCTCGCCGAACTCGATCAGCTCGGCGGCGGTGCCGGCCAGGATCGCGGTCAGGTGGCGCTCCAGGTCGGACTGCGTGTGCATCACGGCATCCCGATCGGTGAGCATGTGCGCGGCGGTGCCGAGCTGGCGGCCACGCGCGACGATCGACAGCTTCTGGGCCGAGACCGACTGGCCGATCGCGCGGGTCGTGACCGCGTGGCCGGCCTCGTGGACGGCGATCGTCCACTGCTCCTCGGCGGTCAGGACGTGCTTCTTGGCGGGGCCGGCGACGACGCGGTCGATCGCCTCCTCCAGCGTGGCCTGGTCGATCTCCACGCGGCCTTCGCGAACGGTGAGCAGTGCCGCTTCGTTGACGAGGTTGGCGATCTCGGCGCCGGAGAAGCCGGGGCAGAGGCGCGCGATCTGCGCGAGGTCGACGTCGGGGGCGAACGAGCGCCCGCGCGCGTGGAGCTGGAGGATCTCGAAGCGGCCGTGGGCGTCCGGGTTGTCGACGACGACCTGGCGGTCGAAGCGGCCGGGGCGCAGCAGTGCGGGGTCGAGGATGTCCGGGCGGTTGGTGGCGCCCATGACGACGACGCCGGCGTCGCCGCCGAAGCCGTCCATCTCGACCAGCAGCTGGTTGAGCGTCTGCTCGCGCTCGTCGTTGCCCTGGCCGACGCCGGCGCCGCGCTTGCGGCCGGCGGCGTCGAGCTCGTCGATGAAGATGATCGCCGGCGCGTTCTTGCGGGCGATGGCGAAGAGCGAGCGGATGCGCGCCGCGCCGACGCCGACCAGGGACTCCACGAACTCGGCGCCGGAGGCCGAGTAGAACGTGGCGTCGGCCTCGCCCGCGGTGGCGCGCGCGAGCAGCGTCTTGCCGGTGCCGGGAGGGCCGACGAGCAGGACGCCCTTGGGCGCGGCGGCGCCCATGGTGAGGTACTTGCTCGGGTCGTCGAGGAAGTCGCGGATCTCGCGCAGCTCGGCGACCGCCTCGCCCGCGCCGGCGACGGAGTCGAACGTGATCGGCGCCCTGCCCTTCTTCTTCCTGCGGCCCTTGCCGCGGAAGTTCGAGAACGAGGCGATGCCGCCGGAGCCGTCGCCGGTGAAGCGCGTGAAGAACGCGAACAGGCAGACGAGGAGCAGGATCGGGATCAGGAACTGGACGACGATCGCGGTCGCGGGCTTGGACGACTGCTGGTCGATCGAGACCTGCGCGCCGCCGGTCGTCAGGTTCCTGTAGATGGTCGCCGTGGCCGCGTCGCTCGACGGGTAGTTGGCGTAGATCTGCAGGCCGGTGTCGGTGTGCGCGACGACCTGGTGGTCGTGGTCGAGCAGGACGGCGGACTGCAGGCGCTGCGCGGTCGCGAGCGAGGTGAGGTTGGAGAGCGCGACCCTCTTGCCCTGGGCCTGCGGGCCGAGCGAGCCGAGCAGGGAGAAGAACGTGATCGCCAGCGCGATCGCGGCGAGGAGGAGGAACGTGGACAGCGGGTCGCGCGTGAGGATGCGGCCGACCGCGGCTCCCGCGTCCTTGGCGCTGGTCGCGGCCGCGCGCAGCGGGGACCTGCTTCCGTAGGACTGGGTGAGGCGGGGATTCGACATTCGGGACACGATCACGGCTCCGGAGCGGGCGGGTGTGAACAGTTCGGGAACTCTGGTCGCCGTCGTGTGAACACCGGGACGGCCGCTCGTGGACCGGGCGGACATGTTCACCGCTCGGCGACATCATCGGCGGTGCGCGACCTAGACTCGCCGGGGTGTCTCGGCAGTCGCGCATAGGACGTGCGCTCTGGCCCGCGTTGCTGGCGGTGGTCGTCGCCCACGCGGTCTCGGATCTGCTGCACCATCCGTTCCTGGGGGACACCGGCGACGCCGCGATCGTCGACGCGCACCTGACGCTGTGGGTGCCGGGGACCGAGGCGGGCGGGCCGAGCGAGGCGGTCGCGCGAGATGCCGCCGCGTCGCTGCAGCTGACGGGGCGGCCGGCGACCGTGAAGCTGCGCGCGGGCGGCGCGGCGGGCGCGGTGTCGGGCTTCCTCGACGACCTCGACGGGGCGAGTGATCCCGCGCCGCGGCCGAGCGACCTGCTGGTCGTGTCGTCGGCGACCGTGGCGGATCTCGCGCGCGGCCGGGCGCAGGCGCTGTTCGGCTCCGACGCCGTCGCCGCGCGGGAGGCCGAGGATGCGCTGCGGCGGGCGCGGCCGCTGGCGGTGCTGGCGTCGGACCGGCTGGTGCTGGCGGTGCGCCTCAGGTCGAGGCTGCGCTCGGGCGCGCAGCTGGTCGGCGACCTGCGCGACCGGCCGCACGGGCACCTGTTCGCGGTCGAGGGCGACGCGTGGACGAAGACGCAGCTCGGGCGGCTGGTGCAGCGCGCGGGCGTGCCGGGACACGTGCCCTACCGCGCGTACCCGAGCGGCGGCGAGGCGGCGCTGGGGCTGGAGTCCGGCGACGCCGACGTGGTGCTGGCGCCCGCGAGCGCGCTGCGCGGGGAGATCGCCGCGGGGCGGGTGCGGGCGCTGTCGTGGCCGCGCGGCGCGGGCGCCGCGCCGCGGGCGTGGACGGCCGTGCTCGAGGCGCCGGGCCTGCGCCCGGACCAGCACGCGCGGTTGAAGGACGAGCTCGCGCGGTTGAGCGCCGACGCGCACTGGCGGGCGTCGCTGCGCGCTCAGGGACGCGATGTGTCCGTGCGCGCCGTACCGCGCGACTTCCTCGCGCGACGGCTCGACGACGCGGCCTGGCTGCAGCGCGTCACGGCGCGCCTGTCGACCGACTGACGTTCACCGCGCGGGGCCAGTCCCTGCCATCTGGCCTGAAAAGGGCCGATACTCGTGAACATAGCGAAAACTCTGGTTGCAGCCGCACTGCTCTGAGTTCACTGTGCGTCCAGGTCGCACGACGGACGCGACCTGAAGGGGAAGGGCGGTCGCGAAGCTGTCAGGAAGGCAGCTCTGCTCCGCGCTGCCCGCGCACGCCCGTGCTCGGGTCCATCAACATCAGGGAGCATCAACAAACCATGAAGTTGCGTACTAAGAAGGTCAGCGTGCTGGCCTTGGCTGCTACGGCTGCGATGGCCCTCAGCGGCATCGGCGCCGGCTCCGCCCACGCCTCGTTCACGCCGTGTGCCGGCAGCAACATCGCCGGTGAGGGTTCGTCGTTGCAGAGGTCGGCTCAGACCGCTTGGACGGCGGGCTTCAGGACCTCGGTCTGTGCGACGCCGACCGTGACCTACACGGCCACGAGCTCGGGGAGGTGCATGGACAAGTGGGGCGCCAGCGGTGGCGCGCTGCAGACCGCCGTGAACTACTGCGGCACCGACGATGCGCCGACCTCGACGCAGGTCACCAACATCAACACCGCGACGGGCGCAGGCGTCCTCAGCATCCCGGTGACGCAGGCGGCGATCGCGATCGTCGTCAACCCGCCGGCGGGCTGCACGATCACCGAGATCACTCCGGCCAACCTGGAGAGGGTCTTCAACGGCACGACGACCGCGTGGTCCTCGATCGCGACCGGCGGCAGCTGCACCGGCACGATCGACCGCGTCGTCCGCACCGATTCGTCGGGCACGAGCTACCAGCTCAAGCACTACCTGTTCAACCAGAACAGCAGCGCGGTGTGTGGGACCAGGACGTGGGCCGACCTGCAGGCTTCGGCGGACAACACCAACTGGCCGTCCGCGTGCAACAGGACCGGCGTGCACTACTCGGAGTCGGGCTGCCCGTCGGCCTGCGCGGGTGCCGGCACGGGCTCGGGCGGCGGCGACGAGGCCAAGACGGTCTCGGCGAAGCCCGGCACGATCGGCTACGTGGCCCTCTCGGACGCTCGTTCGATCTACGTTGCCGGTGGCAACTACAGGTGGATCGGCATCAGGATCCCGGCGGAGTCGGCGACGTACGATCCCTCGAGCAACGGCCTGTCGACGACGGTCGCCAACTCGAACTGCACGACCGCCTCGAGGTCGTACGCCAGCGGCACGTTCCCGCTGGCCACGGCCAGCTGGTCGGGCGTCTACCTGACCGATCACGGCAGCGGCTACCCGATCTGCACGCTGACGTGGGACCTGGCGACCAACAACTACGCGGCCGGCTGGGGCTCCCCGGCGGGCGGCAGGATCGCCAACACCGTGTTCGACTACCTGAACTACACGATCAGCACGGCGGGTGCCACGGCCAACAACAACAAGGACTACCAGAGGCTGCCCACCGACGTCAGGACTGCGGCGCAGTCCGGCGTCAACGCCATCGGCTAGCTGCCCCTGGCCGGCGCGCCGTTGGCGCCGGTTGCGCTGAAACGCCTGCGGCCGGGTCCGAAAGTACCCGGCCGCTTCGCGTCGTGGAGCGGTGCGTCAGGAGGGCGTGTGGCCGACGTACACGTTGTTCGTGATCGTCGCGGTGTTCGTGCCGGCCGGCGACGGCAGGCCGAGCTGCTTGTTGATGGCCTTCGTGACCGTCGCCGGGGCGACCGCCCCGCAGTTCGACGCGGCGGGCACGGCGTAGGCGTTGTCGACGTCGATGACGTCGTCGGACTCCAGGATCAGGCCGGCCGGGCGCGAGATCGAGCCCTGGTCGCCGAAGATCGGCTGGTTCGGCGGCGGCGGGTCGGTGATGTCGGTCGTCAGGTTCAGCGTGATCGGCGCAGCGGTCGAGCCGATGGCGCAGTTCGTGCCGAGCAGCGGGTTGGAGAACTTGATCCGGATCGGCGCCGTGAAGCTGAACGTCGAGTAGTCGTACGTGATGGCGCCGACCTGCTGGATCTGGGCGGTCAGCGTGTTGAGGCTGAACGGCAGACCCGTGCCGAACAGGTTGTTGGAGACGACGACCGGCGTGCCGGTCAGCGCGGGGCCCGACGCCGGCGGGACGAACGTGAACTGATGGGTGTCGGGGTCCTGGGCGACGCCGCCCTCGATCTTCACCGAGGTGCCGACGTTGACGCTGTTCCTGTTGGCGCCGATCGAGCCGCCGGTCGACTGGGCGACCAGGCAGGACGAGAGGTTGGGGGCGCCGACCGGGCAGCGGCTGAACGACGGGACGTCGGCGGAGGCCGTCGTCGCGCCGAGCGCCAGGACGCTGAGGGCGGTGAGCGCCGCGCCGAGGCGCGGGGTACAACGCTTCATGGAGTGCTCCTAGGGATGGGTTGGTAGTGGGACAGCGGCGCGGACCATAGGCGCCACATCGCCATTGCTCACCATAAAAATTCGTAACTAGGTGGGCGACATCCTGGTGACACCAAGGCGGCATCCGGACCCTCAGGCCCGGAGCGCTCGGCCATCCCCTACCGCTTGGTGAACATATCGATAACTCCATTCCGCATGGGAACGCCGGCGAGTATGTTGCGACGCCGTACCCCCGGCCGCATGAGCCTCTGCCTGCGGCTGCGACGACTACAGGAGACGCTTGTCGATGCTGGACCTTCGCCGTACAGCGGCGCCCTCGCGCGCTGCGTGCGCGGCGGCCTTCGCCGCCGCCCTGATCATCATGTACGTGTTGCTCGCCGCGCCGGGCGCGCGCGCCGCCGGCGAGCTGGCCGCGTTCGGCCCGGTGGGCTTCGACGCGAGCGCCGGCGAGTTCGCGTTCGGCGGCCCGGTCGCGGTCGATCCGAGCGACGGCAACGACATCTACGTCGCAGACGTCTCCGACGCGTCGAAGACGCCGCGCGTGCGCAAGCTCTCCCCGACGGGTCAGGCGCTGGCCACGGTCGCGCCGCCGAACACGAACGCCGGCGGTGGGGCCGGGTACATCGCGGGCCTCGCGGTCGACCAGACCGAGCATCGCCTGTACGTGTTCATGGTGGCCAACGGCCCCGACGCGGCGAACCCCTCGCAGCCGGCGTCGATGTCGATCCTCGTCTACTCGACGACGCCGCAGTCCAACGCGCTGGTCGCGCCCGCGAACCTCCCGTCCGGCGTGCTGGTCGACTTCCGCACCGCGGGCGGCGTCGTCGACTACCCGACCGGCATCGCGGTGGACCCCACGACGCACAAGGTCGGGGTCATCGGGATCGACGATCCGAACGCCATCGATCCGAACGGCGTCATCCAGTACGTCACCGACGCGGGCGCGCTCTCCACGCCCCTCACCGGCCTCGGGACCGGCGTCGACCCGGACGGCAACGCGGTGCCGAACCCGCCCGGCATGGCGATCGGCCCCGACGGCGACATCTACGTGCCCGAGGGGCCGGACGCGGGCGACGGCACCGCGGCCCTCATCTACCGCATCCCGAAGGGCGGCGGCACGCCCAGGCTCATCGCCCAGGACTCGGTCGACAACAACCCGGCGATCAACCCGGCGATCCAGAACGGCAACAGCTACGGCGTCCCGATCGCGGTCTCGCCCGACGGCACCTCCGTGTGGATCCCCGAGGGCGTGTCCGGATCGGGCATGGTCCGCGGCTTCTCGATCGCCAACGGCGACCAGCTCGCGGCCTACGGCGGCGGCACCGCGGGCGGCAGTTGCTACCTGCCCTTCCGCTTCATCCACCTGGGCATCGCCGTCGGGGCCGACGACCAGGTCATCGTCACCAGCCCCTACAACAACACCACGCCGGACCCCACGGATCGCACCGTCCACGTCTTCGGCTCCGGCGGCTCCGGCTGCCCCGTGCCGCAGGGCCTGTTCACGGTCGACGGCAGGGGCGACGGCTCGGTGACGGTCACCAAGGGCAAGAGCATCGTCCTCGACGCGTCGATGTCGGACCTGCGCGGCGGCGCGGCGGGCGAGGTCGACTGGGACCTCGACGGCTCCGGCCAGTTCGCCACGCACGTGACGGGCTCGGGCGGCGGCGCGGCGGCCCTGACGATCAACCACACCTACCTGAACGCGGGCGCCACGTTCAGGATCGGCGTCAAGATCCACATCCAGGGCAGCGTCTGGACCGAGCCGGTGTTCCACACGGTCACCGTCGCGGCGCCCAGGCCCATCGCCTCCTTCACGCCGTCGTCGCGCACGCCCGCGGCGGGTGGCACGGTCACGTTCGACGCCTCCGCGTCGATCGACTCGGCCGGGTCCGACAGCGGTGGCCCGACGCACACGCTCAAGACCTACCACTGGGAGTTCGGCGATGGCGCGACGCAGGACGCGACGACGCCGACGGTGACGCACGCGTTCGCCAACGGGGGCACGGCCGCCGTGGCGCGGACGGTCAGGCTCGTCGTCACCTCGAGGGACGACGTCGCCAGCGACGCCTTCGCGCAGACGGTGACGGTGGCCGGCACGGCGCCGGCCAACGCCACCCCGAACCCGACGCCGACCCCGGCGCCGAGGACGACCCCCATCCCGCCGTCCGGTGGCGGCACCGTGCCGACCACGCCGACGATCCCGAGCTCGGGCGTCTCCGGCTCGAGCGTCGACGCCAGGGGCAACGTGGCGCTCACGGTCAGCTGCCCGGCCGGCGGCGCGCGCTGCGTGGGCAGGGTCGTCCTGAAGGTCAGGGTCACGAAGACCGTCAGGGGCAGGAAGAAGGCCACGACCGTGACCATCGGGACGGTGTCGTTCACGGTCGAGGCGGGCAAGAGCAAGGCGGTCAAGCTCAGGCTGACCGCGACGGGTCGCTCGTTGTTGAGGAAGCAGAAGAGGCTCAGCGTCAGCGCGGCGATCACGACCAGCGCCAACGGCAGGTCCAGCACCAGGACCAAGACGCTGGCGCTCAAGGCCGCGAGCAAGAAGAAGAAGTAGGCCGGGAAGACGCTGCGGCGCGGCCGATCGGCCGCGTTTGCAGCGCCTTCGCACACACACGTGTCCGCTCGCGGTCATCACGCGTACGGACACGTGTGTAGCCACTTTGTGAACAGAAGCATAACTCCCTTGACCTCTCCTCGGACGGGTGCCAAGGTCCGCCTCCAGCAGGCGTTCCCCAGTCGCCCTCCAGCCGTACTCCCCGTGGCCCTGACTCGTCTCATCCGCCACCCGCTTGCGCTGCTCGTCGTCGGAGCAGCGTTCGCGTGGCCCACAAGCGCCCTCGCGCTCATCGAACCGCCGGTCACGATCGACGGGCCCAGCGCCGACGTCCGCGACTTCGGCGGCGTCGCCCTGGCGCCCGACGGCACCGGCGGCATCGCCTACATCAAGGTCACCGGCGGCGTCCCGCACGTCTTCGTCGTCCGCCGCCTGCACGGTGGCTGGACCCGGCCGGTGCGCGCCGACCTCCTGCCCTACGACGCGCAGCAGGTCGCGATCGCGGCCTCGAACAACGGGCGCCTGCTCGTGGTCTGGGTCAGCCAGATCGCGACGGTCCATGGGCAGATCCGGTACGCGCTGTACTCGGCCGAGCTCCCGGCCGGCGGCGCCGCGTTCGGCGCGCCGCTGGTCGTCGACCCCAACGTCGCGGCCGGCGCCGACGTCGACCCGTCGCTGGCCGGCACCGCGCCGGGGCAGGCGATCGTCGCCTATCGCGTGACGACCTACGACTTCGGGCCGACGAGCCCGTTCGACCCGACGGCCGTCCAGCTGCGCCCCAACGACGTGCTGGCCGACGTCCGCGTCGCCCGCTACCAGGGCACGCGGTGGTCCCGCCTGGGCGCGATCAACCGCAACGGCGACGCGTCGATGCCGGCGCCGGACGTCGCCAACGCCCCGCGCGCCGGCCTCGCGGTGGATGGCAGCGCGGTGATCGCGTGGCAGGAGCGCGACCAGACCGGCATCGCGCGGATCTGGGCGCGCCGCGTCTTCGGCACCTCGCCGGCCCCGATCCAGCCGGCCAGCCCGTCGACCTGGCAGGGCAGCCCGGTCACCGACGACGCCGACGCGCTCGCGCTCGCGGTGACGCCGCTGGGCATGGCGCAGGTCGTCGCGCGCGTGTCCGGGACGAGCGACGACGCGCTCGGCGGCACGCGCGTGTTCGCCAACCAGCTGCCGGTCAGCCTCGACAGGAACGCCGCGGTCTTCAGCGGGGCGACCGCCGTGGACGGCGGCCCGCAGGACCCGGTGATCGGCAGCCCCGCGGTGGCGGTCGCCGACGGCGGCCAGAACGGCAGCGCACGCGTCGCGTTCACCGCCGCCGGCGGCGTCCACCTGCCGGCCCTGGGCGCGGCGGGCGCGCTGCACGATCCCCAGCCGTCGGCGCCCGCGGGCTCGGCGAGCGCCGACGCGCAGGTCGCGATCGACCCGGACGGCGGCACGATCGCGGCGTGGGAGACGACCGGCGCCGACGGCCTGCCCGCCGTCGCCCTGCGCCAGGAGCTGCCGTCGGGCGGCGTCCAGACCGGGGTCGTGGCCGGCAACGACGCCGGGGACGTCTCGCGCCTCAGCCTCGGCGGCGACGTCGGCGGCGACGCGATCGTCGGCTTCCTCCAGAGGACGGGCGCGGGCGCCGAGGTCGTCGCCGGCGGGATCACCGCCGCGCCCGCGAGCTTCGTCGTGACCGCGCCGGCCGGCTGGGTGCGTCCCGGCGCCGCACGCGTGACCTGGCAGCCCGCGCCGTCGACCTCTCAGAGGATCACCTACACCGTGCTGCTCGACGGGCGGCCGGTCGCGCAGGGCCTGTCGGTCCGCGCGCTGCGCCCGGCCGCGGTCTACCTCGGCAACGGCGTCCGCCACGTGCAGGTCGTCGGGACCGACGCGCAGGGCCAGGCGATCGCCAGCGATCCGGTCGACCTCAGGGTCGACGGGCGGCCGCCGACGGCCACCGCCAGGAACACGACCGGCCGCAGGTACGGCCGCCACTCGCTGGCCGTCGCGGTCGCCGACGCGGCCTCCGGCGTCATGGCCGCCAGGACGACCTGCCTGTTCGGCGACGGCAGCAGGCTGCAGAAGGGGCACCGGACGTTCCGCCACGAGTACCAGCGGGCGGGGCGCTACGTCGTCCGCGTCGTCACGCGCGACAGGGCCGGCAACCAGGCGACCGTGCGGCTGCGGGTGACGGTGCGATGAGCCGTAGGTGGACGACTACGATCGCGGCCGTCGCCGCGCTGGGCGCGCTCGCCGGCGCCGCCGGGCCGGCGGCCGCGGACTTCGGTGCGCCCACGCTCGTCAGCGTGTCGCCGCGCGAGCAGGCCGACGCGGTCGGGACGTCCGCGCTCTCGGCCGACAGCCGCTGGCTCGCGTACTCCGGCTCGCTCGACGGCGTCAGCGGCGTGTTCCGGCGCAACCTGCAGACCGGGGCGACCGACGTCGTCGCCGGCGGCGACGCCTACGCGAGGCCGGCGATCGCCGACGCCCGGATGCCGTCGATCAGCGCCGACGGTCGCTACGTCAGCTTCAGCACGACGGCCGCGCTCGACACCGACGACGACACCAACGCGGTCGCCGACGTGTACGTGCGCGACATGGACGCGCCGGCGCCGCCGGTCGGCCTGCCCTGCTCGCCTGGCCCCGGGTGCGCCTTCGCGCTGGCGTCGGCGCACGACGGCGCGCCGTCCGGGCTCGTCTACGCCGCCCCCTCGGGCAGCGGGACCGCGGGGTCGCTCGCGGCGCCGCGCTCGGCGCTCAGCGCCGACGGCCGTCGCGTCGCGTTCGTCACGCAGAGCGGCTCGGACCTGGCCGGCGCCGACACGCCGGCGCTCCAGGTCGCGGTCCGGGATCTCGACACGCAGCGGACGACGCTCGTCAGTGCTCAGCGCGATCCGTCCATTGGTGCGATGACCACCGTACCGGTGACGGGCGGCGCCGTCACGCCGACCGCGGTCGAGGTCGGCGGCAACGGCCTGGCCGCACCCGTCGCCGTGGCGGCGTTGAGCGCCGACGGCACGACCGTCGCCTGGCTCGGCGCGAACATCGGCCTGCAGGCGCCGACGCTCCCGGACGAGAGGACCGACGATGCCAACGGCTACGACGAGCCGCTGTGGCGGCGCGTCGCCGACGGCCCGGCCGCGCCGATCCGGCGCGTCGTCGGCGCCGGCGACCCCGAGGCGCCCGGCTGCCCGCCGGGCGGCACGTTCGCGGACCCCGCCTGCGTCGGCCCGTACCCGGACCTCGCGTCGAACGGCGACGCGGGGAACGGCTACGTCGCCGGGTGGGTGACGCGCCCGGCGCAGTTCGACGCGCTGCCGTCGCTCAGCGCCGACGGCCGCACGGTCGCCCTGCTCGGCACGCCGCCGGTGCCGCCGCTGACCACCAAGACCGACATCGCCGACCTGTTCGTGGTCGACATGCGCGACGGCCTGGCGCGTCGCGACGCGGTCCGCCGGCTCACCCAGGACCTCCACTCGGGCGACGCGTTCAACGGCGTCTACGACGTCGGGATCGCGCCGGACGGACGGCGGATCGCGTTCTCGACCGCGCGGTCGACGTTCCCGCTGGCGCCGCCCTACCTGACCGGCGGCGTGCCCGCGCAGAAGGGCCAGCAGGAGCTCTACCTCGTCGACCTCGGCGACAACACGCTGC
This sequence comes from Conexibacter woesei Iso977N, assembly GCF_000424625.1. Classification (GTDB taxonomy): domain Bacteria; phylum Actinomycetota; class Thermoleophilia; order Solirubrobacterales; family Solirubrobacteraceae; genus Baekduia; species Baekduia woesei_A. The sequence continues at coordinate 290,376 of NZ_AUKG01000003.1, forward strand.
GGCGTGTGAGCAGGACGGTCGACGGCGGCCCGTCGCTGCCTCCGGGCGTCACGAGGGCCGACAGCGACGGCGCCGCCTCGCCGTCGTTCGACGCGACCGGCCGGATGCTGGCGTTCGACTCGCCCGCACGCAACCTCGTGGCGGTCGACGCCAACGGCGCCAACGACGTGTTCCTGCTCACCGACGCCGCGCCGCCGCTCGGTGCGCCCGGCCAGAGCGTGATCTCGGCGCGCCCGCCGAACCCGGCGATCCCGCGCGCGTGGACGATGGCGCTGCGCGCGGTCGCGCAGAAGGATGGGACCGTCCGCCTCGACGCCGACGTCCCGGGCCCGGGCGTCCTGCGCGCGACCGTGCAGGCGACGGTGCCCGTCACCAGGCACGTGAGGGTCAGGGCGGCCCACGGCAGGCACCGGACGGTGACGCGGAGGGTGCTGGTCAGGCGCCAGGTCGCGGTCAGGTCGACGGTCGTCCGCGCCGCCGGGCTGTGGCGGCTCTCGATCAGGGTGACCAAGACCTACATGTCGTTGGTGAAGGGCAGGGCCGGGCTCGACGCCACGGCGAAGGTGACGTTCGCGGCTCCCGGTCGCGCGACCCTCAAGGACACGCTGGCGGTGAGGTTCCGAGTGGCGCAGACCAAGGTGACCAAGAAGAGCAAGGCCACCAACAAGAAGAGCAAGACCACCAAGAAGACGACCGCGAGGGCCAAGCGATGAGCCGCCTCCTGGGCCTGCTCGCCGCGCTCGCGCTCGGCGCCGTTTGCGCCGCTCCGGCGACAGCGGACGAATGGCACAGCGAGCAGCCGGTGCCCACCGGCAGCAGCGTCCCCGTCGCGGTCGGCAAGGTGTATGACATCAAGTTCTGGGCGCCGAACCGCGGCGCGCTGATCACGGCCGACGGCCTCTGGGCCTACGACGGCACCGGCTGGCACCGGCTCGCCACGGTCTGCGGCGGCACCGGCGGCCGCATCGCGTGGGCCGGCCCGCTCGACTTCTGGACGATCAGCGATCAGGTCGTCGGCCAGGCCGGGCTCGACAGGGGCGCCGCGCAGCGCCGCTCGCTCTGCCACATCGTCAACGGCCAGGTCGTCGCGTCCTACGCCGAGCCGATCGGCACCGCGAGGTCCTACCTGCCGATGAACGCGGCCGCGTGCCTGGCTCCGGACGACTGCTGGTTCGGCGGCGAGCGGCTGCCGGGGAGCGTCAACACCGGCGCCTTCCACCTGCACTGGAACGGCAACGCGCTGCAGCCGTTCCCGTCGCTGACCATGCACGACGCGGTTCCGGACCCGGACCGCGCGGTGGCCGACTACGCCGTGCACCAGGGCGCGCTGTACGAGAGCGTGTCGTACGCGGGCAACGCGATCGGCAACGAGCCCGAGGACCAGCCCTACCTCCTGCACCAGGTCCAGGACGGCGACCCGCCGACGTTCACCTCGCTGTTCACGACGACGCCGATCGACTACGGCGCCGACGACCCTGCGCACCTCGCCGGCCTGCAGCTGTCGAGCGACGGCGCGCAGCTGTGGGCGGCGGCCGGCGCGCTCTCGGCCAGGGACGGCAGCGGAACACCGGTCAACGTGCTGCTGCTCGGTCCCGACGGCTTCGCGCCCTTGACGCTGAGCGACGCCGGCGACGCGCTTGCGACCGGCACCAGGATCGCCGCGATCGCGGCCGAGCCGGGCACCGACGACGCATGGGTCGCCTACGTGCCGGCGCGGGAGATCAACAGCGACGACCCGCCCGCGCGGCTCGTCCGCGTCCATGCCGACGGGACCGTCGACAGCACGACGACGCTGCCGGGCGCGGGCGATGGCATCGCGCGCAAGGACCAGGCCGACCGGCTCGCCTGCCCGGCGCCCGGGCAGTGCTGGATGGCCACGGCGGACGGCTGGCTGTTCCACCTCGGGGGCGACCTCCCGCGTGACGACGAGCCCGCGATGCACCGGCTGATCACCTACCGGCCGTCGGACAACGCGACGATCAAGCTCGCCAACGACTCGATCCCCGACGACGACTCCGGCATCGCGCCGCCGGTCTTCAACGAGCCGCCGCCGCTCACGTCCGGCCCGCCGGCCCCGACGCCGAAGCGGGCCAGGGCCAGGAAGCTGATCACGAACCTCAGGCGGCGCGTGATCCACCGCACGACGCTGGAGCTGACGTTCACGTTGACCGCGAAGGCCCACGTCCAGCTGCTCGCCAAGCGCAGGAGCAAGGTCGTCGCACGCACCAGGAAGACGACGCTGGCCAAGGGCAGGCACCGGCTGCGGCTGAAGCTCAGCGTCAAGCACTGGCCGACGAAGCTCGACCTCAGGGTCACGGCGTACACGAGGGCGAGGGGCGGGGACGACACGTCGAGCACGCCGTCGCACGATCCGTCGGTCGCCGACGATGACCCGGACGCCGGCGAGGTCACGATCGCGAGCGTGAGGCGTTGAGTCGCCCGACACCGGTCGCACGCCGCCGGCGGTTCGCGGCGGCGCTGGTGCTGCTGGCCGCCGCGGCGGCGCTCCTGCTGCTCAACCGTGTCGCATCGGGGTCCGGGGCCGAGGCGCCCGCCGGCTCGGTCGCGCAGCCGTCGCTGGGCGTCATCGACGCGGGCGGCACGATCATCGGCGCGTCGCCGGGCGAGGCGGCGGGCGAGATCTGGTCGCTCGGCAACGGCCGGATCCTGCGGCACACCGACGCCGACGGCTGGACCGCGGTCGACGCGCCGGTCGACGCCGACGGCCAGCCGCTGAAGACGCTGACGCCCGCGAGCGGCCCGCAGGCCGGCCGCAGCACCGACGACGGCGCGGTCGCGTTCCTGGCCAACAGCATGCTGGTGGTGCGCGACCCGGGTGGGCGCTTCCACGCGGCGCCGGACCCGTCGGTCCTGCCGGACGGCGGCACGCTGCCGATGACCGGGACGCCGGGCACGACCGGGGCGCCGGGGACGACCGGGGCGCCGGGGACCACCGGGACGCCGGGGACGACCGGCACGCCGGGGACGACCGGGACGCCGGGCACGACCGGGACGCCCGGCACGACGTCTGCGCCGCCGGCCACCGCGACGGCGCCGCTGCACGCCGGCGAGAAGCTCTACGACAGGCCGTTGCTGGCGATCGACGAGCACGACGGCCACGCGGGTGCGTTCGTCGTGCCCACGGCCGGCGACGACGGCGTGCAGGACGCGGTCCTGCACTTCGACGGAACCGCCTGGACGCGCGAGGCGATCTGCCTCGGCACGGCGCCGGCGTGCGACGCGCCGCCGACGGCGTTCACGGTCGCGGCGGTGGACGCCGCGGGCGCGGGCCACGCGTGGCTGCTGGCGACCGGCACCACCACGACGGCCGGGATGGTCCTGCTGCACCGCGACACGTCGGGGACCGATCCCGTCTGGCGGCCCGTGTCGCTCGGCGCGTCACCGTTCGCGACCAAGACGCCGGTGGTGGGCAGGACCGCGGTGCAGGTCGGCCTCCCGGCGCACGGTCAGCCGCTGACGGCGACGACGCAGGGCGTCTGGGCCGATGCGTCGGTCAGGTCGTCGACCGGCGGGACGTCGAGGGACGCGACGTTGTTCTACGACGAGCCGGCCGCGAAGGTCGCGGCGAGCTGGTGCGACGTCACCGGCGACGACGGCTCGACGTTGTGCGACAGGTCGCTCGGCACCAACCTGCCGAGGGGCGACGCGCGCAGCTTCGCGTGGACCAGCGGCGGGCCCTACGGCACGCGCCTCGTCACGGGCTTGGACCAGGGCGCGCTGCTGCGCTTCGACGGGACCTCGTGGTCGCGCGTTCCCACCTCGGGCCGCGGCGTCGGCGCCGATCGCGGGGCCGCGTTCACGGCCACCGACGACGGCTGGCTGGGTGGGCCCGGCGGGCCTGTCCGCTTCGGTCCGAGCGCCGAGGCCGACCAGCTGCGGAGCTGGCCCGTCCCGTTCCGCCATCCGCTGACGGCGATCACGGCCGAGCCCGGCCGGCCGGTCGGCGGGATCGACGCGCAGGCGCTGGCGGTCGGCGACCAGGGCGAGGTCGCGCGCTACACGCCCGGCCAGGGCTGGCTGCCCGAGCCGCTCCTGACGGCCACCGGCAAGCGCGCGACCCCGCGCCTGCGCGGTGTCGCGTGGCCGACCGATGAGCGTGCCTACGCGGTCGGCGACGGCGCCGAGATGTGGCTGTGGCGGAAGGAGACCGGGCTCTGGGAGTCCGATCCGGCCAAGCCGCCGAACCTCGCGCTGGCGAACTTCACCGGGATCGCGTTCGACCCCGGGAACGCCGATCGCGGCTACGCGATCGGCAAGCAGGGCGTGCTGCTGCGCTACGACCGGACGTGGACGCAGGAGCCGCTGCCCGACGGGCTCGGCGACGCGAACTTCACCGCGATCGCGTTCGCGGGCCACGAGGCGATCGTCACCTACAAGATCCCGTACCTCAACAGCCGCCAGGAGCGGAGCTACCGCGGCGGGATCGTCGTCAACGACGGCTCCGGCTGGCGCATCGACGACGGCATCACGTCCGCGCTCGTCGACCCCGACGGCCCAGGGGGCGCGGCCGGGTCCAACGTGCCGGAGCGCGTCGCCGGGCTCGCCGATGGCAGCGCGGTCGTCGCGACGCTCGACGGGCACGTCGCCGAGCGCGACGGCGCGGGCGGCGCGTGGCACGACTCCGGGCTCGTCGCCGCGGGCTACCCGGCGGCGGTCACGGCGTTCCACGAGGACGGCGTCGTGCGGGCGGCCGTGGCCGTCGACCTCGACGACAACTTCGCCGCCGGCGAGAACGCGATCGACTTCGACGAGCTGCTGAACCCCGCGCCGGCGGGCCAGGCGCCGGTGCTCACCGACCCCTACGGGATCCCGGGCGACGGCTACGTGCTGCGCCAGACCGCACACGGCTGGCACGACGAGCAGCATCTGTACTCGTCGCGCTCGATCCCGAGCGACACCACGAACTTCGACCTGCCCGAGCGTCCGGACGCCGTCCTGGCGTTCCTGACCGACCCGTTCGGCCGTGGCGGCTGGGCCGTCGGCGGCGACGTCCAGGTCCAGAGCGCGAGCGTCGTCCGCTACCCGGACGACGGTCAGGCCGCGCCCGGCGCCGCGACCTCGACGGTCGCGGCCGACCCGAGCGCGGTGGCGGAGTTCGCGATCGGCGGGGGCGCCGGCTGCCTGAGCGCGTGCGCGGACCTCCAGCCGGTCGGCGCGGGGCCGTGGCGCTGGCTGCCCGCCGCGGTCGGCAGGGCGACGCAGATCGCGGGCGTGCGCGCGTTCCTCGACACCGGGCCGGGGACGGCGAGGTCCTCGGAGGTCGACGACTTCGGCCACGAGCAGGAGGCCGCGGCGCGGCGGCTGACGATGGCGGCGGGCACGCTGCCGGTCTACGCGGCGCCCTCCGAGAACGACCTCGACGACGACGGGTCGCTGGCCACGTTCGTGAGCGCGTTCTCGTCCTACGGGGCGCTGCCCGCCGCCGTGTCGGCGACCCAGGCCTACTACGCGTTCGACACGACGGGGGCCGGAGGCAACGTCCGCGTGATCGTGCTCGACACGTCGGGCAACAACCTCGGCGACGCGCAGCGCTGCTGGCTCGCGAACGAGCTCTCCGGCGCCGCGGCTGCGGCGACCCCGGCGATCGTCGTCGGCAACCGCTCGATCCAGAGCAGCGCCGACGCGACGACCGTGTCGGCGACCCTCGTCACCGGCACGCCGCCGGGCGGCTGCACCGTGGACGGCCCGGAGGCGGGCGCGTCGGCGTACTTCTACGAGGCGACCGGCGCCAACGTCACCGGCACGGTCACGGCGGGCGCCGACGCGATCCCGTCGGTCGGGACCGGCTCGCTGGGGTACATCGTGCCGCCGCCCGCGGGGGTCACCAACCAGCCGGCCAACAGCGGCTTCCTGCTCGTGCAGGTGGACGCCAACGGCGCCGACGTCGGCGGTGCGCTCAACCGCAAGGCCGTCGCCGTGCGGCTGATCCCGAACATCGGGGAGCTGGCGGTCGACTCCACCGACGGCACGGTGCTGCGCCGCAGCCAGGTCGCGCTGTTCCAGGGCCTCGCGCGACGGCCGCGTGCCGGGCTCGGCTGCCAGGACGCGCCGTCGTGCACGATCGTCCCGGACCCGTACGTGCCGATCCCGACCGATTGCGTCGGCCAGGGCTGCGACACGATCGTGCCGCCCGAGTACACCTTCACGTCGTCGGATCCGTCGGTCGCGAACTTCGTGGCGCGCGACCCGGCGTCGACCAACCCGCGGCGCGCGCTGTTCGACGCGCAGGGCAGGCCGATCCCGGACAACGACAGCGGGCTGTTGTGCGCGTACAACGACGGCACCACCACGATCACGCTGACCGCGGGAGGGCTCTCCTACTCGCAGAAGGTGACGGTGCTGGCGGGCAGCGTGCAGCGACCGTGCGGGACCGTGCCGGCGAACCGCACCAGCACGGTGCCGACGGTGCCCGAGGACAACAACGCCCTCGACCCCGAGCCGCTGCCGGCCGAAGCGACGCCGCCCACCGGCGGCGCCGGGGCGCTCCCGCCGCCGCCCGTCCCCGCGCCCGTCAGGGTCGTCAAGGCCCCGCCGCACAGGCCCGTCAAGGCCGTGATCCCCGCCGCGTTCGTCGCGCCGTTCCTGCCCGTCTCCTCCGGGCTGACGCAGGTCGTCGCGACGCCGCCGCCTCCGCCGCCGACCGCGGCGCGGCCGGCGCCGCCGTCGGGCACCTCGAGCGCCCAGGTGTCGCAGACCGCGGTCGCGCCCGAGCGCCAGCGCGAGGAGGAGCACGCGGTCGACACCGTCGCGAACATGGCGCGCTACGAGCCCGACGCCCCGCTGCCGCGCTACGTCAGCCAGGGCGGCGCGCTCGTGCTGCTGCTGCTCGCCGGGCTCGCGCTCGCGGGCGCCCGGCCGCGCCCGCGGCGATCCTACGCCTACAACTACTCCGACGACCACCGCAGAACCCCGAGGACCCCCCGATGACGACCGCCACGCACGACCCGCTCACCCGCGCCATGGCCGCCGCCGCGCTGGCGGTCGCCCTGCTCGCCCTGTTCATCTCGTTGAGCACCAACTCGCCCGCGAGGACGGCGCCGCCGCAGGCGCAGGCCGCGAAGGCCAGGGCCAAGGCCAGGAAGAAGACCAAGTCCATGCCCATGCCTTCCCTGAGCCCCAAGCCCTACGGCGTCCTGCGGCTCTCGAAGGCCAAGAGGTTCCCGGCGTCGGTGATCCCGAAGGTCGCCGCCGCCAGGGCCGCCGACACGCTCGGCGGCGCCAGGCGCCAGGACCTCGCGCTCAACTGCCCGGCCGACACCGCCGACCTCGGCACCTGGTGCCTGCAGACCTCCACCTACACGGTGCCCAACGACCAGGTCGGGACCAACGACTTCATGTACGCCGCGCGCGAGTGCGTCAAGGAGGGCGGCTGGTTGCCGTCCGCCGCGCAGCTGATCGGCGCGGCGCCGCGGATCAAGCTGCAGTCGACGATCGACGACAACGAGTCGACCGCCGCGATCGACATCGGCCCGGGCGACGGGCTCAAGGACGCGCGCGAGATGTCGTCCTCGCTGTTCACGACGACCGCGGGCGACTCGGCCGCGGGCAGCGAGGGCGTCAGCACCGGCTCGCTCGGCGACCCGCGCCAGGCCGAGCCCAACCCGGTCCCGCAGCCCGCCGATCCCAAGCCCAGCTCGCTGGACTACGTGACGGTCTACGACAACCGCGACCTCGGTGGCTTCGCCGGCGGCGAGCCCGTCGGCAGGGCGGAGAGGTTCCGCTGCGCGTTCAACAAGACGCAGGGCGCCGTAGCCGCCGAGGACTGATGCGCGAGGACGAGTCCTACACCTCGGCCGGGCTCAGCCAGTGCGTGACGACCGGCGGCGACTCCGGGTCGGTGAGCGCCCAGATCGCCTCCAGCCGCTGCTGGTCGCGGAGGCTGACCCGCTCGTGCTGGCGCTCGTGCTCGTCCCACGAGCCGACGACGAACTGCTCGACGTAGCGGTCCGGATCGCCCGCGTCGGCCCACATCCGCCACGACACCGCGCCGGTCCGGCGGCGCGCGTAGCGGAAGCCGCGGAGCGCGCGGATGAACGCCTCGTGGTCGGCCTCGCTGGGCAAGGTGTAGGTGATGCTCACCATCACCGGCCCGGCTGCCGCGGCGTGGTTCGCCTCGACGCTCGGCGGCGGCCACGTCGCCGCCGGGATCAGCTCCTCCGGCGGGATCCTGCGGAACCGGTAGCGCAGCGCCAGCAGCGGCCCGACGACCAGCCCGCCCGCCGCGATCGCCAGCGTCGCCTTGACGCTCGTCGCCTCGGCAAGAACACCAAGAACGGCGGAGCCGACCGCGTTGCCGCCCTGGAAGACCACCAGGTAGAAGCCCATCCCGCGCGCCTTGACCCACGACGGCAACGTCGACTGGTACGCGGCGTTGAGCGTCGAGAGCGCGAGGATCCACGCCGCGCCGCCGATCGCCAGCGCGGCCGCGACGACGACCGTCGTGTGCACGAAGGCCATCACCAACGCCAGCACCGCGACGACCAGCGACGCGCCGATCAGCAGCACGTCCGGCGCGTGGCCCGCGCGCAGCCGCGGCAGCAGCGTCGCGCCCGCGACCGCGCCGAGCCCGACGCACCCGAGCAGCAGCCCGTAGCCGCCGGAGCCCATCCCGAGCGACGTCCGCGCGACCACCGGCAGCAGCGCCCAGATCGACGACGCGAAGAACACGAACACGCCCGCGCGCAGCAGGATCGCGCGCAGCGCGGGCGAGTTGGAGACGTAGCGCGCGCCCGCCCTGACCGCGCCGCGCACGTGCTCCGGCGCGGCCGCCGTGTGGGCGCCGCCGCGCGCCGCGCGCGCCGCCGGCCGCCACATCCAGACCGCCAGGACGACGGCCAGGAACGTCGCGGCGTTGGCCAGGAACACGGTCCCGGCACTCGTCGCCGCCAGCAGCACGCCGCCGATCGCCGGGCCGATCGCGCGCGCGAGGTTCTGGTTGACCGACCCCAGCGCGATCGCCTGCGGACGCTGGTCGGGCGCGACCAGCTCGGGCTGCAGCGTCTGCCACGTCGGCGACGTCCACGCCTGCCCGGTCCCGACCGCGAACAGCAAGGCCAACAACAAGAACGGCGTGACCGCGCCCGCCAGCGACAAGGCCCCCAACAACGCCGCGGCGGCGAGCATCGCCAGCTGGGCGATCAACAAGAACTTGCGCCGGTCGACGAGGTCGCCGACCGCGCCCGCCGGGATCGCGAACAGCAGCACGGGCAGCGACGACGCGGTCTGGACCAGCGCGAGCGCGGTCGTCGACGTCGTCAAGGACAACATCAACCACTGCGCGCCGACGACCTGCATCCAGCCGCCGACGTTGCTGACGAACTGCGCGCTCCACAGCGTTCGGAACTGCCGCACGCGCAGCGGCGCCCACGCGCCGCCGCGTCCTGTGGGCCTGATCCGTTCCGGGCTGTCGGTCGCCACCTAGACCATCATCGCGTGTGCGGCGGCCGCCGGGTCGGCGTCGTCGCCTTCGGCGGGCGGCGCGGGCCTGTCCTTCGGCAGCTGCGTGACCGCCACGACGAACGCGACGGCGACCAGGCCAAGCGCCCACCAGAAGGTCGCGCCGTAGGCCTCGGCGGCCTTGCCGAGCAGCTCCTGCGGGATCGCC